>NZ_JABWRU010000005.1:0-303485 GCF_014269165.1 Pseudomonas sp. SWRI68 | reverse complement strand
CGACTTTGCTGTCGGGACGCATCATGGCGGACTGGCTCCAGAAAGAAATCGGGAGCGCAGCATCGGGCTTCAGGTAGTCGCTTGGAATGTGGGCTTCATGGAGCGGACACGACAATCTGCTGTCCATCACCCTCACGGATAACCAGGGAGAGAAGCAGCAACTCGATTACACCTATGTGCAAGGGAGCGTTCCCAATTATCGAAGGCAGTGACACTTACCTCGTCAACGGTATCCCCGTCGCCCTCGACGGTATGAAAACCGCTTGTGGCGCCAGCTTGATTGCCAGCGCTTCCCACGGCAGCGTCCATCCCTGAACCCATGAGAACCAGTGGAATAGGCGGACAACAGGCGTCGCTTCAGAACGCCTGTTGCCCTTCTCCCCACGCAGATTTGAGGCCTGCTCGGCGTGCAGCTCATTTCCCCAATGCGCAGAGGTGACGGGAAGTTGCGCAAACGAGAACGGTAAAACAGGCAAGTTCACCTGGGACCTGTATGACCGGCTGCGGCGCTACGAGGATGACCGACTGACGGTGGAGTTCGGCTATGACGCGCTAGGCCGCCGTGTCTACAAAGACTCACGTTCGAAGTATCGCAACCGGGTACAAGCTGGACCGGTCTGGAATGAGAACGCAAGGCGTGCGCTGGATGAAAAGCTGGGTTGCGATCTGACGCTATTTGTCTGGGACGGCGACACGCTGGCGTTTGAGCAGCGAGGTCGGGATGGAAAGGGTCAGACCACACACTATGTGTTTGAGCCGGGAACCTTTGTTCCGGTAGCACAAAGGGTGATGAATCACATTGAGGAGATGCTGCATCAGCCGAGATATGACTTTCCTTATGACATCGACCGGGATCCAGTGTGGCAGCATAAGCCAACGCCGAAGCCGTTCGACGCTCTCCGCTGGTATCAATGTGACCACTTGGGAACGGCATTGGAGCTTACTACCGATGATGAGAAAGTTCAGTGGAGCGGGACATTTAAGGTTTGGGGACACGCTAACGAGAAACGAGCCGACGGCACTGAGTTGGCGCACAGCTGTAATCGTTTACGATTCCAAGGTCAATACTACGACGTTGAAACTGACCTACACTTAAATCGCCACCGATATTACGCCCCACAAATAGGTCGATTCATTAGCAGGGATCCAATTGGCTTTGGAGGCGGCTTAAACATCTATGCTTATGCTCCCAACCCTATTGAATGGACAGATCCATTTGGACTGGTCTCAAACAGAGATTTCCGACCTACCGCTACCCTAGAACGCAAATTATCCATACTAGAGACTGCTCAAACAAAAGCAGTAAGGGAACGAACTCTTCCGGACGGAAGAATTCGATATCACGAGAAGGAGGCTCTAGCTCGCACCCCTGGCCCCACGAGAGGAAGAGCCCGCACGACTGAATGGAACCCTAAGACTGGACAGGTGCGAACATGGGAAGAGACGTATGATCATTCAGGAAAAATAAATCGAGTTCACCCTAAAACCATCAATGGCGAACTGATAGACTTACCCCACTACCCCCCGACAAAGCTGGATATCGAGCAGGGATTAGCAACACCTGATGAAAAAAAATTAAACTGCATGTGTTAGGAGGCAAAGTCATGCTCAGCAAAAAAGAGAAACAACAGATCGTGCAGGACATGATTGATTTTCTTGAGTCAAGCGAATATAAACCACTTGAATTCTCCAGGCACACATACTTAATTAGCATAGATGAGAAAATTCATCGATCTGATGACGCCCAGCTTAACGAGCTAATGTATATACTAAGCGGCATGGACGCAGGTGAAGAATTTACACTCACAAAAAATGAAGTTCTTGAAATACTTAGATCTTACCTACTATCGATTAAGTAGGGGCAAGGGGACAACTCATAACCCAAGAACCTAGCTCAGCGGAATCACAAATAGGAGCCATATCAAACGCTACAGGTCGTAGGCTCTGTACGAAAAGTTTTGTGGGAGCGGCGGTGCGGCGATCCGACTTGTCCCGCGATGGAGTGCGAAGCGCTCCTGTACCCGATATCAAATGGTGTCAAAGAAGCCGCGAACTCAGGCTTTGCTGCCGCGTTGCGGCAGATCGCCGGGCAAGTCGGATCGCCGCACCGCCGCTCCCACAACGATGAATGACCATACTTTTCGTACAGAACCTAAGACTTAACGAATCAACCGATCACGGAGGAAAAGTTATTGAGTCAGTAGCCAATACAATCCTCAACGGCAAACCGATTGCCGGCAAAGGCAACATGGTTTTCTGTCTTCATCGCAAGGGAGAGTTACCCATCATCGATGGGTAGCGACACCTACCGCATTAACGGAATTCCCGACGCGCTCAACGGCATGAAGACCGCATGCGGCGCGAGCTTGATTACCAGCGCATCACACAGCAGCGCCCATACTGATTCAATCTGGCCAAGTGGAGTCGGCGAACACCAGACATTTGAGTAGTTTTTCTGCTGCAGCCGCTCCCACCTAAACGGCTCATCAATCCACCACACCTCACACCAGAAGGATCTAGAGCAGATATCTTCATCGAAAGAAGCTCTAACTGCCCCAGCACGAGACCGAAAAGACGATGAAAATGAATAATCAGCTTGAAAAAATAGAAAACCACTTAAAGCAGAAGAAAAAACTTTGGATAGAACACAGACATATTGAAGGCGGAAAAATTTACAAGAAGGAGTTCTTCATAAAACCCCACAACAAAGTTTTCCATATTTACACGCTTGCGAACGAGAATAGTCATAGGCGCTCATTGCACTTACACCTATATGTCAGCCAGCTGACCCGCCCCCCATCGGGACGGGTAGTGGCGGCACCTTAGTTAAGGTGTATCGTACTGATGCTTGAACAAGGCAACCTGTGGGCTTACCAGGTAATCCAATCGCTAAATCTAATCAAGGCTCTCTACGCGACCATTCCAGAAAGTCCAGCCAACAATGCAACCCCACACAACCTAATTCCTTAAGAGCACCTGGATAATTGGAGGCACACCCTCAAACATGAAAAGCATCATACGTCTTGGCGATACAACCGATCATGGAGGGGAAGTGATCGAATCCATCCCCCATACCAACCTCAACGGCAAGCCTATGGCAGGAAAAGGTCACAGGGTTTCATGCCCGCTATGCAAGGGCGTTTTTCCGATTATGGAAGGCAGTAGCACCTACCGCGTCAACGGTATCCCCGTCGCCCTCGACGGCATGAAAACCGCCTGTGGCGCCAGCCTGATCGCCAGCGCTCCCACGGCAGCGTCCATCGTTGAATCGATCAAACCCAAGTAGAGTGTCTTCGGGTCGTGACAAGCTTCGTATTTCTCGAAGCCCCACCCCCGAGGCCTCCCAAGCTTCCTGAACCCGGCGTGTGCTATACCCCCTTCCTTATCGCACCTGGAACATCAACTCAGGCGCCGCTCTTCCAGCAACTTCACGAACATGCTCAAACTCCGCGAAACCGCGCCCCGCCGCCACACCAGCCACGTCTTCAAATAGCGAAAATCCTCCGACATCGGCCAGGCGCTCACCGTGCTGCAACCCGGCATGTTGTCGAGCATGCTGCGCGGCATCATGGCCAGCCCCGCCCCGGCGCTCACGCAGGCCAGCATCCCGTGATAAGACTCCATCTCATGGATCTTGCCCGGCACGGCCTGGTCCTGCACAAACCAGTTCTCGAAATGATGGCGGTACGAGCAGTTGGCGCGAAACGCGTAGATGCTCTCGCCGTTGACGTCCTGGGCACGGGTTACCGGTGCATGGTTGAGGGGCGCGATGACCATCATCTCTTCCTCGAACACCGGCATGCCCTCCAGGGTTGGATGCAGCAGCGGCCCGTCGACGAACGCCGCGACCAGGCGCCCGGACAACACCCCTTCGAGCATGGTCCCGGAAGGCCCGGTCGAGAGGTCGAGGTCGACCTTGGGGTAGCGCTGGTTGTACGCCGCCAGCAAGGCAGGAATACGCACTGCCGCGGTGCTTTCCAGCGAGCCCAGGGCAAAGGTGCCCTGCGGGTCCTCGCCCGCCACGGTCAACCGCGCCTCGTGCACCAGGTCGAGAATGCGCCGGGTGTACTCGAGAAAGTTCCAACCCGCCGGCGACAGGCGCAGGCGGCTTTTCTCGCGGATGAACAGCTCTACGCCCAAGTCTTCTTCCAACTGCTTGATGCGCGTGGTCAGGTTCGAGGGCACCCGATGGATATGCTGCGCGGCAGCGCTGATGCTGCCCTGCTCGGCCACTGCCTTGAAGATCTCCAGTTGCACCAGGTCCACAGTCTTTCTCCAAACGTGAATGTTTCGCTCATTATTATTCAGTTTTCATTAAAACCCTACACCACTAGTCTGGCGTCACTGATTAACAACAACGAGAGTGTCCGCCATGAGCGCGATCAGCAGCCTGACCCATGCCATCTCCCTCGACCCGCACAGCGGCGAGCAGATTGGCGCCTACCCCTTCGATACCGACGCCGCACTGGAAGCGGCGCTGCAACGTGCCAAGGTGGGCTATGGGCAATGGCGGCTGGTGTCGCTGGGTCAGCGCAGCGAGTACCTGCTTGCCCTGGCCAGCACCCTCGAAGCCAAGGCCGAAGCCTTTGCGCAGATGATCAGCCGTGAAATCGGCAAGCCGATCACGCAGGCCCGTGGCGAAGTGAGCAAGTGCGTGGGGCTGTGCCGCTGGTATGCCGAGCACGGCCCAGCCATGCTGGCAGCAGAGCCGACGCAGATCGAGAAAGCCCGCATCGAGTACCGCCCGCTGGGGCCGATCCTGGCCGTGATGCCGTGGAACTTCCCGGTCTGGCAGGTGCTGCGCGGCGCTGTGCCGGCGATCCTCGCCGGTAACACCTACGTGCTCAAGCATGCCCCGAACGTCATGGGCAGCGCTTACCTGTTGGGTGAACTGTTCAAGGATGCCGGCCTGCCGGAGGGCGTCTTCGAAGTGCTGAACGTGACGCCGGACGGTGTCACCCGCGCCATCAACGACCCACGCATTGCCGCCGTGACCCTGACCGGCAGCGTGCGCGCTGGCATGGCGATTGGTGCACAAGCCGGGGCCGCGCTGAAGAAGTGCGTGCTGGAGCTGGGCGGGTCCGACCCGTTCATCGTGCTGGCCGACGCCGACCTGGATGCCGCAGTCAAGGCGGCTGTCATTGGTCGCTACCAGAACACCGGCCAGGTCTGCGCCGCGGCCAAGCGCCTTATTGTCGAAGAGAGCATCGTTGAAGCCTTCACCCGCAAGTTCGTTGAAGCGACGCGCGCGCTGAAAGTCGGCAACCCGCTGGAAGACGACACCTACATCGGCCCGATGGCCCGCTATGACCTGCGCGACGAACTCGATGGCCAGGTCCAGGCGACCCTTGCCGAAGGCGCTACCCTGCTGCTGGGTGGCAACAAGGTCGACGGCGTGGGCAACTTCTACGCACCGACCGTGTTTGCCAACGTCACCCCTGAGATGACCGCGTTCAAGCAGGAGCTGTTCGGGCCCGTGGCCGCGATCATCACGGCGCAAGATGCCGACCATGCGGTGGCATTGGCCAACGACAGCGAGTTCGGCCTGGCCGCGACTATCTACACGGCTGACTATGCACTGGCTGAACGCATGACCGCGGCACTGGATACCGGTGGCGTGTTCATCAACGGCTACTGCGCATCCGACCCACGCGTCGCCTTTGGTGGCGTGAAGAAGAGTGGTTTTGGCCGTGAGCTGTCGCACTTTGGTGTACGCGAGTTCACCAACGCACAGACGGTGTGGCTGGACCGTAACTGACCGGTGCATTGGGGCCGCCTTGCGGCCCCAATCACTTCAATCCCTGACCTGGTCTTTCACCCAGTCCAGCATCCCACCTGGCACGATCAGCTCATGCCGTGCCCGCGAACAGGCGGTATACAGGCCCGCCAGCATCCGTGCACGTTCGTTGCGATTGCCCGCCACCACCGGCGTGACCATCAGCTCCGGTGACACCATCACCCGGGCGAACTCCATGTTCTTCACGTCGCTCACCCGCCCCAGGAACAGCTTGGGCGCCTTGTCCCAGCGATAACGGCTCTTGGCCTTGGCAAAATGCTCTGGCGTATAGCCCTTGCGCAGCATGTTGGCCACCGCCACGAAGGCCTTGTCATCGCCCTTGTCCTGCTCCAGCGCCTGCCAGCTGGCATAGCGGAACAACATGGGGTGGCGCGGCCGGGTGCCAAACCGGTACAGCTCGATGCAGTCCTCGACGAACAGCTCGAAATCCTTGCGTGCGCTCTTCAGCAGCACGAAGGGCACGCCTTGGTGAGTGAGGCGCTGGAACCAGCCAAACAGCCCCCATTCATCATCGACGATCAACGCCGTGGGCTGTTCCGGCACCGTGACGGTGTCGAAGAAGCTGACCCGGGTGTAGTGTTCGGCACTGCCACTGAAAGCGGCCTGTATCTTGGCCGGGTGCGCCTGGATCAACGGGTTGAGCACGTTGTCCATCGCCGGCCCGGCGCGCAGCGAATGGTCGATGTAGCGCTGACGGATAAAGCCGCCATGGTGCGGGCTCAGGCCGTTGAGGTTCTGCAGCTCGTCGCCCAGGGTGATGACCGATTGCGGGCTGCGGTCCAGCACGGCGAGCATCGGCGCCGAAAGCTCGTGGGCCTCGTCGACGATGATGTGGGTGTAACGGCTGTCGATCACGTCCTGCGTCAACGACAGCAGTTTGACCCGGTGGTAATCACGCACCGGCAGCTGGATTTCCCGCGTTGATGGGCGGATCAGCTCCTGCCAGTACAAGCGCGCCTTCTCCAGCAGCACTTCCTGGTCCAGCGGCGAGGTGCCGGGCCCAGCCCAGGGCAAATGGTGCAACTGCAACTGGGCATCGCCGGTTCGGCAAAAACTGCGCACGGCCTTGATACACAAGGCCACGACATCGCGGGCGTCAAGCGGGCCGATATCGGGGATATTCAACCACTTCACCACCTGCGCTTCCTGCGGGCGCCAGGACAGCTTGGTGCGATACGGGTCGCGCAGGCGCCAACCATTACTGGTGAGGTCACGGTTGAGGAGTTCGTCTGCCAACTGCCCAAAGGTCAGCGCGGTGTAGGCCTGGGCATCCTTGACGCGTGCCTGCAATGCGCGCAGTTGGCCCTCGGTCAAGGCCAGCAGCAGCGTGCGCTGGGGGTCGAGCAAGCGGGCGAACTGGTGGATCAGGAAGGTCTTGCCGGTGCCGGCGAAACCTTGCACCGCAACAGACTCGTCGACGCCGGAGAGAAACTCTCGCAGCAGGCGGTTTTGTTGATCACTCAACAAAAGGTCACTGGCCAATGAGGGCAGGTAGACCGGGTGCAGCGGCGTGACCTGCTGCCGGTAGCTGTCGGCAAAGCGGAAATTCCACTGGCCTTCGGCATCGAGCAAGGCGTCGCTGTCGTACTCGACCTCGCTGGCCAGCAGGCCGATGCCATTCTCACCCAGCATGCCCAGCCCCATGGCGAACGCCTCGCGGTCGAAGTGCTGCGCCACCTGGCCCTGAAAGCGGCCCGGTGCGGCGGTTTCGACTTCGCTGGCGATGCGCACGATTTCGGCAAAGCGCCGTTCCTGCGCATCTGCCGTCGCGGTGGCCGGCTGGCGCGGCAGGTTCTGCACGAACAGCACTGCGGCCGCCTGCACAACACTGGCGGTTGAGAAAAAGTCGCTGGCAGCAGGTTCGCTGGCGAGACGGTCGGCTAGGTCACTGGGCAACGGCAGGTAGAACATCGGGACCTCGGGTGGGAACAGCCCGGCACGATAACAACTTTCCGAGGGGTGTGCTGGGTTCAGTGTTGCCCTCAGCCCCTGCCCCGCTTCAGCGTTTCACTCGGCAACTCGCGGAACAACTGCCGGTAGCTTTCGGAAAACCGCCCCAGGTGCCAGAACGACCAGCGCATCGCCACCTCGGCCACCGTGACATCGGCCTGGCGCAGCAGGTCTCGGCGCGCACCGTTGAGCCGGCGCAAGCGCAGCCAGTGCGCCGGCGGCATACCGGTGAACGCCTTGAACGCCTGTTGCAACTGGCGCAGGGAAACACCGGCCACGTCGGCCAGCGCCATCAAATTGAGCGTTTCTTCGGGGCAGTCCGCCGCCCACTCACTGACCCGGCGCATGATCTCGCGCGCTTCACTTCGCCTGCCCAGCGCACCACCGTCCAGGCGCTGGCAGGCACTGTCGAGAATGAACAGGCAGTCTTCCAGCAGTTGCTCGGCCAGCGCCTGCCCCTGCAGCGGGCAATCGGCATGGCCCAGGCGGGTCAGGGTGGCGCTCAGCCAACTGCCGAACAACGCGTTCTGGCCACTGCCCAACGGCACCATGAACAGCCCGTCCAGGCGCTGGGTATCGAGACCATGACGGGCCAGGAACGCCTGGTCGAACACCACCGCCACCTCTTCGTAGTTTTCCGGGGTGATCCAGATATTACGGCTCTGCTCGTTGAGCAGGTAAAGGCTGTTCTCCGTACGGTCGAAGCAGAACGCCAGCGAACCGCTCGGGGGGCGGAAGAATTGCTCGACACGGGTGTTGAGACGCTCTTCATACACCTCCACGCCATCCAGCCCCAGGCAGCGCAGTTCGCCGCTGAAGTGCCCCGGCGACATTTGCCGGTACTGCTGTTGCCAGCCTGGGGTGGCACGCACCTGCTCGGTGACATCGGTGGTGTGGAAAGCCTGGACCTGCAAGGCATTGGGCGTTGTCACGCATCGTCCTGTTGCACTCTTTTGGTGCATTGATTGCCGGAGAAAGTGGATAGATTGCCCTGGGGGCTGCGACCAAGATAGTCCCCAGCGCGTCACCTGGGAAGCCACCGGCTCCCGCCGCGCACACAAAAACCCAACCAAGAGGTCTGTATGAACGCCCCCTTCGATCAGCTGTCCACCTGGCTGAAAGAACACCGGATCACCGAAGTCGAATGCGTGATCAGCGACCTGACCGGCATCGCCCGCGGCAAGATCGCGCCGACCGCCAAGTTTCTGCATGAGCGCGGCATGCGCCTACCCGAAAGCGTGCTGCTGCAGACGGTCACCGGCGACTACGTTGACGACGACATCTACTACAGCCTGCTCGATGCCGCCGACATCGACATGATCTGCCGCCCTGACCCGGCTGCGGTGTACCAGATCCCCTGGGCGATCGAGCCGACCGCGATCGTCATTCACGACACCTTCGACAAGCAAGGCAACCCCATCGAGCTGTCACCGCGCAACGTGTTGAAGAAGGTGCTCAAGCTTTACGCCGACCAAGGCTGGCAGCCGATCGTCGCGCCGGAGATGGAGTTCTACCTGACCAAGCGCTGCGAAGACCCGGACCTGCCACTGCAGGTACCGTTGGGCCGCTCCGGGCGCGCTGAAAGCGGTCGCCAGTCGTTCTCGATCGACGCCGCCAACGAATTCGACCCGCTGTTCGAAGACGTTTATGACTGGTGCGAACTGCAGGGCCTGGACCTGGACACGCTGATCCACGAGGACGGCCCGGCGCAGATGGAAATCAACTTCCGCCACGGCGATGCCCTGGACCTGGCCGACCAGATCACCGTGTTCAAGCGCACCATGCGCGAGGCGGCGCTCAAGCACAACGTTGCAGCTACCTTCATGGCCAAGCCGATTACCGATGAACCTGGCAGCGCCATGCACCTGCACCAGAGCGTGGTCGACATCGCCACCGGCAAGCCGGTGTTCGCCAATGAAGACGGCAGCATGAGCGAGCTGTTCCTGCACCATATCGGCGGTTTGCAGAAGTATATCCCCAAGCTGCTGCCGATGTTCGCGCCAAACGTGAATTCGTTCCGCCGCTTCCTGCCGGACACCTCGGCACCGGTCAACGTCGAGTGGGGCGAAGAGAACCGCACGGCCGGGCTGCGGGTGCCGACCTCAAGCCCCGAGGCGATGCGTGTCGAGAACCGCCTGCCGGGCGCCGATGCCAACCCGTACCTGGCCATCGCCGCGAGCCTGCTGTGCGGCTACCTGGGCATGATCGAGAAGATCAACCCGAGCGCGCCGGTGCAGGGCCGGGCTTATGAGCGACGCAACCTGCGCCTGCCAATCACCATCGAAGATGCCCTGCAGCACATGGAAGACTGCGAGACCGTGCAGCAATACCTGGGCAAGCAATTCGTCCAGGGCTATGTCGCGGTCAAGCGTGCCGAGCACGAGAACTACAAACGGGTGATCAGCTCCTGGGAGCGTGAATTCCTGATGCTCAGCGTTTGATTTGCCCGGGGCGCGCGGCGCCCCGCCTCCATCGAAACCGAGAACAAAACCAACGAGGTGTCGACATGCGTCATCTGCAATCCCTGGTTCCTGCTGCATTCACTTTGCTGTTCGGCGCTGCCGCCCAAGCTGCACCGACCGTCAGCGTGTACAACTGGACCGACTACATCGGTGACACCACACTGGCCGACTTCCAGGCCAGCAGTGGGGTCAAGGTGGTCTATGACGTGTTCGACTCCAATGAAACCCTGGAGGGCAAACTGTTGGCCGGTCGCACCGGCTACGACGTGGTCGTGCCTTCCAACCACTTTCTCGCTCGCCAGGCCCAGGCCGGGGCCTTTTTACCGCTGGACCGCAGCAAGCTGCCCAACTGGAAGCACCTTGACCCAAAGCTGCTCAAGCAGCTTGAGCAGAACGACCCCGGCAACCAGTACGCAGTGCCCTACCTGTGGGGCACCAACGGCATCGGCTACAACGTCGACAAGGTCAAGGCCGCACTGGGCATCGACCACATCGACTCCTGGGCGGTGCTGTTCGAGCCCGAGAACCTGAAAAAACTCAAGCAGTGTGGCGTGGCCTTCATGGACTCGCCCGATGAGTTGTTCCCGGCGATCCTCAACTACCTGGGCATGGACCCACGTAGCGAAAACCCTGCGGACTACACCAAGGCAGAAGCCCGCCTGCTCCAATTGCGCCCTTACATCACCTACTTCCACTCCTCAAAATATGTCTCGGACCTGGCCAACGGCGATGTCTGCGTGGCCTTCGGTTACTCCGGCGACGTGTTCCAGGCCGCCAACCGCGCGGTGGAAGCGAACAACGGCGTCAAGGTTGCCTACAGCATTCCCAAGGAAGGCAGCAACTTGTGGTTCGACCTGCTGGCCATCCCCAAGGACGCCGCCAACCCGGACCAGGCCCTGGCGTTCATCAACTACCTGCTCGAGCCGCAGGTGATCGCCAAGGTCAGCACCACGGTCGGCTATGCCAATGCCAACCCCGACGCCCAGGCCTACATGGACAAAGCCCTGGTGCAAAACCCCGAGGTCTATCCGCCCCAGCACGTGCTGGACAAGCTGTACATCTCCAGCACGCCCAGCCCCAAGATCATGCGCGTGATGACCCGCTCCTGGAGCAAGATCAAGTCCAACCGCTGAGCCGAGAACACCCATGCCTTTCGATACCCTGCACACCGCTTCGTATTATGCCGCCACGGCACGCCACACGGCGCCCTACCCCAGCCTGGACGGCGAACTGACGGCCGATGTCTGCGTGGTCGGCGGCGGCCTCACTGGGGTCAATACCGCGCTCGAACTTGCCGAACGGGGGCTGTCGGTGATCTTGCTCGAAGCCCGGCGCATCGGTTGGGGCGCCAGCGGGCGTAACGGTGGCCAACTGATCCGCGGCATCGGCCATGACGTCAGTGGTTTTGCCCGTTATGTCGGCCAGGATGGCGTGCGTTACCTGCAACAGGCTGGCATCGATTCGGTGGCCTTGGTGGCCGGGCGCATCGCGCAATACGGTATTGCCTGTGACCTGCGCTGGGGCTTCTGCGAACTGGCCAACACTCCCGCCCAGTTTGCCGCCTTCAAGGCCGAACAGGACGACCTCGCCGCGCTGGGTTATCGGCACGAAACACGCCTGGTCAGCCCCGAGCATATGCACCAGGTCGTCGCCAGCGACCAGTACGCCGGTGGCCTGGTGGACATGGGTTCGGGCCATCTGCACCCACTGGACCTGGTGCAGGGCGAGGCGCGCGCGGCTGCAGGCCTTGGCGTGCGCATCTTCGAGCAGAGCCCGGTACTGCGCATCGAGCATGGGCCCACCGTGACCCTGCACACCGCCCACGGCACGGTCAGGGCACACAGCCTGGTGCTGGGCTGCAACGCGCACCTCGATGAACTGGAGCCGCGCCTGAGTGGCAAGGTGCTGCCAGCCGGCAGCTATGTGGTGGCCACCCAGCCGTTGCCAGAGGCGCTCGCCAGTAGCCTGATCCCGCAGAACATGGCGCTGTGCGACCAGAAGGTCGGCCTGGACTACTACCGCCTCACCGCTGACCGCCGTCTGTTGTTCGGGGGTGCCTGCCATTATTCCGGGCGCGACCCCAAGGACATTGCCGCCTACATGCGGCCGAAGGTACTCAAGGTGTTCCCGCAGCTGGCCGAGGTACGCATCGATTACCAATGGGGCGGCATGATCGGCATTACGGCCAACCGCTTCCCCCAGGTCGGGCGGCTGAGCCAGCACCCGAACGTCTACTACGCCCAGGGCTATTCGGGGCATGGGTTGAACGTGACCCACTGGACGGCCAAACTGCTCGCCGAAGGCATTGCCGTGGGCCACAGCCAAGGGCTGGATGTGTTCAGTGCGGTACCGCACCTGACCTTCCCGGGCGGCAAGGCGCTGCGTTCACCGCTGCTGGCGTTGGGGATGTTGTGGTATCGGTTGCGCGAGGTGCTGGGGTAAGCGCTGCCTCTGCGCCCTCATCATGCAAGCCTGTGTGATGAGGGTGCACCAATGTAGAACCTGAAGAATATTCGCTAACTTACTGATTCATAAGGCAAGCAAGGCAAGACCATTTAGTACAAAGCACTTAAAGAATCGCTTGTAAGCCTTTGCATTGTATGATGTTTAGCAATTTAAGCGCCGGCCCTGCAGGGCGCGTCTCCCCCTGCTCCCATTTTCGAACTGTCGAAACACTCGTGTGCAGATGCATGGCGAACACCGGCTGGCTGAAGTTGAGTGCCTCACGCAAATGTCGGATGTCCAACCGTAGCGTAGGAAGTTTCTGTGTTATGCGCCGAGTTGCCGGGATTCATGCCAGTTGAACGGCGGCCAAGCCCTGGCACAGCATACCGCCACCGCCTTTCGAGATTGCCCCTGACCACTGGCCAACTCCCCCGCACCTGCTAGCGTTGTTCTGGCCGACCCCTCATGGATGCATGACGATCATGAAATCACTGCCTCGCATCACCCTGTTATGCGCAGCTTTGCTTGCCGTCGCGGCCTGCTCCAGCAACCGCGTGGACCCCAGCGACTACTCCGGCTTCTTGAAGGACTACAGCCGCCTGCAACCCGCTGAAAGCCCTTCTGGCGCACCGGTGATGCGCTGGATGGACCCCAAGGTCGACGTCAATCAGTACAGCCAGGTGTTCATCGAGCCCAGCCAGTTCTACCCCAAACCGCAACCGACAGCCGTCATCTCGGCGCAGACGCTGCAGGAGATCAGCCGTTACTTCAACGAAGCGATGCGCCGTGAACTGGGCAGCGTACTGACCCTGGCCAAGGCCCCCGGCCCAGGCACCATCGTCGTACGCCCGGCGATTACCGCAGTCTCCACCAGCAACGAGGGTTTCAAGGCCTACGAAGTGATCCCGATTGCGCTGATCTCGGCAGGCGTGAATACCGCCATGGGCGGCCGTGACCAAGACGTAGATGTCGGTGTCGAGGCAGCCTTCCTCGACGGCGCCAGCCAGAAGGTGCTCGCTCAGGTGGTGCGCAAGGGCGCAGGCAAGGAGCTAGAGAACGACACCCAGAAGCTGACCCTGGATGACGTCAAGCCCGTGCTGGACGGCTGGGCCAAGGACATGCGCGCAAGCTTTGTAGCGCTGAAACAGAAAAGCCGCTAACCAGACCCGGGGCCGCAAAGCGGCCCCGGGCAGGGTGAATCAGCACTCGACATAGGCGACAGCCAGGCCGCCGCGCGAGGTTTCCTTGTAGTTGGCATGCATGTCCGCACCGGTGTCGCGCAAGGTGCGGATAACCTGATCGAGCGAGATGAAGTGCTCGCCATCGCCGCGCAGGGCCATCTGCACCGCGTTGATTGCCTTGACCGCAGCAATCGCGTTGCGCTCGATGCACGGCACCTGCACCAGCCCGCCGACCGGGTCGCAGGTCAGGCCCAAGTTGTGCTCCAGGGCAATCTCGGCGGCGTTTTCCAGTTGCGGTGGCGTGGCACCGAGCACTTCGGCAAGGCCAGCCGCCGCCATCGAGCACGCCGACCCCACTTCGCCCTGGCAACCGACTTCGGCACCGGAAATCGAAGCGTTGGTCTTGCACAGGATGCCGACTGCGGCCGCTGCAAGCAGGAACCTCACCACATCGTCATCGCAGGCATCCGGGTTGAACTTCATGTAGTAGTGCAGCACGGCCGGGATGATGCCTGCCGCACCGTTGGTGGGCGCCGTCACCATGCGCCCGCCGGCGGCGTTTTCTTCGTTTACCGCCAGGGCAAACAGGTTGACCCACTCCATGGCGCTGAGGGTCGAACCGATCACGTTCGGCTTGCCCAGCTCCTGAAGGCTGCGGTGCAGTCGTGCGGCGCGGCGCTTGACCTTCAGGCCACCTGGCAGGATGCCCTCATTGCGCAGGCCATTTTCGACGCACTCACCCATTGCCGCCCAAATGCGCAGCAGCCCTTCGCGCACCTCGGCTTCCGTGCGCCAGGCACATTCGTTGGCCATCATCAGTTGCGCGACACTCAACCGGTGCGCCTTGCACAGCGCCAGTAACTCAGCCGCGCTGGCAAACGGATACGGCTGGTCGACCGAATTCGCTTCACTCTGCGGGGCATCGACCTCAGCCTGCTCGACGATGAAACCACCGCCCACCGAATAGTACGTCTGGCTGAACAGGCTGCTCTGCCCGCCCAGCGCTTCAAGGGTCATGGCGTTCGGGTGATACGGCAGGCTTTCGTCCAGCAGCCGCATGTCGCGGGTGTAGTTGAACGCCAGCGGGTGGCTACCATCGAGCATCAGGCAGTGCTCCTGCATCAGCTGGTCGATCCGCGGCTCGATGGTGGCGGGGTCGATCCGGTCCGGCCACTGGCCCATCAGCCCGAGCAGGCATGCACGGTCGGTGGCGTGGCCAACCCCGGTGGCCGACAGCGAGCCATACAGCCGCACCTCGACGCGCGTCACCTGGGCCAGGAAACCGCGCTCGCGCAGGGCCTGGGCAAAGGTCGCCGCCGCCCGCATCGGGCCCACGGTATGGGAGCTCGAAGGGCCGATGCCGATTTTGAAGAGGTCGAAAACACTGATAGCCATACTAATGCCTGACCGGGCTGGACAGAAACGCCCATGCACGGCTCACTGGGAAAATTGAACGCTACTGCGAAGTTGAGCGATACTGACCTGCTGCGGCAAGGATGACCAACGAAACCTCCTAAGCAAGGCTTTAGTGGTACTAAACGATGAGACGACAACTCAATGGCCAGATGTTCGTCTGGCTGCATGTGTTCTCCTGTGCGGCCCGGCATTTGTCATTTACCCGCTGCGCCGAAGAACTGCACATCACACCGGGCGCAGTCAGCCAGCAGATGCGCCAGCTGGAGGAACGGCTGGGCTATCGCCTGTTCCTGCGGCGCGCCCGCGGGGTCGAGCTGAGCGCCGAAGGGCAACGCCTGGCCCAGACAGTGGCCGAGGCCTATGGCAGCATCGAGGCCGAGCTGCTGCGCCTGGACGCCGGTGAGATCCGCGGCACCTTGCGCCTGCGTTCTATTCCGTCATTTCTGGCCAAATGGCTGACGCCACGTTTGCCGCGCTTTCAGCAGCGCTACCCGGACATCGAGTTGCGGCTGGTGGCCGAAGACAGCGCACAGGCACTGCACCCGGGGGACTTCGACCTGGCCATCGACCTGAACGATGGCAGTTACCCGGGCATGCTGTCGACGCCGCTGCTGGACGAGCAGATCTTCCCGGTCTGCTCGCCCACGCTGCTGCGTGGCCGACCACCGCTGCACGGGCCGGCTGACCTTGCGCATTACCCCTTGCTGCATGACATCACCGCCTGGCGAGGGGCCTCGGAGTACGCTGAATGGGAGTTCTACCTGGAAGGTATCGGCGCGGGCGGCCTCGATGTACGGCGGGGGCATACCTTCAACCGCAACCACCTGACCATCGAGGCGGCGATTGCCGGGGTTGGCGTGGCAATCGCCCGGCGAACCCTGCTCAACGATGAACTGGAGCGGGGGGCGCTGATCGTGCCATTCGGGGTAGCGATCGCCAACCACAAACGCTATGTGGTGCATTACCCGCCCGGCGGGCTGACCCAGCCCGGCGCCCGCGCGGTGCATGATTGGCTGGTGGAAGAGGCTCGCGGGTTCAGGGAACTGCACCCGCTGGCGTGAGGGTCGACAGCGTCGGGCTAGTAGGCCTGCTTGCCGGTAAAGGCATTGAGCGTGCGGACCAAAATGACAAAGTCGAGCCACAACGACCAATTGTTGATGTACTCGATGTCCGAGTCGACCCGCTGGATCATCTGCTCAATGTCTTTGGTTTCACCCCGGAAGCCCCTGACCTGCGCCAGGCCGGTCATGCCGGGTTTGATATTGTGCCGCGCAAAGTAGTCGACAATGTCTTGCGAATACAGCGTATCGTGCTGAAGTGCATGGGGGCGCGGCCCCACCAACGACATTTCGCCGGTCAATACATTGAACAACTGCGGCAACTCGTCCAGGCTGGTCTTGCGAATAAAGGCCCCCACCCGGGTGAGCCTTGGGTCATTCTTCTGAGCCTGTTTGACAACGCCATTTTCCGGTTGATGAACATGCATGCTACGGAACTTCCAGATGCGGAAGGACTCCCCCGTCCAGCCCATCCGTTCTTGCCTGAAGAAGACCGGGCCGCGACTGTCGATCTTGATCGCGATAGCCACCGCCAGCAGCACCGGTGAGGCACACAGTAAAATCAATGCGGCCAGCACCCGGTCTTCGAGGTTTTTCAGAAACAGACTCATGCCGGTCAAGGGTGTTTCCGACAAGGTCAATACCGGAATACCGGCAATTTCCCGCACACTGTGGTTAATCAAGCGCAACGAGAAGATATCCGGCACCCAGTTGACCGCAATGCACTTGTCGAGCAACTTCAAATACACATCGTTAATCACTTCGGAGCCACCCAGCGGGGTGACCAGGTACACCGTGCGAATGGCGTGCTTGGCGACAATCTCGTCAAGGTCGGTGACATGCCCGAGTACCGGCAGGCGCTGCTTTGCGTCGGCACTGCCCTGCTCAGCCGAATCATTGATCAGCACGCAACCCAGCACCCGTTCACCGAACCAGGGGTTGTTGCTGATCTTCTGGTGCAGGAAGTTGGCAAGGTCACCCGCTCCGATAATAAGCGCGTTGTCCAGGCGGGCGTGGGCGGTAAAGCGTTTTTGCAATTCACGCACCACCACATGTAGAAACAGCTGGGCAAAATAACCAAAGACAAACAACTGCACCACCAACAACCGCGAGTAGGTCTCGCTTTGTTTGGTAAGAAATGCCATGACCACCAGAAAACAAAAGGTTGCCGACCACGCCTTGAACAACCTGAACGCCTTGATCGACAAGCCGACGTTGGTTCGATAAATTGCATAATGGTCGTAAATAACAGCCAACGCACCAATTAACAACAGCAGCATGATCACATAATCAGAGGTAATGTGACCGAATTGATCATAGATCAAGTACCAGGCAACACCGGTTACTGCAATTCCATCTAGACCTGCCTGAATGGCGTTACTTACGCTGCTTCTTCGCTGAAGTAAGGAACGACTGCTTCTGGGTTCGAGAACCATTTCAGACCTCATTAATTTGAGCGTAGCAAGTGCCGTGCAGCTTACTCAATCAATCCATAACAGCCTTTGAAGTAGAATCCTGTATTCTGAATAGTCTTCGCCGCCCCCAAGGCCGCTTGTTATCACTGTAGCAGTCGCTCGCCCACCCGGCGGGCGGAATCCGCCCAGCCATGGATTTTGGCCATTTCAGACGGCTCGCCTGGCCAAATCGTCAGATGCGCCTGGGCGTGTTACGGGCATCGAGCGTCTTCGCCTTGGTGCAGAACAGGGTTCGTATAAGGAACGCCGGATTACCCACCACGTACCGCATGAACAGGCGTTTAGGCTCCTTCACCAAACGGAAGATCCACTCCCCGCCCAACCGGCGAAGCCAGGCCGGGGCCCGGCTGACCTTGCCGCCAAGAAAGTCCAGAATCGCCCCACCGCAGACGATCAGGCACGGCCCGCCACTGGCTACCAGCCTTTGGGCAAGCGCTTCCTGCTTGGGCATCCCCATGCCCAGCACGATCAGTTCCGGCTGCGTTGCCCGGGCAAGTTCAAGGTAAGTGGCCACATCGGCAAAACCATCGTGGACCGACACCGGCACCAGGCCGAAGCGGGCCTCGCTGCACTGCACCGCTTGGCCCAGAAACGGCTCTCGGGTACCCCAGAACGCAACTCGCCGCCCCTTGAACGCCGCCATCAGCTTGGGGATGAGGTCTGTACCATTCATGTTCAGCCCAGGGTCCAGCCCCAGGCGGCGATAAAGGATGGCCATGCCGGCCCCGTCACGCAGCAGCACATCGGCAGAACACAGCGCCTTGCAGTAATCCGCATTACCCGCCACCAGGTTCATGCCATGGGCATTGACGAAACCCAGTACCGTCGGCGCCTCGGGCCGGCACAGTGCCTCAAGCAGGTGTTGCGCTTGCGCAGGGTCTCTGACTACTTGCAGTTTGCCGATAATCGTTTTCCAGCGGCTTTGCCATTCGCTCATCAGCTGTCATCCCGTTTCGAGCGCACCCATTCAACCTGGCGTTTGATCAAGAAACCCAGATACAAAGGGATCTTTCTCGCGGCGTAGAAAGGGGCGTAAAGCAACACCGAAAACGGGATCAGTTCCCGAGAGAAACGCCACCACGCCAGCAGCACCGCCACACCCAGCATTGCCAAGGCCGCCGTGGCGATCCACGCCGGTGCGGTGATACCGAACAGCAGCGCGGCCAGCCAGCACACGCCTACCACCACTATCAAGGCCAGTACCAGCAACGCCAACGGCGGGACCATCAGGTCCAGGGCCATGGCCAGCAGCGGCCAATTGCGCCGCGCGAGCGCGCCCACCAGCAAGTTAGGCACTTGGGCCACGATCACCCCCAGGTGGCCATGCTCCCAGCGGGTGCGCTGGCTGCTCAAGCCTTCCTGGCTGAGCGGGAACTGGCTGGTGACCTGCGCGAGAGGGCAAAACAGCGGTGGCTTGCCGGCCCGGCACAAATCCAGGCCCAGCTTCAAGTCTTCGACGAGATGCCCATTGGCCAAATCGACCGCTGCCAAGTCCCGCCAGGAGAATGCCATGCCCGCCCCCATCAGCTGACAAGGCCAGCCCAGGCGTGCCCACCCTCGCGGGCGCACCAGGTTCTTCACCCGCCAGGCAAATTCGGCAATCTGCACTTTCAGGCCCGCGCCGGCGGGCGCATGCATCAGGTAGAGCGCCTGCACAGGCCGCGCAGCTTCAAGGCAGCGGCGTGCCAGCAGGTCAATGGCGCCCTCACCCACCAGGCAGTCGGCGTCGACGATGATCACCACCTCTGGCGGGTCCTGCGCCAGATGCCGCACACCGAAGTCCAGTGCATAGCCCTTGCCACGCAGTTGATCGTTGTGCCGCTCCACCACTTCAGCGCCCGCCCTGCGCGCCAACTGCGCGGTGTCGTCACTGCAATTGTCCGCCACCACCAGCAAACGGTCATGGGCCAGCATTTGCGGGCCGACGCTCGCCAGCGTCGACGCGATGATCGACGCCTCGTTATGCGCAGGCACCAGCACCGCCACGCGCGGGCGCCTGGCACCGGCTGCGGGCTGGGATCGTACAGGCAGGCAAGCCAGCAGCACCTGCGCGAACAACACCAACGATGGCAGCAGGATGGCAACCGTCACCAGGCCCAATAGCCACGCCAATAGGCTGATCATGCGCAGGCCTTGAAGTAGCTGGCCAACTTGGCGGCCTCGGTATCGATATCGTGGCGTTGCAGCACCCGCTCATACGCCGCCTCGCCCATGCGCTGCAACACATCGGCGGGTTGCGCCAGGCAATCGGCCATTGCCGCAGCCAGCTCCTCCACCGTGCCCGCCGGGAACAACCAGCCATTCTCGCCCTGGCGAACCAGCTCGGGGATGCCCGCCACATAAGTCGTCAGCACCGGCCGGCGCAACGCCATGGCCTCCATGATGACCACCGGCAAGCCCTCGGCGAAGCTGGGCAACACCAAGGCACGGGCCGCCAGAATTTCGTCCCGCACCTGGGCGCCGCTGATCCAGCCGGTTATCCGCACCTGTGCCTGCAAGCCATGGCGGGCGACCAGGGCTTCGATCTGCCCGCGCATCTCGCCATCCCCTGCCAATACCAGCTCGAATGCAACGCCTTGGGCGGCCAACAGGCGGGCCGCCTCGATCAGCAACAGTTGGCCCTTCTGTTCGCACAGGCGCCCCACGCACACCAGGCGTGGCGCCGAAGGTGCTGCAACAGCGGCGACGGCATGAAACTCGCGCTCCAGGCCACAATGCACCACCTTCACTTTCCCCCAGTGCTCATGGGCCACCCAGCGGAACAACTGGCTGCGCCCGTAAGAGCTGACCGCCGCGACAAACGCTGCGCGGCGCACCTTTTCGCCCACGTGCAGAAACTGCGGTTTATCGAATTCTTCCGGGCCGTGCACGGTAAAGCTGTAGCCAGGCCCGCCGAGTGCATGGGCCAGCATCACCACCTCGGTGGAGTTGGTGCCAAAGTGCGCGTGCACGTGCTTGGCGCCAAAGGCCTGCAACCAGAGCAAGACCTTGCACGCCTCTGCCAGGTACACCAGGTGATAAGGCCAGGTCCGGTCTGCGCGCTGGCCCATGCGCAAGGCCAGCCACAGGGTGGCGAAGAAGCGCCGGGGCTCGGCGCGCAGTACCTGCAGCGTCGGTGCCAACAACCCACCGACACCGTCCTGCAGCACGTAGCGGGTCTTGTCCCGCTCGGCAATATCCTCGGCGTCCTGCAGTTCGGCGTCCCAGCCCCGCAGGGCAATGCGCTGGATCTCCATGCCCTGGCGCTCCAGCGCCAGCATTTCGCGTCGAATGAAGCTATGGCTGACCTTCGGGTACTGGTTGATGAAGTAAGCAATGCGCATAGGAATCCAATTCAATGCCTGCGTAATGAACCCTGCCAACGGCAACCCGTTACTTCAGGCTGTCGATCGCCGGCGGCGGCCCCCCTGCCGATGCACGTTCAAGCACATCCCCCTTCATCCCTTGTAGCCCATGGTTGCGCTCGCTGCCTGACAATGCAGCTTCAACGCGGGCGAAAACGTCATCCAGCAAGGCATGACGCCGACGGTACATCGCCCGCTTCTTGGGCGCGATGTCGTCTGCAGCCCGCTTGGCCGCGGCCAAAGGCAGACTGAAAAAGTCCTCGCGCTCCGACGCTGTGGCGCCGTTTTCCTGCCAGATGACGTCGTAATGGGCGGCCAGGTCTTGCGCCTTGTCGGCGCCAAAATAGGGATGACGATGGTGGCGGTACGCATCGCCGACGGCGTAGATGCGCACTACCCCCAGTGCCCTGGCCATGCACTTGAAGGCTTCCAGCAGAAAACTTCTGGGGCGCAGGCCTTCGAAGTCCTTGGTCAGGTCCCTGTAGATGTTCAACGACGTTTCGCTGTCGATGCCTTTGTGAATGCCCTGGACGGCGCCAATGAACAGGCACAACTCACCGTGCTGACGGCACAGGGTGAACGCCAGTGACGCCACGCGCAGATCGCCCTGGAACAGGTTGAGCACCAGTTCACCTTCACGCTTGAACCAGATGGGCCGGTCCAGCAGCAGCGCGCACCCCTTCGAATAGGCTGACAGGTCACACAAGGTCAGGCTGTCGTCCCGGCCCAGCAGCAACAATTTCGGAAACTGCCTGGCCACCTCTTCGAAGTGCGACGCCACCACCCCCAGGCGCTCCTGCGCCTGCCAATTCTTGCTGATGTAGGGCCACTGCACGACGCCGATGCAATCCACCCCAAGCCTTGCGAAGCGGTCATCACCCAGCGCAGCCGACATGCGCTGCATGAACGCCTTCAGTGCGGGCCACTGCCTGGCGATCTCTACCGTCAGCTTGGCTTTGTTGTTCAAGGCCCGCAGCGAGTAGCCGGGTTGCAGGGTGAGCACACTTTTCACTATCGATCTGGCAATCATAGGGCTCTCATTTGTACTCGATCAACGCGGCCTTGCCGGCAGCGAACCGGTTCAACAGGAACTTTACCTGCCCAAGCATTTCAGGGAATTTGCCAAGCACCAGGAACACCGCCTGCAACCAGTTCTCGCGCCTCGACTTGCCACCGCGACGCGCCAGGCGCGCGGCCTGCAGCGGGTAGATCAGCAACAGCAGCAGCGCCCAGCCACCCAGCAGGCCACTGGCAAGCACTGTCGCCAGCGGGATACCCAAGCCCCACAGCCAGGCGCGGCGAGACTCGCGCAACCAATGATGCTCTGGCGCGCCCCCATGCAAAAAAGCACCTTCGGCATAGGCATGGCCGGCCCGCAAACTGCGTCGCCACCACTGCCTGAAATGGGTCATGGCCGCATCGTGCAAGGTCATTTCAGCGGCCAGCCGCCAGATCTTCCAACCCTTGGCGCGCAAGCGCACGCACAACTCTGGCTCTTCGCCGGCAATCAGGTCCGGGCGGAACCCGCCCACTTGGGTGAACGCGTCGACACGCATCAATGCATCGCCACCACAGGCCTTGGCTTCACCGATGGGCGTGTCCCACTCCAGGTCGCACAGCCAGTTGTAAATCGAGCGCTGGGGGAACCGTTCGCGGCGACGCCCGCACACCACCGCCACCTCAGGGTGCGCCTGCAGAAATGCCTGGGCGCTGGCCAACCAGCCTGGGTCCACCTCGCAATCACCGTCGACAAACTGCACGTAGCGCATCGATGGCAACAGCCGTTGCAGGCAAGCGAAGCCCTCGTTACGCGCCCGGGCTGCGGTGAACGGGCGGGCCATGTCGAGCGCCAGCACGTGCACGCCCAAAGCCTGCGCCATGGCCACGGAGCCGTCGCTAGAACCTGAGTCGACGTACACCACCTGGTCCGCACCGTGCGCCAACGAGCGCAGGCAGCGCTCCAGGCGCAGCCCCTCATTGCGGCCGATCACCACCACGCCGATACCTGTCTCCATGAGCCTCACTCGACCGGGCACGCCTCAGCTTCAGTTGGTTTTCGACGCTTGACGGTCGCGGGTACACCGACCGCCAGTGAGTCGTCGGGCACATCGATCAGCACCACGGCATTGGAGCCAATGGTCACGTTGTTGCCGATGCGGATATTGCCCAGCACCTTGGCCCCTGCGCCGATATCGACGTTGTTGCCAAACACCGGCGCAATCGGCTCGTTGACGTTCTTCAGGCCCACCACCACACCGTTGCGAATACGGCAGTCATCGCCGAACCGGGCGTAGCCACTGATGACGATGCCGCCAAAATGGTCGATGACGAAGTTGCGGCCGATCACCACCTCGCAGGGCAATTCCACCCCGGTGATGATCTGCACGAACTTGAACAGGATCTTGTAGAGGATGGAGAACAGTTTGCGCAGCAGGGCCGGGCGCACACCATAGCGCCAGCGCCCAAAGCGATACACCAGCAGCACCCAGAACCCCTGGGCGCCCCAATCACCACCGTGTGCACGCAAGTCCGCGCGGATATTCTCGAACATGGCTTCACCTACCGTGTGGGTTGGGTTGCGAACCGGGTCTTGAACAACAGCGACCAGGTGGTCTGGCAATGCCGCCAGCAGGCCCGTATCGCAGCGCGGCCCCTTCCCTTCAACAGCGCCTTGAGCGCCAGCACCAGGTCCCCTATGCACACCAGCAGCATGTGCAGTGCCAGCCCGGCAACACCGTGGTGTTTGCGAAAGTACAGCAGCTCGCTCTCGATCTGGTAACTGGAGATCTGCCGGCTGGCCGCCTCCAGTTCGCTGACTGACTTGGAGCTTTCGCCGCCGATGTGCACCACCGTGGTATGGGGATAGAACACCACCTTCCAGCCCGCCTCCTTGACCCGCTTGCAGTGGTCAACTTCCTCGTAGTACAGAAAGTAGCGCGGGTCGAACAGGCCGACCTGGTCCAGCACTTCTCGACGGACCAGGTAGAAGCAACCGGGCAGCCAGTCGCACTCCCGTACCGAGCCATGGTCCCAGCTCATCTCGTCGACCATTTTCAAGCCAGGGAAAAACCGCCCCAGCCCGGTACGGCCGACAAACACGTTCAAGGGGGTTGGGAAGTAGCGGCAACTGGGTTGCAGGTCACCCTCGCGACCTTCCAGGCGCACACCCAGCACACCGCACTCAGGGTGGTTGTCCATGTACTCGATGGTTTTGGCCAGGGAGTCGGCCGCCACGAAAGCATCGGTGTTGAGCAGCAGCGCGTACTTGCCCTGCAGGTGCGCAAGCAACTGGTTGTTGGCACGGCCAAAACCGACGTTCTTCTTGTTGCTCAGCAACAGCGCCTCGGGGCACACCTTGGCCATGCGCTCTACAGAGTCATCGACCGAGGCATTGTCGACAACCAGGTAACTGGCGAGTTTTTCGCTATCGGCCTGGCGCAGCGCATCGAACATGGGCTGTAGCAAGGACGCGGTATTGAAATTGACCACCATGACATCGACGGGTTTTCTATCCATTGCTACCGTCCCCGAAGAAGTACTGCCGCCGTTGCGCAGCCAGGACCGGCTCGACCGCCGGGTCGAAGGCACCTTTGCGCTGTTTGACCATTTCGATCCAGGGGTAGCTTTCGCAGCGATCCTCGACCCTTTTGATCAGGGCCTCGGTGGTGCAGATGAACTTGGCCGGGTTGCCGCCGACCACGGTGCCGGGCAGCACGTCCTTGGTGACCACCGCACCGGCAGCCACGATCGAGTCGGGCCCGATGGTCACGCGGGGCATGACGATTGCGCCATGGCCGATGAAGCAGTTGTCCTTGATATCGATGTAGCCGACGGAATCGAGGTGTTTGCCGTAGCAGAGTTCGATCAGCGCGACCACGCCATCGTGCCCGATCAGGGTGCAATCCGAGAGCCCGACGTTATTGCCAATGCGCACCAGCGCAGGGTCAGTGACGTTGCACCCAGGGTTGATGTGAAAGTTGTTGCCTACCGAATGAAACTTGCCCCAGCGGGCCAGGTAGTTGCCCCACTCCCGTCCTGTAGGGTTACAGAACTTTTTGTATGTCGAGCCTCCACGCCCTGTGGAATTGACATAATACGTCAGTGCACTCCGTAGCCATCCATTCATTCTGCAAGCCTCGCAATCAAAGCGAATCTGGACTGTCCCTGAGGCGAATTCGGTCTCGTTCTTCTTGGTGCTGACCGCATCGCACTCAACCCATTTACAACGTGCGTTACACCGTGGCACCCGTAGCCGATTTCGATTTCTCATTGAGGTGGTCCGCCAGCCGCACGGCGAATTGCAACAACGGCATGGTCGGGTTCGAAGCACCGCCCTTGGCGAAGATACTGCTTCCCGCAACGTAGAGGTTCTGGGTGCCGAAGACTTTGCAGTCGGCATCGACCACACCGAACTCGGGTGACGCGGCCATGCGCGTGGTGCCCATATGGTGGGCATGCGGCGCCATCTTCAGCGGCACCGACGTGTCATACACGAAGTCGTTGAGCTTGACGTAGCCAAGGTCCATGTCGGCGAACTGCTTGGCCAGTTCAGTGCCAATGCACTTGATGGTGTGCCGGTCGGTGTCGCTCAACGCCCAATTGACGTTGACCTTGGCCACCCCCAGTTCATCTTTTTCATCCAGCAGCGATATGCGGCTTTGCCGGTTGGGGAACTGCTCGATCATCGTGCCGATCACGCCGTCGCCGGGGCAGCTGAACTTGGCGAAAAATTCGATTTTGCTGGCAACGCCCATGTCACAGGCGAGGTTCTCCAGAAAGTGTTTGACCTCGGCCGTGCGGCCATAGGTCTGTACATCCGAGAGCAATGCAGCAGTCACATTGCCCTTACCTGCCTGGTACTCCGCGACAAAGGCATCGGTGGTGTAGTACTGGCGCATCTCCTTGTCCTGGTCCGACTTCAGGATGAAGGTCCCCATGTCGATATTCAGGTGTTCCATGAAGCAACACCCAGTCAGCCCTTGCTTGTCGACGATACCGGCGGCCAGCAGGGTTTCACTGTTGAGCAATTGCCGGGCATTTTCGATGGCGCCGGCCGCCAGGATGAAGTGCCTGGCTTGCACGCGCTGCCGATGGCGGTCGTAGTCAGACACCACGGCGGCCATCACCTGGCCCGAGGCTTTGTCGAACTCAAGATCGACGCAGTTGCAATTGATGAACACATCCAGCCCCGCAGTCTCATTCAGCGCTGTTGCGTACTTCTGTGCAAAACGCGTCGGCGGGCTGAGCAGGAAGCGATCAGGCTCGAACTCGCCGCCACTAAGGCCGGTGTTCATCGCATGAAATGCCGCGCCTGACGGCAGGTCGACGATCTCCATGGCCGCCGCCAGATAACCCTCGATTTCCGAATACGGGATGGGCCAGCCGGGCAAGTCACCAGGCGGTGCAACGGCGAAATCCGAAGGGGTAAAAGGCCGGCAGCGCCCCGCCCAGTGATTGGACGTGCCGCCCAGATAACGCAGGCGTGTTTCCTCGGCGTACAACTCAAGGCCAGTCGACGTGCACTGGTACAGCCCTTGGGAATGCGGCGAATACTCGTGCCCGCCCCCTTCGGCCAGCATCACGTTCCACCCGGCAGCCGCCAACCGCAGCGCCAGGGTAATGCCTGCGGGGCCAGCCCCGATGATGCAAAAATCGTAGCCGTCACGCAGCGTTTTATGCTGCTGATAGTCCTTGATCATGCTTGCTCGTTCCGGAAGTACTGCGACGGCAACACCCAGCCGTTGATTACCACGTAGCCGGTTTTTTCGACGGGGTTGCGTGCAACGTCTGCGCCCCCGCCAAACACGGCGCCGCCAACGCCCAGCAAGACACAGCTCTGAAGAAAGCCCCTACGACCCAAAAGCGCAGTACACAACGTAAGCTTCCCCATGATCCCGACCTATCTCGATGAAGTGTTCAAAAGTCAGTCACTCGACCGCCCCGACGTTGAAACATCGCTCGCCAGACGGCGGCGTTACAGCCAGTTGAACAAACGGGTCGCCAGCAGGCCGCAGAGCGCGCCCACCGCCAGCATCGGCAAGACCACCAGCTCGCGCTTGATGCTGAAGATATCAAGCTTGCAGTTGACGTAGACAATCAGCAGCAGCGTCGGGAAGGTATGCAGGGCAACCCCCCAGATTGCATAGTTCACCCCACCAATGGCCAGCAGCAGTGGCAACAACGCCCATAACGAGACTAGCCGGATGATGTTGTCCATGGCCTGGTACTTGGTCAGGCCCAGGGCAATCCATATCTGGTGTGCCAAGGTATAGCGCAATGTGAAGAAGGACAGCGACAGAATGGCTAGGATCGTACCTGCCTCGGTGTAACGCGCGTCGTACATCCAGCCGATCAGCAACGGGCTGGCGGTCAGGAACACCCCGCAGGCAAACAGCATGGCCAGGTCGACCAGCAACCTGAAACGGTAGTACAGGGCCTTCAGGCGCTCTTTGTCACCTTCCCGGGCGGCTTCGCTGAAGGCCGGCAGCGCGACCGACCCCACCAGTTTCAGCAACCCGGTCTGCACAGACCCGAGGATCAGCACGGCAATGGAATACACACCCAATTGCCCCGCCGTCATGCTGGCGCCAAACCAGATGCGGTCGCCGTACATGGCCAACACCCCCACCATCGACGACAGCAGGATCCAGCGGCCAAACACGATCAGCTCGGTCAGTGCACTGCGGTCCCAGCGCAAATGGTTGTTCGGCCCTTGCAGGGCCGTGTGGCCCAGTACAGTACCCGCCAGGGCACTGACCAGGCCCGCGACCACCAGTGACCAGATCGACCGCGTGAAGTAGCCGATCACCAGCATGGCGATCAAACCGACCACTTGCGAGGCAAGGTCTACCAGCACCACGCGCTTTTGTTGGAAAGTTCGTACAGCGACATCTATCTTGGTGGATTGGAAGCCCCAGATGATTGCCGAAAGGCCAGTCACCGCCAATACCATCGGCAGCTCCGGCGCCGCATAGGTGGAGTCCGCCGGCCACAGGTTGGCAAGCTGCGCGAACCAGGACGCGGCCGCCAGCAGCAAGGTCAGGGCAAACAGCACGAAACCGCGGATGATCTGTACGGTCCAGGCGGTATTGAGAAATTCTGGGTCGTCACCCCGGTGGCTCTGGATGATGTTCTGGCGCAAGCCGACATCGGAGAGCAAGTGCAAAAGCACCGAAACCGTGGTGGCAATGACCATCACACCGAACATTTCCGGCAATAGCAAACGGGCCATGATCAGGTTGCCGCCCAAGCGCAGGACCTGTGACGCCACCAGCGATACCAGGTTCCATGACCCGGCCTTCAGTGCGCGGTTGCGCAGGCTCGCTGAGGCTGACACATCAATCGACGGCATGACTTCAATCTCTGACTGATTCGCTAAAAGTCACTATAGTTTCAATTAGCCATGATGCTAGCCGTTGCTTACCGAGGGATAGGTGCCTTAGCCAATGCCTGAACATTTTCGTGCACTTGTCGTCATTCTGTTTCTGGCAGGCGTCGTTTTCGTCATGGCGCGCCGCCCGGCGACAGATCTCATCCCCTATAGCGACTTCAAGCGCCGACGCAACCTATGGTTCGTCCTGACGCTGGTGGCCTTTGCCTCCCATAGTTTCTGGGTGTACGTGGCTGCGGCCGCGATCATCCTGTATATCGCCGGGCGGCGCGAACGCAATGCCATGGCGTTGTTTTTCATGTTGCTGTTCCTGATTCCACCTGCGTCGGTGCAGATACCCGGGTTCGGCGTGGTCAACTACCTGGTCGACCTCAACCATGTTCGCCTGCTGACACTGTGCGTGTTGCTGCCTGCGGCGCTGGCCTTGAGCAGGCAAAGCGACACCCTGCGCTTCGGCCGCACCTGGCCGGACAAGCTGCTGGCGGCAAGCCTGGTGTTGATGAGTGTGCTGTACCTGCGTGAAACCACCCTCACCGACACCTTGCGCCAGGCACTGTACCTGTACATCGATGTGTTCCTGCCGTACTACGTCGCCAGTCGTGGGCTCAAGGAAATCAGTGACTTCAAGGATGCCATGCTGGCGTTCGTACTGGCCTCCTTCGTCCTGGCATTGATCGGCGTCGCCGAGTTCGTCCGCCACTGGCTGCTGTACAACGCCCTGATCGATGCCATGGGCGTGCAGTGGAGCATGTCCGGTTACCTGAGCCGCGGTGGCTCGCTGCGCGCCAGCGCCACCACCGGCCAGGCGATTGCGCTGGGTTACGTAATGAGCGTGGCCATCGGCCTGTACCTGTTCGTCCAGGGTTACGTCCGCAGCCAGCTGCAGCGGGTACTCGGCGCACTGCTGCTGGCCGCCGGGCTTTTCGCACCCTTGTCCCGCGGCCCCTGGATCGGCGCCGTGATCATCGTGGTGGTGTTCATTGCCCTGGGCAAAGGCGCGGTCAAGCGCCTGACCGTGCTCGCCCTCGCCGGCGTACTGGCGCTGCCGCTGCTGACGGTGCTGCCCGGGGGCGACAAGGTGCTGGACCTGTTGCCCTTCATCGGCAATATCGAGAAAGAGAACATTACCTACCGGGAACGGTTGATCGACAACGCCTGGATCGTCATCCAGCGCAACCCGCTGTTCGGCTCGTTCGACTTCCGTAACACCCCGGAAATGCAATCGATGATTCAGGGTGAAGGCATCATCGACATCGTCAATACCTACGTCAGCCTGGCGCTGCGGGTCGGGCTGGTCGGGCTCGCGCTGTTCGTGGCGTTCTTCGTCACCGTGCTGCTGGGCATCCGCAAGGCCATGCGCGCATTCCCCGACAAGGATGACGAGCAACGGCAACTGGGCCGGGCCTTGCTGGCGACCCTGGTGGGCATTCTGGTGATCATTTTCACCGTCAGCAGCATCACCATCATCCCCACGGTGTACTGGTCGATCGCCGGGCTTGGGGTGGCCTACATACAAAGGGTGCGCAGGCTCCGTGCCAGCCAGGCCAGCGCCCTTGCCGATGCACGACTTCAACCCAGGTGATGCCAATGACCGCTTTTTCCATGCACCGCTTCGTGCGGGCTTCGCTGCTCGCTGGCCTGGCCGTGGTGTCGCAGGCTGGCTGGGCATCAGGCTGGCTCGTCAGCGTCGAAGAACAGAACGGCCTGCCCACCGTGACCCGCGGTGGCGGCCCCGTGATGAAAGCAAAGTTCGATTTCTGGGCGGCTGACTGGGGTTGGACCGGCTTTTATACCGCCTTCAAGGTCAATGCGCCCTACCGCTACACCCTGCAAGGCAAGAACAAGGAGCTGGACTTCGACCTGGCAGCGGATATCCGCAAGGAGCAGGCGCAAACCCTGACCTGGGCGTTCGACCTGACCGCACACAGCAGGCAGAGCGACGTGATGGGCGGCGGCATCGTGTTCCAGTTCGACCCTGCCGTGGTCGCCGGGGAAATGGGCGAGCCGGTGCTGCTACCCGGCAACCGCGGCTGGTCATGGGGCAAGGATGCGCAAGGCAGGCGCATCGAGATGCGCTTCGAGCCGGCGCTGGCGAAGGTGTACTTCGAACAGGGCAACACCTCCGAAATTCGCGCGTTTTTCTACAAAGACCCCATCAGCGCTGGCCAGCAGCAGATCAAGGCCACGTTGAACGTGACCGGCGATATCGAGCTTGGTCCCACCCCAACCGAACGCTTTGGCCTGGCCGACCCCACACAATGGCCCGACGACCAGCTCGACTGGCAAACCTCGCCGGTCGACCTGTCCTTTCTCAATGCGCCAGAGAAACCGGCAGGCAAGCGCGGTTTTGTGAAAGCCTCTGGCGAGCAACTGGTGTTCGAGGACAACACGCCCGTACGCTTCTGGGGCACCAACCTGTCCGCATACTCGCTGTTCAAGACGCCGGACGAGGAAATCACCAAACAGGCCAAGCGCCTGTCGGCACTGGGCTTCAACCTCGTGCGGCTGCACCACCATGACTCGCCGTGGGTCAGCCCGAACGTGTTTGGCGACGGCACCCTGATTCGCGATACCCAGCAGCTCAACGCCGAATCACTGCGCAAGATCGACCTGTGGGTCAAAAGCCTCAAGGACGAAGGCATCTACGTATGGCTCGACATGCACGTACAGCGCGCCCTCACTGCCAATGACAATATCTATGCCTTCGACGAACTGGCCAAGGGCGAGAGCCGGGTCGACCTCAAGGGCTATGCCTATGTGAACCTGAGCATTCAACAGGCGATGAAGCGTTTTGCCGAGCAGTACATGACCCATGTGAACCCTTACACCGGGCTTGCCTACAAGGACGACCCGGCAATTGCCGCGGTATTGATCACCAACGAGAACGACATCACCCAGCACTACGGCAACGCCCTGATGCCGGACAAGCGCGTGCCCAAGCACAGCCAGCTCTACATGGAGCAAGCCAAAGCCTTCGCCAAGCGCCATGACCTGTCTGCAGACCGCACCTGGCGTGCCTGGGAGCATGGCCCGTCGAAACTGTTCCTGAACGACCTGGAACGGCGCTTCGATGTCGACATGATCGCGCACCTGCACAGCCTGGGGGTCAAGGTACCCATTGCCACCACCAGCACCTGGGGTGGCAACGGCCTGAGCGCGCTGCCGGCGCTTACCGCTGGCGATGTGATCGACGCACACAGCTACGGCGCCATCGGCCAGCTCGAAAAGAACCCGCTGACCAGCGACGGGATGATCAACTGGATAGCCGCAGCCCAGGTGGTCGGTTTGCCCCTGACGGTCACCGAGTGGAACGCCGAACCCTTCCCCCTGCCCGACCGCCATTCACTGCCCCTGTATGTGGCAGGCACCGCCAGCCACCAGGGCTGGGACGCCATGATGCAATACGCCTACAGCCAACAGGCCTTCAACAGCGGCTGGCGCACGGCAGACAATTGGCACGCCTACAACGACCCAGCGATGCTGGCCACCCTGCCCGCCGCTGCCCTGCTCTATCGCCGCGCCGATGTACGGCAAGCCATTACCCGCTACGTTTTCGCGCCAACACCCGCCACCTTGTTCGATCAGGACATCACCCCGCGCAACGCGCTGGCCCTGCGTACCGCCATGGAAAAAGGCAGGCTGCAGATTGCCATGCCCCAGACGCCGGAGTTGCCGTGGCTGAAACCCAGCGTCATCCCTGCCGACGCACAGGTGCTGCACGACCCTGGGCAGTCGCTGCTGGACGCCGATGCCAGTGAGGCGGTGACCGATACCGGGGAGCTCAAACGCAACTGGCAACAAGGCCTCTACACCATCGACACGCCCCTCACCCAGGCCGCGACGGGCTGGCTTGGCGGGCGAACGGTCAACCTTGGGCAAATCGCGGTACAGGCAAAAACACCGTATGCCAGTGTCGTCGTGCAAAGCCTGGATGCGAAACCGCTCGGTCAGTCGCGCAGCCTGCTGATCTCGCTGGGCACCCGGGCCGTGCCCAAGTCCGATGACAAGACGCCGTTCAATGTCGAGCCCTTCGAAGGCACGTTGTCGATCAAGGCTGCAGCTGGCTTGAAACTCTTCGCGCGCGACGCCCAGGCACAGCTGAAGGAACTGCCAGCGGCCTACCAGGACGGGCGATACAGCATCACCTTCGATGGCCAGTACATGTCCAACTGGCTGTTCTTGAAATAGGGCATTTGGCCATCTACAGTCTCTGAAGACCTGTAGCTGATACTCCCGCCGGTTCGATTCAGGGACGACTCACTGCGTCGGTACAACAGCAGCGTCCAGGAGGCACGGATGAAGTTACTGGTTGTCGGTGGCGCGGGGTATATCGGCTCGCACATGGTCAAGCACTTGCTGGCCGCAGGCCATGAAGTGGTGGTGGCGGACCTGGTGTCGCCTGGCCCTGGGGTGCAATGGGCCGAACTGGACATTGCCAATGAGCCCGCGCTGGATGCCCTGTTCGCCGAGTGCCCGTTCGATGCGGTGTTCCACTTCGCTTCGTTCATTCAGGTGGGTGAGTCTGTCAGCGCCCCTGGCAAGTACTATCAGAACAACGTAGCGGCTACCCTGACATTGCTGCAGGCCATGGTGAATGCGGGTATCAAGCGCTTGGTGTTCTCCTCCAGCGCTGCCGTGTACGGCAACCCCCACTACGTGCCCATCGACGAAGCGCATGGCAAGGCACCGATCAACCCTTACGGGCTCAGCAAATGGATGGTCGAGCAGATCCTTGAGGATTTCGACCGCGCCTACGGGCTGAAGTCGGTTTGCCTGCGTTACTTCAACGCTGCGGGGGCTGACCCTGACGGCCAGTTGGGCGAACGCCATGAGCCGGAAACCCACCTGCTACCGCTGATTCTCCAGGCAGCCTCCGGCCGACGTGATGCGGTGACGGTGTTTGGTCGTGACTACGACACTGCAGATGGCACCTGCATCCGTGACTATGTCCATGTCGCCGACCTGGCATCGGCGCACGCGCTGGCGGTGGACTACCTGGTGGCAGGCGGCGCCAGCACGGCATTCAACCTAGGTAATGGGTTGGGCTTTTCAGTGCAACAGGTGATCGATACCGCCCGTGCAGTCACAGGCCGGCAGATCCCTACGCTCGATGCGCCACGCCGCGCCGGCGACCCGCCCAGGTTGGTGGCGGATGCCAGCAAGGCAATGCAGGTGCTGGGATGGCAGCCTGCGTATGCGTCGCTTGAACAGATTGTGGCGCATGCCTGGCAGTGGGAGTTGCAGTACCCCTGGCATTGAGAGCTGCCTGCTCAATTCCCTGGGGCCGCTTCGCGGCCCGTTCGCGACGCAAGGCCGCTCCTGCAGACCGCAGGGTACTCAGTAGTACGTGCGGGGTTTTTCATCCGCCTTGTTCAACACGGTGCCAATCAGATTGACCCCCGCCAGATGGTGCAGACATTCCTCGATCTCCTGCTTGCTGTTCATGCCGTTGGCCACCACCAGCAGCACGCAGTCGAACTTGGGCATCACCGTGATCGCATCGTCAGAGCTCAACAGCGGCGGCAGGTCGAAGATGCAGATCCGCGACTCATAGCGGTTGCGCAAATCACCGATCAGGTTGCTCACCCGGGGTGAGGACAGCACTTCGGTGGACAGCGGAATAGGCACCCGTGTCGGCAGTACCACAAAGCGGGGCAACGTCGGGTTGACCAACACTTCTTCCAGCCCGGCTTCGTCAGCCAACAATTCGTTGAGCGCCTTGTCCATCGGCAAGCCCAGGCTGCTGCCGACCTTGGGCCGACGCAAATCGAAGTCCACCAGCAGCGCCGTCTTGGTCGTGTGGTGGGCAATGCTCATGGCCAGGTTGATGGCCAGGACTGTCTTGCCTGCTTCAGGCGTTGGCGAGGTGATGGCCAAGGTACGCCAGCCGTTTTCCTCCATGGCCTTCAACACCTGCGTGCGCAACAGGTCAATGGGCCCACTCATGTTCGAGTTCTTGTTGTAAGCGACGATGCGATGACGCTCAAGGTGCTCCGCACGCAACGGCACCACCTTGGTCTGCACATAATCGAACTGCCCAGGCACCTCGGGTTGCTCCGCCCCGTGGGCGGTTTGCGGAGCCTGGGTGGCACCTGGAGCAACTTGATGAATATTATTGCCAACTACCGGCTTGATCCTGTCCATCACTGCTTTCCCTATTCAAACCGCGCCATAGCCTTGAACAGCAACACATCCAACGGCATGTAGAACACGTGCACCAGCACTACCAGCATAGCAATCAGCACAAGCCCCGCGATGATCAGCAGGTTGCGCCAGCGCCGGCGCTTGGCCAGTTCCGCCTGGGTAGTGATGAACGGCACCGTGACCAGCACGCGCTTGCCCAGCACGCTTTCCAGCGCACCGACGCCACGCACCCGTTGATTGAGGATTTCCAGCAGCATCACCAGCGCACCGCCACCTGCCGGTGCCAACACCAGGCCCAGGGCAGCGATCTTCTTGCGGTTGGGCTTGATTGGCTTCTCGGGCAGCAGAGGTGGTTCGAGCAGCACGAAGCGCTCTGCCTTGTTTTCCTGCTCCAAGCTTTCGGTAATTTTCGCGCCCATCTCCTTGGCGCGGATTTCCTCGTACTTCTTGCGGGCGTTGTCGTGGTCACGCATCAAGGTGACCAGGCCACGCTCGACTTGCGGGGCTTCGAGAATCTCTGCCTCGTAGCCTTCCATCTTCTTCACCAGCTCACGCTTTTGCTCGGCCAACGAAGTGATGCGCTCCTGGGCGGCGCCGATCCTTGCACGAACGCGGGCCACGTCAAGGCTCACCGAAGACGCAGCCTTGCTGTTGCCGCCACTGGCTTCGAGCGCCTGGATCTTGCGTTTTACCGCCACCACATCCGGGTGCGCTTCTTTATACCGGCTCAGCAGCCGGGTGTATTCGGCCTTGAGGCTGGGCAGGTCCTGCGGCAGGTCTGCACTGGCCGGCCGCGTACCGTCGGCCTTGGTAGTCAGCCCGGCATTGGCTGCGGACAACTCAAGCTCGAGGTAACGCAGCTCTTCCTGCGCCGTCTTGTAGTCGCGGTCGACCTCCCTGAACTCAAGCTCCGAGCGCGACAACATGCTCATGCGCAGCGATTGGTGCTCGGGCAAGGCATTGGCATGGGCTTGCTTGAAGTCTGCCAACTGGTTCTCCAGGCTGGCGAGTTCGGCACCAAGTTTGTTCGCTTCCTGGGTCAGGAACTCAGTGGTCTCGTTCGCCCGCTCGGTGCGCTGCTTCAGGTTTTCATTGAGAAACAGCGTGACCAGTTCGCTGGCCACTTCCTTGGCGACTTCCGGCTGCTTGTGTTCGAACGACACGGTGAAGGCGACCGTGGCCTCACCGCGCCCTCTGACGAAGGTACTGAGCGAGGCGACCACGATGGCATTGCGCATCTGTTCGATCTTGTCGCTCTCGCTGAGCTGCTTGCCCTTGTCGGCGAACAGGTTGTACTTGTCGATGATCCGCAGCAGGTTCTCGCGGGTCATGACCCGCTGGCGGATGACCTCGATGCGCTCATCGGCAAAGCTGTTGTTATTCGCCGAGACCAGCTCCGGCGAAATCTGCTGCGACTCCACCAGAATGGTGCCGGTGGACTGATAGATAGGCGGCACACTCAGCGCCACCACCACGGTGGCGGCAAGAATGACTACGATACTGATCCCCAATAACAGGGCCCGATCCTTGATTATGGCGATGTAATCTTTGAGGGAGAGCTCGTAGTCAGACTTCATAAAGGCCACCAGGCTGAAGTTCAGAGGTCGGGGTACCTATACGTCAACGTCAAACCAACAATCGTAGCGGTCGCATCGGGTGCATCATCCTGGCGCCGTTCCTTGTACATCAACGATAGGCGCAGATCCCAAAAAGGCGAAAATTCCCGGCTGGCCCAAACGCTGTAGGTTTGCAGGGTGTTGGGCGTTTGCCCCTTGCTGTCTTGCCATGACGCATCGGCCCCGACACGGGTCAGTTCGTTGACCGCATAACTGTAGATACCGCGCACCATGTCGAGCTGGGCAAAACCACCCTCGGCACTGGCGACCGTGCTGCGTTCGGCGCTGAAACTGGCATCGGAGCGCACCCCGGTATACAGCAGCGAAGCACCGCCCTCACCGCGCCGGCCGCCCTCGGACCCGGACACCTTGTTGACCCCCAGGTGCGCATCCGCACTCAGGCGTTCGGAAAACTGATACTTGACCCCGACCGCAGGCGTGTAGCTGTTGGAGGCCGTGGCAGTAAGGTCTTCCTCGGGCTCATAACGCCTTGCGCCAAAGCGCGTATAGAGGTCGGCCCGCTCACTCCAGGCGTAGGTCCAAGTGAATACGTTGCCCAGTTCGTTGTAGCCGGTCAGGGTGTCGATGTCATAACGGGCACGGGTGTACTTGGTTTCGTTGGACAACGTGCTGCGCTCGGTGATGGCGCTGCTCCAGTTGCCTGCCAGCGAATACAGCTTTTGCGTGCCATCGGTCGTCACCACACCGGTGTCCTGGACGGTGCCGGATAACGTGGAGCTTTCGTTGTAGAGGGCTACCAGGCCAAAACGCCCTTTCTCGGTGTCTCGCTGCCAGCCAAGGCTCACGTTGGGGTCTTCGCGGTCGTCGACGATGTCGGTGTCGGAGGAGCGCAACACCTGCATGCCAAGACCCAAACGCAACTCGTCGCGGTCGAAGGTACCGACCAGGGTGTAGTCGGGCGCGATGATCGTGCGCGTCACACCCTTTTCTTCAGACGACAGCAACAAGGGGTTGCTGTCGTATTCGACCGAGGACGGCACCACCACCGAGGACTGCCAATTTGCTGCCTGGACCGCGTCCGTAAACGGCAAGACCAAGATTGCCGTTGCAATGCTAGTTGTTCTTAGAAGAGGCATTAAGTGTTCTTATTAAGGCAAGATCAAGGAACGACCAGCGTATCGCCAGCCTGAAGTTGGATGTTGGTGGACATGTCACGCCCGGAAACCAGGTCCTTATATCGCACGGGCAGAATCTGTTGTCTGCCCTTGTCGACACGGACCACCTTGATGGCGCTTTCGTCAGCGAATTTGTCCAAACCACCCGACATGCTCAGGGCCTGCAATACGGCCGTGGGGCCCGCCATTTGCACGGGCCCCGGCTTGATCACCTTGCCCTGCACATAGACCAGGTTGCCGGCGATGCTCTTGACGACAACGCTGACGTTCGGGTCGGGGAGAAATTTTTCGAGTTTGGCAGCGACCTGTTTTTCGACTGCCGTGACATCGAGGCCGGCGACATCGATTCGCCCGGCCAAGGGGAAGGTGATACTGCCATCGGGAAGTACGGTGGCCTCCTGACGCAGGCTCTCCTCTTGCCAGACAGACACCATGACCACGTCGCCAGGGCTGAGCAGGTAACTTGCGTTATTTTCGAGGGCGTTGCCGGTACCGGACCACAGCATCAGCACGCAAAAAGCGGAACACAATGAACGTACCATGAGGGTCCCTCCGGCCTATTGGCCCGACAAAGAGCACTGAATGAGAACGGCACACAAACTCTCGCTCCACTTCGCAACCGTACCACCTGCTGCGACGGCCTCAACCATCCTGGAGGCCCTGTAACTGACGCTGCGAAGCCCTGACCCACCAGCACGCTGCGCTACCCTACGGCTATTGGCAATTACTGGCTACTGGAATATAGCAACAGTTGGAAAATTGACAAGCCGCCCGCGGCAGCGAAAAGTCGTGCATCAAAGCTCAGTCGTCAAATTACCGACGGCACTGAATACGTGTGCTATTGAACAACCGTTAACGACCTACTTCACCCGGCCGACGCGTGGCGTGTTTAAATCTTTCTTCTATTGGCAACCGCCACAAAACCAATCACCGCGAAGGCGAAGAACCAACCCGCCGTTGCGACAGGAATGATACTGTTTTGATTGACATAAGAATCAGCAGCGCGTGCTGCGCCACTTAAAAGCACCAACAAGAATATTGATTTTATAAACAGTGTCGAGCGCATAACCCCCTCCTATATAGAGGATAATAAAATTATTTATATTTGGGTTTAGCGGGAGACTTCCTCGCTGTTGATTTGAGCTTATGGGCACAATGACACTACGTCAATGATCCGACACCATAATAAATCTCAATGAACGAGGGGTGACTTCGTCAAAATGCCGTCACACAAAAAATGCAAGCGCCCAAGGCAGTTGCCTGTCACTTACCGCTTCGCTGTAAGGGACTGAAATGCCTGATTATTCTATAACCTCTTCCTTTCGGAAGACCCCAGCGATGTGCGATATCGGCAAGGGAAGGCAATAAGCGTGGAAGTGATTGCGTTTCATCGGTGAGAAGGCAAATGCCAATCGTTGAGCTTGCGAACCGAAATCTGGCGTTTTTGAACCAGGCACTGACACGGGCTATAAGGGCATCAGGTCGAGGGTGCGTTCCACTTCCTCGATGTCGATCCTGAAGCCATCGCCCTCCGGCATGCCCACCACAAAGCCGAAGTGCTGCTGGTCGCGATCCGTCAGGTACTTGTAATAGCTGACAAAACGGTTCGGAGGCTGCAACGTCAACACGCAGCCACCGGTTTGCAGCACGTTGACGCCGTGAACCAACTGGCTGCCTTCAACCCCGACCACCACTCTGGCGCCGGCACAGGCTGCAATAATGCTCGGCACGTCGGTCTTCAGCGGGTCGACAACGCGAAAGCCCCGGGTCTGGCGCAGGTGCTCTGCAATCGCCTTTTCATTGCGCAGGAAACGCAAGTCGCCGTCGCCCCCACGCAATATGAACACGCCGGGGTGCGGCTCATGGTTGACGTGCGAAAGCAGTTTTTCACCCATGGCCCGGTAGCGTAAATGCCGGCTGCGGTTATTGCTCTGATCGTCAAACAGCACCAGTTCACGGAAAAACGCACTGCGCAGACGTAGGGGCTTCATGTCTAACCAGTCTTCATAGGCAGGCGCCTGGGAAAACAACGGGTAGCGGGCTGATGGCGCCGTGGTCACCGGCACGCCCTCGTTACGGGCCAGTGCGTAAGTGACACAGTCTTCCATCAACCAGGTGCCAAACCACGAATTGCCATTTTGCGTGCAATAGATGGCCGCTCGTTCGATTTCGTTCTCGACGACAACCCGCGGAAAGGTACTGGGTTTCAACGATAACCAATGGCTGGCCTTGCCCTTGTAGAGCGCCCCGTCTATGAGCCAGACGTCCTTGATCAAGTAGCCGCGTGTAGGGCACTGCACAACGCTGAGGCCGCCTTCCATGGTGCGCGCAGGATGCACATAGGGGTAAAACCGCTTGGCCTCCCACCCCGTCACCCGCTCGAGCTGATTGGGCAAAAAGAATGCTGGCGGGGAGAGCGTTGTTTCACCCGGCGCAATCTCCCAGCTTTTTGACGCGATGCTTTTCAGGTCGACCGCCGAATTGCGGGCGAGTCGCTTACGTGCCATGTACTTGTAGGCAGCGAGGGTCCACTTATGCCGTTTGCCGGCGGACGGTGCGCTGAATTTCGACATATCGCTTCCCATGAAGCTGCTCCCCCGGGTGGCGTGGCCACTGGCGCTCTGAATCAGTTGGATGTGACCCTTTCCATCGTCGGCGGCGACTGTAAGTTGGCATAACGCGTGCGCAAGGTTTCAATAAAGGATTCCCCCGAACCGGCAGTGCCGTAGAGGTAGATCTTGTGCAGCCCGCCAAACACCATTTCGTGGTATCGGCTGGCGACCTCTTCCTCACTCGGCCCATCTGGCAAGCCCAGGTGCAGGGTCAGTTTGTCGCCTTCGACAGCGAACATCGGGGTTTCCCAAAGAAACTTCGCCGTGCCGGTCTTGGGTAGCCTGACGAACAGGTAGGCATGGTTGCCCAACGAATCGATATCGCCGCCGCGCCTTCTCTTCCATTTCAGCAAGCCGTCATCCGGCCGCGCCAGGCACAGGCCGATATCGTAATAATCAAAGCCGTGTTGCAACGCCCACTCCAACGCCATGAACGTGGTGATAGAGTTCACTTCCCGCAGTTTTTTTGCATCTGAAAACACCGCCTCGCTATAACCAAAACGCAGCGTGCTCCAATAACGTTTGCCGCCGCGCGTCACTTCACACCCCAGGTGACAACCAATGACTTCGTCGCCCAAGGTGATCAGGTCCAGACGCCCTACATGCTTGGCGATGCGAAACACATCGTCTGTGGGGAACTGCGCGGCATGAATACCTTGCCTTGCGGTGGCATAGGGGCGCAGTAGCTGGCTGTCGGCCATTGCGATTTCTTCATCCGACAGTGTCTGCCTCATCTGGTAGAGCGGTCGGTTCTTGCGAATGCTGCGGCGCAATTCGCTGTCGTAGCGTGCGGTAATGTCCTCCAGCGGGCGCCCCAGCGGTACCACGGCGCTCAGGTAGTGCGGCACCGACAAGGCCCCGGTGGTGGGCAATTCACTCACCAGCACCACATGGGTCGACGCTTCAGGCTCTGCACTGCCGGCGGCCACCGCGCCGGTGCCCGGTACCTTGCCACCAATCAGCAACTTGGCCATCTCGCGCTGATGCTTACGGCCGATGTAGAGGATCTCGTAGGGGCTTTCCTGCTGCAGCCGGAACCTCGCGACTTCCCACCGCCAAAAACAGGCTCGCCCAAGCACTTCTCGTATTTTGCTGGAGAGCAACCTGATCTCGTAGCGCGTGGAGGGAGAGATGAGTTTCCGTGCAACAGCCGCCAAGTTCTCTTTCATGCTGGTTCGACATCCTTTGATGTTGTCTAAGGGCAGATCAGCAAAAGATCACAGTTGACTGCAATAAACACACCCAACGCGCTGATATATAAAAGATTGCTTACGAAACATCACTCTCACATTCAGTAACAATTTAAGATGCAAGGCCACGCTTTGGCAAGCGGCACTTTGACAGCATGAACACCTATTTTATGGCGTCAAATTTCTTGTTTGCATTTGATGACTTTATGACGCTAACCCATGACGTATGTTCAGTTAAGCGCACTACTCGGCTACCACCTGGTTATTAGCAATTGCCGTTTGATGCTGGCTCCTCATAAAGGAGCATCAACATGCCCGCCCTCTCTACGCTCGCCCCCCATCAAGACCTGCTCAAGCAACAGCTTCCTGCCTGGGCCCATCGAATAGCGGCCTCTCAATGGCAGCGTTTGAAACAAAGCCATGCACCGGCCTATTCCACCCAGGACTGGTTCGCCAATGCCGCCCCTGCTCTTCGCGAGGCTGTACAGCGTAGCCAATCGCGCCTGTTACGCTCGCAAGCCACGCTCGCTCGCTCGCTGCGGGGGCTTGAACAAGTTGCCGAATTCGCTGAATCGCGACTCAAAGCTTGCCTCGCCGAGCGGGGCTGCACGGCACCCTTGCATGGCACTGAGCTGCTTCGGGTAGAAAGCACCTGGCATTGGATAGGGCTGCGCACGCTTTACAGTCATCGACGCGACAATCTGCTGCAAGCCGCACTGCAGAACTTCGCCGACGACGAGTCCTTCACCCCCCAAAGTGCCATCGCCCTGAGCGCCAATATTCATGTAACAGCCGCCGAGGTGCAGGGCATCGCGTTCACCGGCGCGCAAACGCCGGCATCGCACTTTGCGATGCCCACGGAGCACTACCTGGTGGATCCATTGCCACTGGCACCCGCTTCGTTCGCCGCGCTGTGTCGCACACTGGACTTAGGGGGGCAATACCAGACTCATCTGGATCAGCATTTCGCCAAGCCCCCGGTACGTGAGCAGGCAATAGCCGTGTACAAGGACCGGTTGCGCCTGGCGGCCGACCTGGCCTACCTGCGCCATGAACTGAGCGGTGCCACGCGTGACCACGTCGACCTTTTGTTGCAGGGCGATAATCTGCCGTGCTGGCAACTGGCGTTATTCGGTATCACGCTGCACGAGGTCATGCTGATCGAAGCAGGGCGCGCCGGGCTGCTGCTCTATCTGCCCGGCCACGAGGCGCTGCGGCTAGTTACCGATCTTGATGCAGTTCACGACGCATTGGCGGCCCTGTTGCTGGAGCCCGCCACCCGGCAGATGTTCATGGCTTACATTGAGCAGAGCCAGCATCAACACTTTCTCGACTTGCTGCACCAAAACCTTGATGCCTCGGGCACGTCTGCCGACGACCAGGCATGGTCGCGGGCCAGTCATGCAGACCTGCGCCCGACGCGGCTAGCCATCACCGAGGAGCCGTTCGGTTTCTATCAGGCGCTGCACGTAGACCGCCTCAAGCGCGAAGCACGCCAACTGGCGGTGCCAACGGCTGAAGCCGATGCCAAGGCGCGGGCGAGCCGTCTGCAAGCGTGGGAAGACCGTGGCCTGGATGCGCTCAACCTGGCCGGTTTCTTCATTCCTGCCGTGGGCACGCTGATGCTGGCGGTGACAGCGTGCCAACTGCTTGGCGAAGTGTACGAGGGTTATGAAGCCTGGCATCAGGGTGATCGCCATTTGGCACTGGGCCATCTGGAGGCGGCCGGGCTGAATCTGGCACTTGCCGCTGGCTTGGCGACTGCAGGCCACGTGGTACCGAAGCTGTTCAAAAGCCCGCTGCTGGAGCAGCTGCAGGAGGTGCGCAGCAGCGATGGCGGCTACAAGCTCTGGCAACCTGATCTCACACCTTACCGCAGCGACCAGCCGTTACCGGAGCACGTACAAGCCAACGCACAGGGCCAGTACCTGCTCGACGGCCGGTATTTCATTCGCATGGATGGCCATCTCTACGAGCAACGCCTGGACAATGAATCACAGCAATGGCGTATCGTCCACCCCCACGTGCAAGACGCTTGGCAACCCCCGCTGGAACACAACGAACAGGGCGCTTGGCGCGGCTGTCATGAACAGCCATCACAGTGGTCGTTCGCGGTACTGATACGTCGTTTGGGGCAAGACTACCCTGCACTGACGGCAGACCAACTTACCCTGGCAGGCCGCATCAGTGGTAGCGATGCAGCCAGCTTGCGCCGCGTACACCTCGAGGGGCAGCCGGCACCTGTGTTGCTGCTCGACACCTTGCAGCGCATGGCCGCGCAAGCCGAGGCGCAAGCACTGGGTGGCGACGCGCCAGAGGCCTTGTTCGCGCGCCTGTATAACGGCGAGGGGCCCATCGAGCCCGCAACAGATCGGTTACTGCAGGCCTACCCTCGCCTGTCGGCCGCACTGGCCAGGCGCTTGCTGGCGCCACTGGACGCTGTAGAAGCACTGGCCTGGGAACACGACGCAACGTTACCTGCCTGGCTGCGCCAACAAATTGAACATACACACAGCGAACTGCCTCTTGTACGTGCCTTGGAAGGCGTGCTGGTGCCGGCTCGGGCCAGTGCCGAAAGCGAACGCCTGCTGTTCAGCGCCCTCGCTGACTGGCCTGACTGGCCGCGCGATGTACGCCTGGAGCTGCGTGCCGGTAGCCCCGAAGGCCCGCTGCTCGACAGTGTTGGCAGTGACCAGGCCAGGCGCATCTGCCGGGTCATCAGGTCTACAGAAGGCTATGAAGCTGACCTGGGGCAGCGCCCTGCCCCCGCCACGCGGGACCAGGACCTGTGCCGCGCAATCGAACAGGCGCTGCCGCAGGCCGATCGTGGCGCACTGGCGATCACCGAGGCAGATGGGGGTTCGATTCGCCAGCGCATCCAGAGCTGGACCAACGAAAACAGGGACGCCCTTGCGCAAAGACTGTGGGGGCATGGCGCCATGCGACGCGCGCTCCCCGGCCAGCTACGTGGGGGGCGCCCGCTTGACCCCGAACCACCGCACCCGCGCCAAACGAGTTCACTGGCCGGGGCCTACCGCCGCCTGTACCCCAATGCCACCGATTCAGAGATCGAGGATGCGCTTGAAAGCGGGCAAGAAGATGATGAGACTGAGGACAATGCCCTTCGCTCCCCCACACAAAGACTGCGCGACCTGCAGCAACGCCTGGATACCCTGCGCCGCGACCTGCACGAGTGGGCCCGCCCCGACCCGCAGCGCCCACACCAGCGGCAGCGAGCGATCCGCCCGATCGTCAACGCCTGGCGGCGCCTCTCGACGGTTTCGCTCGGGGGCGGGGGGCGCATCTACAGCCTCGACCTTTCCGGCCTGGAGCTTGAAGACCAGGATTTGGCCAGCCTGGTCTTGCCGGACGACTTCACCCATGTGGAGCACTTGTCGCTGAGCAATAACCCCTCGCTCAGCCAGTTACCCGCAGTGCTCCATGAGCGCCTTCCCGGGCTGAGACGTTTGTTGCTGTCCAAATGCCGCTTCAATTCACTACCCCGTTTGGCCAACCCTGGTCGATTGACATGGCTCGACCTGGACAACAACCGCATCACTTGGGACTACCGCGCACAAGCATCCTTGAATCAATGCTCCGGGCTCGTAGTCCTCGACCTTTCGGGCAACCCACTGCTGGAGGCCCCTGACTTGAATGGGCTTGATCACCTGAAAACCCTGTTCCTGAATGATTGCGGGCTGACCGAGTTACCCGCAGGCCTGGAGCGGATCGCCGAACCTATGGTCCTGGACATGTCGAGCAACCAGTTCCTGCAATTGCCCGACGGCTTCAGCCTCCCGCAACCGTCCGCCCAGGCCCTATGCCTGGAAAGTGAATGGCTCGGCGAAAGCGTGCTTGCACAAATTGATGCTTACAACACGGCCCATCAGGTCGATCTGCTGGTAAGTGAAAGTGACTATGACGAGTTCTTCGAGCAAACCGGGCCTGAGGAAGCCGCACTTTGGCAACGCTTTCCGCTGCAGTATCGTCGCGACCTCAGGCCACTGCTCGGCGACGATTTTTTTCGAAGCCAGCCCCAGCAAGCGCGAGCGGAATTCTGGCGCCGCCTGGCAGCCATCGACGCTGACCAGGTACTGCGCGAGGAATGGTTGACGCACCCGCCCTACAACCTGTTCAACCTGCCACTGTGAATTGATCGGCAAACGCGTCTGTCACCCAGGTGACAGGCGCTGCCTGCACGGGTTGCGCGCCATCCAGCCATGCAATTCGGCAGCGGGCATCGGCCGCCCCATCAGGTAACCTTGCCCCTGAGTGCTGTATCGGCGCAGCGCAGGCAATGTTGAGCCAGACTGGTGTTTTTCCTGCGGCCGGTGCATGCTCGAGCTGAACCGTTTCACCCGGCACGCAATCCGCTCAGATATGTGAGGTGCAGTACCCATGAACCGTCTGCTCGATTCACTCTTCCCCACCGCCGACAACATCCCCGACACCTGGCGCCTGGAAGCCCCCCTGGAACAACGCGACTACTTGGTGAACGGCCAGCTCATACGCTGGGACGGCCCACTGGCCACGGTGCGCAGCCCGGTCTGGCTGAAGCAGGCCGACGGCGAGCAGCAGGTGGTGCTCGGCAGCGCCCCGCTGCTTGACGCCGACACCGCCCTTACCGCGCTGGATGCCGCCGTACAGGCCTACGACAAAGGCCGCGGCGCCTGGCCAACGATGCGCGTGGCCGAGCGCATACAGCACGTCGAAAGCTTCCTTGCACGCATGCGCGAACAGCGCCAGGCGGTGGTCAAACTGCTGATGTGGGAAATCGGCAAGAACCTCAAGGACTCGGAAAAAGAGTTCGACCGCACCTGCGACTACATCGTCGACACCATCAATGCACTCAAGGATCTCGACCGCCGCTCAAGCCGTTTCGAGCTCGAACAAGGCACCCTTGGCCAGATCCGTCGGGCGCCACTGGGCGTGGCACTGTGCATGGGGCCATACAACTATCCCCTCAATGAAACCTTCACCACGTTGATCCCCGCGCTGATCATGGGCAATACCGTGGTGTTCAAGCCGGCCAAGTTTGGCGTGCTGCTGATTCGCCCGTTGCTCGAAGCCTTCCGCGACAGCTTCCCGCCTGGGGTGATCAACGTCATCTATGGCCGGGGCCGCGAGACCGTCAGCGCGCTCATGGCCAGCGGCCTGGTCGACGTGTTCGCCTTCATCGGCACCCACAAGGCCGCCAGCGACCTGAAGAAACTGCACCCACGCCCACACCGCCTGCGCGCGGCGCTCGGCCTGGACGCCAAGAACCCCGGCATCGTGCTGCCCCAGGTCGACCTGGACAACGCCGTCGAAGAGGCCGTCACCGGCGCCCTGTCATTCAACGGCCAACGCTGCACTGCGCTGAAGATACTGTTCGTCCACGAGGATGTGGTCGAGGTCTTCCTGGATAAATTCCAGCGCAAGCTGGCCGCGCTCAAGCCGGGCATGCCGTGGGAGCCAGGCGTCGCGCTGACGCCTTTGCCGGAGCCGGGCAAAGTCGACTACCTCGACGGCCTGGTGGCCGATGCCACGGCCAAGGGCGCCCGCGTCATCAACGAAGGCGGCGGGCAGAGCCGCGGCTCGTTCTTCTACCCCGCCCTGCTCTACCCGGTGAACCCTGAAATGCGCGTGTACCACGAAGAGCAGTTCGGGCCGCTGGTGCCGGTGGTGCCCTACCGCGACCTGCAGACCGTCATCGACTACGTGCTCGATTCCGATTACGGGCAGCAGCTGAGCTTGTTCGGCAACGACCCGGCGACCATTGGTAGCCTGGTCGATACCTTTGCCAACCAGGTCGGCCGCATCAACATCAACGCCCAGTGCCAGCGCGGGCCAGACACCTACCCGTTCAACGGCCGCAAGAACAGCGCCGAAGGTACGCTGTCGGTGCATGACGCTTTGCGCGTGTTCTCGATCCGCACGCTGGTGGCGACCAAGTTCCAGGAAGCCAACAAAGCGCTGATCAGTGAGATCATCCGCAATCGCCAATCGAGCTTCCTGACCACCGACTACATCTTCTAACCCGCCAGCGCTTAATGGAGAAATGGCATTTGCATTGGTCGTCAAGCTGTATAAACATACAGCTTCGCGATCAGTGTCGGCCTTGCCCTCGCAAGCGGCCAGCACTGCCAATGCAAAAGGAGGCCATACCATGTCAGCCAAACCCATCCCCGAAGGCCAGCACAGCATCACCCCTTACCTAGGCATCAAAGACGCCGCCAAGGCCATCGACTTCTACAAGCAGGCCTTCGGCGCCATCGAAATGTTCCGCCTCGACGGCCCTGACGGCCGCGTCGGTCACGCCGAGCTGAAGATTGGCGACTCGTCACTGATGCTCGCCGACCCGTGCGACATGGAGGGCGGGCTTACCGCCAGCCAGCATGTCGATGGCGCGGCCATCGGCCTGCACCTGTACGTCGAAGACTGCGACCAGGTCTACGCCCAGGCCATAGCAGCGGGCGCCACTGCGCTGCGGCCGCTGCAGGATCAGTTCTACGGTGACCGCAGCGGCACCCTGAAAGACCCGTTCGGCAACCTGTGGTTCATCTCCACGCACAAAGAGGACCTCACCCCGGAAGAAATCCGTGCCCGCGCGGCCAAACTGTTCAGTGGCAACTAAGCCGCCGGCTGCGCGCCTCAAGTTGAAAGTGAAAGCGCTTTGCTTGAAGCTTGGGGCTCGTAGCTTGGAGCTGCCCGTCAATGCGTATCATCGATAAAACCGCCGCGCAGGTGCGCAGCCTCACACTTGCCGAAGAAGAACTGCTGGTCGGTTTCAGCACAGGTACGCTCGTCGGCCCACAGCTGCTGCAGGCCAACCAGCTGCTGATGAAGGTGCGTAACGCCAACCAGTGGCTGGCCTGCGACTGCCGCAAGGACGCCCTGCCGGTGCTCAACGTGACCCTCAATGGCAGCACCGGCACGCTGTTCTTGAAAAACAACCCCGGTACCGCCGAGCATGCACCGGGCTGCCCGTTCACCAAGGACGAGCGTGAAGCCGCAGAGCGCGAAGACGACCCTGCCCCACCCGCCGCGTGGTTGCCACCCGATACACCGTTGCGCCTGATCGGTGACTTTCGCCCGGCCCAGGACAACGGCGGCGGTGATGGCAACGACCGGCGCGAACAGCAACGGTTGCTGTCGCTGTTGCTGACCTGGGTCGAGATCAGCGGCCTGAACCTCTACGCCACCCACCTGAAAAAAGACCTCACCGGGCAGTTTGCCGAATTGCGCAGCGTTGCCAGCCGCTACCCGCTGCTGGAGCGGGTGCCGGCCAGCAACTACCTGGAAACCCGCCTGGACATGAAGCACATGATGATGCTCAAGGCCCGGCTGCGCGAGGCCACGGTGTTCGGCAACCACCGCCGGCATGGCCTGATGCTCGACTGTGTCGACCAGATCAAAGGGCGCAAGCTGTTCAATAACCGCAGCGACGAGGGGTTCGATTTCCAGGGCCATCACCTCTATTGGGGCGGCAACCGCACGACCGGCCCCCTGTTGGCATTGGCGCTGTACTCGCCCACCAGCGCCGGTAGCCATTTCTACGAACTGATCCATGTGGCCAGCGTACCGGTGCTGTCGCGTGCCCACCTGTTCCCGGTGTACCGCGATGAAGAGCGCGAGCCGCTCAAGGCGCTGGTGTCGCTGATCGACTGGATGGCCAGCAAGGGTGTGAAGGTGCAGATGCGCCGACCGGTGATCGGCGGCCAGGTGATGGATGAACTGGTCCTGACGTCGGATCAGGACCGGGTGTTGTCCGTGTCGCTGCTGGAGCAACCGATCGGCCCCGAGCCGGATGCCGAGAACTTCAAGCGCTACGCCGACTTCAAGAGCCTGGAGACCTTCCGCAAGTTTGTGGCGGGTTTCTTCATGCGGGAGCGCTGAAACCCTCAGGTGTTGGATGTGCGTCCAACACCTGAGGTTGTACTCAGATCAACCAAGAAACAGCTGGTAAGCCGGGTTCTCGGTCTCGTCCCAATAGCGATACCCCATCTCGTCCAATGCCTGGGGCAACCTCGCCTGCTCATCGGCCGGCACTTCAAGTGCAGCAAATACCCGCGCTTCTGCGGCGCCATGGTTGCGGTAATGGAACAGGCTGATGTTCCAACGTTTGCCCAACCGCTCCAGGAAGCCCAGCAGCGCACCTGGCCGCTCCGGGAACTCGAAGCGCAGCACACGCTCATCCGCCCCAGGCGCTGCATGCCCGCCCACGGTGTGGCGCACATGCAGCTTGGCCAGTTCGTTGTCGGTCAGGTCGAGTACGCTGTAACCCTGCTCGGCGAGGCTGGCCAGCAGCTTTTCACGTGGGTCGTGCAGCGGGTGGGTCTGCACCCCGACAAACAGACGCGCTTCCTTGCCCGGGTAGTAGCGGTAGTTGAACTCGGTGATCTGGCGTTTGCCCAGTGCCTGGCAGAAGGCGCGGAAGCTGCCCGGTTGCTCAGGGATGGTCACGGCGATGATCGCCTCGCGCTGCTCGCCCAGTTCTGCCCGCTCGGCCACATGCCGCAGGCGGTCGAAATTGACGTTGGCGCCGGAGTCGATGGCGACCAGGGTCTGCCCCTGCCCCCCCTCGCGGGCCACATACTTCTTGATACCGGCCACGGCCAGGGCACCGGAAGGCTCGGTGATCGAGCGGGTGTCGTCGTAGATGTCCTTGATCGCCGCGCACAGCTCATCGCTGTTGACGGTCACCACCTCATCGACGAAGTGCCGGCACAGCTCGAAGCAATGGGCACCGATCTGCGCCACCGCCACACCATCGGCAAACGTGCCGACCTGGGGCAGGATCACCCGTTCGCCTGCGGCCAGCGCAGCCTGCAGGCAGTTGGAGTCTTCCGGCTCGACGCCGATCACCTTGACCTCGGGCCGCAGGTATTTCACGTAGGCGGCAATGCCCGCCACCAACCCGCCACCGCCCACCGGGACGAAGATCGCATGCAGATCACCCGGGTGCTGGCGCAGGATCTCCATGGCCACCGTACCTTGCCCGGCGATCACATCCGGGTCATCGAAGGGTGGCACGAAGGTAGCGCCCTCTTGCTCGGCCAGCTGCAGGGCATGGGCCAGTGCGTGGGGGAAGCTCTCACCGTACTGCACCACGTGGCCACCCCGCGAACGCACACCCTCGACCTTCAGCGAAGGTGTGGTGGTTGGCATGACGATGGTGGCTTTCAGGCCCAGGTGCGAAGCTGCCAGGGCGACGCCCTGGGCGTGGTTGCCCGCCGACGCGGTGATCACCCCGCGTTCACGCTGGGCCGCTGTCAGACGCGACAGCCGCGTGTAGGCACCGCGGATCTTGAACGAGAACGTGGGTTGCAGGTCTTCACGCTTGAGCAACACCTGGTTGCGCAGGCTGGCAGACAGCGCTGGCGCTGGCTGCAGCGGTGTTTCGATGGCCAGGTCGTAGACGGGCGCTGAGAGAATGCGCCGCACCTGCTCCGAGAGTAGCTGCTGGGGCGTGGGCGGGGTACGCAGGTTGGCGCTGAAGCTGGTCATCGATGACTCCTTGGCTGTTTTCACGGTGCCCAGGAGTCAGAGAGTAAAAACCCGCCTCCAGGGCGGGTTAGGTGCACGTACGCGCTAGCCCGCCAAACTGATAATGGCGGTAATAATAATGGCGTTCACGTGCGGGAATGTGTTCATGGGGTAAGAACTTATCCCGCCGCATGGCAGCAAGTCAACACTTTGCCTGCTGCGCCGAAAGCGGCACATCGAAGACCTTGTCGAAGCCCCACTGGAACACGAAGGCATAGACGAAGAAGAACACGAACAGTGCCAGGTTGGTCAGAAACGCCGCCCACAGGCTCACATCCAGCCACCACGCCACCAGCGGCAGCAGAATCACCACCAGCCCGCCTTCAAAACCCAAGGCATGCAAGACCCGGCGCATGAAGGTGCGCTTACGCTGCTGCTGGCGGGCCTCCCAGCGCTCGAACGCCCAGTTGAAGGCCATGTTCCAGCTCATGGCAATGCCCGACATGAGCACCGACAGCGCGGCCGATTGGGCCATACCGGCAGCAAACGCCAGTTCCAGCGCTGGTGCCACGCAGGCCACGGCGATGGCTTCGTAGAGGATGGCCTGGACGATTTTGCGTGCCTTGCCTTGCATGTTCAGCTCCCTGAAAAACGACCTACCAAGCTACAAGATGTGGCCCACAAGAAAAAGGCTGAAATTCATATCTGACTAACCATTCAATAAAAGGCTCGACCGCACTGTGCGCCGCTGTGGCCTGCCCAGCACGTATTGGACAACCCTGTATTGGGCTGCTTGTATAAATGCCGTGCACGCGGCGACACGTCATGCACCTTCGTCCAGGGAGCCGTACGAGGACAACGCATGAGCCTGGCATTCATCGATTTTCTTACCTATGTGCTGTTCGGCCTGAAGATCCTGGCGATCATACTCGCCTCGCTGATGTTCCTGCTCGGGCTGGATGACCTGTTCATCGACCTGTGCTACTGGGGTCGCAAGCTGATCCGCCGCTTCCGCATTTACGACAAGTACGAAAAGGCCGACGAAAAACGCCTGTACGAAGTGCCTGAGAAGCCCCTGGCGATCATGGTCCCGGCCTGGAACGAGGTGGGTGTGGTCGGTGAAATGGCGCGCCTGGCGGCGTCGACCATCGACTATGAAAACTACCAGATCTTTGTTGGCACCTACCCCAACGACCCACAGACCCAGGCGGATGTCGACGCGGTATGCCTGCACTACCCCAACGTGCACAAGGTGGTCTGCGCCCGCCCCGGGCCCACCAGCAAAGCCGACTGCCTGAACAACATCATCGACGCGCTGCTGCGCTTCCAGAATGAAGCGCGCATCGAGTTCGCCGGCTTCATCCTGCACGATGCCGAAGATGTGATCTCGCCCATGGAACTGCGCCTGTTCAACTACCTGCTGCCGAACAAGGACATGATCCAGATCCCGGTCTACCCCTACGCACCGGACTGGAAGGGTTTCACCGCAGGCCACTACGTCGACGAGTTCGCCGAGAACCACGGCAAGGATGTCATCGTGCGCGAAGCCTTGACCGGCCAGGTGCCCAGCGCCGGGGTCGGCACCTGCTTCAGCCGCCGGGCCATCGCCGCGCTGCTCGAAGACGGCGATGGTATCGCCTTCGACGTGCAGAGCCTCACTGAAGACTACGACATCGGTTTTCGCCTGAAGCAAAAAGGCATGAAGTGCATCTTCGCCCGCTACTCGATCAGTGACCCGGCGCTGACCCTCAAGCAAGCGTGGCGCCCCGGCATGAGCCGCGACTTTTCCCAGGTGATCTGCGTGCGTGAGCATTTCCCCCGCGACTGGCAGCATGCCATCCGGCAGAAGTCGCGGTGGATCGTCGGTATTGTGTTCCAGGGCACCAGCAACCTGGGCTGGAGCCGCACGGGCGCGCTCAACTACTTTCTCTGGCGCGACCGCCGCGGACTGTTCGCCTACTTGCTGAGCTTCCTGGTCAACCTGTTGCTGCTGGTGCTGTTGGCCATGTGGCTGGTGACGGTGATCGCGCCGGAGTCCTGGCGTTTCATGTCGATACTGAGTGACAGCTGGCTGTTGTCGACACTGCTCTGGCTCAACGGCCTGATGCTGTTCAATCGCCTGTTCCAGCGCGGCTGGTTCGTCACCCGTTTCTACGGAATCGGCGAGGGCCTGTTGTCGGCGCCCAGGATGATGTGGAGCAACTTCGTCAACTTCTTCGCCAACCTTCGTGCCCTGCGCCAGGTCATGGAGATGGGCGACTCACGCCGCGTTGCCTGGGACAAGACCACCCACGAGTTCCCGGCCATTACCACACCTGCACGTACACCGCTGGGCCAGCGCCTGGTCGCCAAGGGGCTGATCAGCGACGAGCAACTGCAACAGGCAATCACCAGCCCGGTGCGCCGGCGCCTGGGCCGTGAACTGCTGCTGCGCGGCTGGCTGACCAGCGAACAACTGGTGGCCACGCTGGCCGAACAGCTGGACCTGCCCTGGGCACCACTGAACCCGTTCAAGCTCGACCCGCAACTGATCGCAAAACTGCCGCGCAAGCTGGCCACCCATTACGGCGTACTACCAGTGGCGGAGGACGGTGACACGTTGATCCTGGCCAGCGAAAGCCCGGTCAGCCAAGTGTCGCTGGGGGTGATCAGCCGGCAGTTGAAACGCCCGGTCAGTTGCCGCCTGGCACCCCAAGGGCGGGTCACCCTCGGCTTGCGCTACCACTACCCGAGCCCCTGGCAGAAGCCCGAAACCCGCGACATGCTCGCCGTCCTCGAACGCCACCAGGACAACGCGCAGTTGCTGGAGCAAGTCAGCCATCACCAGGTGATGCTCGGCGCCCTGCTGCAGGTGCGTGGCAGGGTCCCGGTTACCCTGTTCAACCAGGCCCTGATCGATTTCGACCCCGAGCAACAGACCCTCGGTGAGCACCTGATTGCCCGCGGCATCATCACTGAGCACGTCCTGCAGCAGGCCCTCGCCGAACAAGCCAGCGAACAGCAGGCCGCCTACGACCTGACCCGGGAGGTGGCATGAAGCCGCGTTTTACCCTCACCCTCACCGGCCTGTTGCTGTGTGCCACCACCCTGCCCGGCGCAGCCGCCCCCATGAGCGACTTCCAGCGCTTCACCAGCTACCCGTTCATGGAGCGCAGTTACCGCGAGGCCAAGCGCGACAACTGGGCCGAGGTCGAGCGCCTGACCCGCCATGTGCTGGGGCGGGTGCCGAACAACGACGAAGCCCGCGCACTGCTGGTCGAGGCCTTGGCCCACCAGCGACGCTACAAAGAGGCCGAAGCACTGGCCGATCAGCTTGCCGACCGCCCGGAGTATGCCAATGCTGTCCTGGCGCTGCGCCTGACCTGGATCGAACAGGACCCGCCCCCCGCCAGCCAGGTGGAGAGCTGGCTCGCCGCCAGCGATGGCAACCAGCGAGTACGCCTGTGGCAGGCCTACAGCCTGAGCCTGGCCAAGTTCGGTGGCGCAGCCAAGGCCCTGGACTGGCTCAACCACTTGCCGCCGCGCGAGGACGGCCAGGTCCTGCGCCTGGCCAGGGCTAACTTCGCCGAACAGTTGCGCAACTGGAAAGAAACCATCGAACAACTGCAACCGTTGGCCGAAACGGGCCTGTTGCCCGCCCAGGACTGGCAGCGCCTGGCCAACGCCTATATCCAGCAGGTCGACGAACAAGGCCTGAAAAAACTGTTGCTCAGCGCGCCGACGGTGGCCGTGGCCAACCAAGCTCGCCTGGCCATGGCCAACCGCGCCATCGCCGTCGGCCACAACCAGCAGGCCCAGCGCTGGTTGCAGTCACTGCCGACCGAGCAGTTGCAACAACCCGAGCAGCGCCAGCAGCTGTGGGCGCTGGCCCGCGAAGGTGATGACGCGCACCTGCTGCGCCGCCTGAGCAACGAACTGCAGCGCCCGTGCCTGGAGACGGTCGACTGGCTGTCGCGGCACGACCCCGACCTGGCCCGCGAACAGCTCAAGGGCTGCACGGCCAGCACCGACCCGCGAGCCTATGCCGTGCTCCAGCAGCGTCTGTACGGCGACCCGCCACAGCCGCCGCAACCCCGTACCGCGGCCGAGTGGGAACGCCGCTACCGGCAAAGCGGCGAGCTGGCCGCGCTTGAGCAAGCCACGTTCCTGCTATTGCAGCAGGGCCAGAGCGGGCGCGCCCGGCAGTTGCTGGAGCAAGCCTTCGACCGCCGTCAGGGCCGCCTCAGCCCTTCCCTGCTGCAACGCCTGGGCAACCTCTACGCACGCAACGACGGGCCACTGGACAGCCGCCGCATGCGTGACCTGATCCCCAGGGTCGACGCCAACACCCGCGCCCAGCTGCTCGGCCGCCTAGCCGAAGCCGGCCAGTGCGACGCGGTGCGCCTAGCGATCCCTGGCGAGCCACGCGAGGCCGGCCAATACCGTGCCCTTGGCCGCTGCGCCATGCCCGACCAGCCCGGCGAGGCCGTGGTCTATTACCAGGCTGCCGAACAGTTGGGCGACAGGGGCAATCGCTTGCCCCTGGCCTATGCGCTGGAGGCTGCTGGCGACTCCGAAACCGCGCTACCGATCTGGCGCAGCCTGCCGGCCCCTGCCTGGACCGACAACGCACGCCTGACGGCCGCCCGTGGCGCGTTGAATGCAGGCGATGCGAAAGCCGCACGTGCCTACTGGGACGCCGCCGCACACACCCGCGCCGATGACTGGGCGCTGGGCGCCGCCATCGCCCAGCGCCAAGGCGATACTCAGGCAGCCCTGGGTTTTCAGCGCCAGGCCGTGGCCCATTCGCCACGCGCCGATCACTACTACGCAGCCTCCAGTACCGCGCAACTGGCCGGTGACAGCGCCCAGAGCACAGCGTGGCTTGCCGAAGCCGTACGCCTGGCCCCGGACCAACCTCGTTACCGCGCCGATTACGGCATGCGCCTGGCCGGCTCGCAGGACAACGCCCAGCGCCGCCAATCGATACCCTACCTGGAGCGTGCCGCGCGCGACTTCCCGGAGGACTTTCGCCTGGGCGAAACCCTGGCCTTGCGCTACGACGAAGTGGAAAACAGCGCCGCCGCGCGCCGCGAGCTGCGCCGGGTCATCGACGTGGAGCAGCAACTGGTCGACGGCGACGACGAGTACGGCAGCCTGGAAGCCCGCAAGTACCGCCAGCGCCGCGCCCACGAGAGCCTGTCGCGGCGCGACACCATCACCCTGGCCAGTACCTGGTCGCCAGCCGGTACCTCGACCAACGACAAGTTCCTCGACAACGGCCTGCGCAGCGGCAGCTCACGGCGCGCACAGTCGCAGAACGTTCAGCTGGCGATGTGGGACCACGCCCTGGGCGAGGAACCTAGCCGCAACGGCAGTACCCTCTCGGTCTACGGTCGCGTGCTGTTCGGCGGCCAGAGCCGCACCGACTATGCGCAAAGCATGGGCACAGGTGTTGGCCTGCGCTACAAGCCCTTGGGCCAGGCCAACCTCAACCTGTACGCTGAGCTTTACCACCAACGGCAGATCGACACCGAGCATTACAGCGGCCTGAGCCTTGGCGAGTTGCTCAGCCCGGCCAAGGTAGGCGGCAACTGGGGCGACCTGCGCCACCACGCCGAGTCGAGCAACGACCTGTTGTTGCGCGCCACGGCCTCGTTCCTCGACCAGGGTGACTGGCGCAATGACTGGCGCATCGACCAAGACCACTGGAACGAGCGTTTCCTGTACCTGGACGCCGCCTGGTGGACCCGCGCCGGCGATCACGCCTGGTTATCGCGCTACCAGCAGGGCCATACCTGGAAGCTGCCGGGTAATTCGCCGCAAACCCTCATGCCCTATGGCTTTGTCGAGTTATCCAGCCAGGACCCGAGCAACGACTGGCGCCAGGATGCCCGTGCCGGGGTTGGCCTGCGCTGGCAGTGGTGGTTCGATGACGACCGCTACAACGCTTATCGTGGCTCGCTGAAAGTGCGTGCCGAGTACCAGCAATCGCTGGGCGGCAACCTCTACGAGCGCGCCAATGGCGTGCTGCTTGGTGCGGAGATGACCTTCTGATGCGCACGCTCCTGGCGATCTGCCTGCTAACCCTGTGCCTGCCGGCTGCGGCAGACCAACGCCTGTTCTACCAGCCACTCAACCGCGATGCGAGCGTTACCCCGGCCCAGTGGCAACAACTGTGGCGTGCCACTGCGGCGCAGGGTGGCAAGACCTTGATCGTGCAGTGGAGTGCCTACGGCGACAGCGATTTTGGCGGGGCAAAGGGTTGGCTGGCCAACAGCCTGCGCGAAGCTCGCGCCCAGGGGCTTGAGCTGGTACTTGGGCTGTACATGGACCCGTCCTATTACCAGCGCCTGGAGCAACTGGATGGCGAGGGCCTGAGCAGTTACTGGAAAGCCCAGCTGGGGCGTTCGCTGGGCCAGTACACGCAATTGCGGGATGGCTGGCAGCTGGCAGTGGACGGCTGGTACTTGCCCATGGAGTTGGACGACCTGCACTTTCGCGAGTCGAGCAGGCGCGACGCGCTGTACAGCCAATTGCAGGCATTCAACCGGCAACTGGACAAGCCCTTGCATATCAGTGCTTTCAGCGTGGGCAAGCTAGCACCGCGGGTCAACGGCGCATGGCTGGGTCAACTGGCAAGCTTGGGTTTGACTGTCTGGTGGCAGGACGGGGCCGGTACTGGAAGGCTGCCAGCGCTGGTACGTGACGGTTATGAACAGGCCCTGCCGTGCCGGGTGGGCGTGGTGCGTGAAGCGTTTCGCCAGGTGAGTGCACCGGGGCAGGTGTTCAAGGCGCAGCCTGCAGAGCCGAAACTGGGCACGGGTTGCCATGCCGAAGCCGTGTTCGACTTGCGCTACCGGCCTTGGGCCAGGGGAGTCTTGCCGCAGAATTGAATCTGTCTGTGCAGAACGTGCATGCCTCAACGGAGCTGGGCTGGCCCCAGTGGACCCTGCAGATACCTTGACCAGGGTGCTGGTCAAGGCGGATCAGGCGTTATATGAGGCCAAGCACAACGGTAAAGATCGCTTCGTGCTGTGGACTGCCCAGCAGAGCGAACCTACCCACCCGCAGGCAGGCGAATCCTGAACTGCGCCCCGCCCAGCGCAGACTGCGCCACCGTCAACGTGCCGCCCTGCCCTTCGATGGCCCGCCGGCTGATCGCCAGCCCCAGGCCGAAACCACCAGTATTGCGGTCACGGCTACGGTCCAGGCGATAGAACGGCTGGAAGATCCGCTCACGTTCTTCAACCGGAATGCCGATCCCGTCGTCCTCGACCGTCAGCAGGCAAGCGCCGTCCTCTTCAAGCCGCAACCTCAACAACAGGTTTTCGTCGCAATAACGCATCGCATTGCGCACCAGGTTCTGCACCGCCCGGGCTGTCAGCCGTGGGTCGAGCACGAACCGCGGCAGCTCACGCTCGGCACGCACTTCCCACTGGATGCCGCGGCTGTCGAGCTCTTCGGCAAAGCCGCCAAGCACACTGTCGACCAGCTCCAGCAACGACACCTCGACCCGCTCACGGGCCTGGTCGGCGTTGTACAGGCGGCTGTAGGACAGTAGCTCGAGCACCAATTCGTCCAGCTCACGCACGTGCCCAACCAGCTCCAGCAGGCGCTTGCGGCTGGTGGGCGGCACCTCGTCGAACAGCAGCACAAGGCCGAAGTCCAGGCGAGTCAGCGGTGTGCGCAGCTCATGGGATACCGCATTGAGCAGCTCGCGCTGCTGGTTGACGTGGCGCTCCAGGTCGCTGGCCATGGTGTCGAACACCCCGGCCAGTTCGCCGATGTTCGAGTGCGACGAGATGTGCGTGCGTTCCGCCATCTGCCCCTGGCCCAGGCGCCGGGCGGTTTCTTTGAGCCGCTCCAGGTCGCGCCAGTGCGGCCATACCCACAGCAGCAGGCAACCGAGCATGGCCGCGCCGATCAACACCGTGACGCCCCACGACAGCACGTTGATGTCCAGTGGGTCCGGGGGCGCATGCAGGCGCACCAGCCAGTCCTTGTCGAGCGGTGCCAGCACCGTCTCGTAATAGCCCCAGTCGGCGATGCGCACGGCGTACGACCCGTGCTCCAGGCGCGCCTGTTCATCCTCGCTCAGCTCGGCCTGGTCCCTGCGCAACAGCTTGATTTCGAGCGGTGCGAAGGCGTCTGCCAGGTCTTGCTCCACCGCAGGCCAGCGCTCGCGCGGGGCTTGCTGGAACTGGCGCACGATCAGCGACTGCACGCCTTTGGCCTGGTCCAGGTTGTAGGCCATGAAGCGATCATGGAACAGCCCGACGATGGTGTCGGGAATGAACAGCAGCGCACCGGCGTAGGCGACGATGATCACCAGGTAGAGGCGCACCAGGATCTTCAGCATACTCGGTCAGCACTCCCACTCGACGCGGCTGAACAGGTAACCTTTGCCCCACACGGTCTTGATCTTGCGGGCCTCGCCAGCGCTGTCGTCGAACTTGCGGCGCAGCTTGGAAATGGCGACATCCACCGAGCGGTCGGTGCCGTTGAACTCGATGCCGCGCAATTGCTGGAGGATGCGGTCGCGGCTGAGCACTTCACCGGCATTGCGCGCCAGCACCACCAACAGGTTGTATTCGCCGCTGGAAAGCTCCACTTCTTCACCGCGCCAGCTGACCAGGCGCTCGGCCAGGTCGATGCGCAAGCAGCCGACCAGGATCTGCTCGCTGTCCAGGCGCGGCTCGTGAACGCCGCTGCGGCGCAGCAAGGTCCGTACACGCGCCAGCAGCACACGGGGCTCGCACGGTTTGGTCACGTAGTCGTCGGCGCCCATCTCCAGGCCCAGCACCTGGTCGTGGCTGTCGTCGCGGGCCGTCAGCATCAGGATCGGCAGGCTCTGCGATTCCTGGCGCAGCAGGCGGCACACCTGCAGGCCATCGATACCTGGCAGCATCAGATCGAGGATGACCAAGTCGGGTTTGTCCTGGCGCAAGGCCTCCAGCACATGATCGCCGCGGGCGATCACCCGGACATGAAAGTCGTTGCGTTGCAGGTAGCTGGCGATCAGTTCGGACAGGGCGCTGTCGTCCTCGACCAGGAGAATATTCGGCATAGGCGTTTGGGTAGAATTCAGTGAAGACGTCGCCGGCCTCTTCGCGGGCTTGCCGGCGAAGGGTCCAGCACACAGGGTTACAGGCAGAATATAGAATCCCCTATAGCGACAGGATTTTTCTTCACACTTTTTCACACACGCCCTACAGGTATTAACAGGCACCGGAACGCCGTCTGCCTTAGCATACGCACGGTCATCATCGGAAGATCCGTATGCTTATTACCCGTATTCCTCGCCTGCGCCCCGTGGCGCTACTGGCGTTTCTGAGCATCTCCCTGGCCGGCTGTGGCGACAGCAACGAGCAGGAAGAAAAAACCCCCGCCCCCCACGTCCGCGTGGAAACCCTGCAATTGCAGCCACTGGCCATCAGCAGCGAACTCAGCGGCCGGATCCTCGCCCCGCGCACTGCCGAAGTGCGCGCACGGGTGGCCGGCGTGGTGCTCAAGCGGGTGTACCGTGAAGGCAGCGACGTCAAGCAAGGCGACGTACTGTTTCTGATCGACCCGGCGCCGTTCAAGGCCGACCACGACAGCGCCCGCGCCACCCTGGCCAAGGCCCAGGCCAACCTGTATCAAGCGCGCCTGCAAGAGCAACGCTACGGCGAGCTGGTCGACGAAAAGGCCGTGAGCCGCCAGGAATACGACAATGCCCGGGCCAGCTTCCTGCAGGCCGACGCCGAAGTGTCCGAAGCCAAGGCCGCCCTGGAACGCGCCCGCCTGAACCTGGGTTATGCCACGGTCACCGCGCCGATCTCCGGGCGCATCGGCCGTGCGCTGGTGACCGAAGGCGCACTGGTTGGGCAAAACGAGAGCACGCCGCTGGCCACCATCCAGCAACTGGACCCGATTCACGCCGACGTCACCCAGTCGACCCGCGAGCTCAACGCCCTGCGCCGTGCCCTGCGTGCCGGCGAGCTGCAGCAGGTCGGCGACGGCCAGGCCCGCGCCACACTGATCCAGGACGATGGCAGCGCCTACCCGTTGCCCGGCAAGTTGCTGTTCTCCGACATCAGCGTCGACCCGAGCACCAACCAGATCACCCTGCGCAGCGAGTTCCCCAACCCGGACCTCGACCTGCTGCCAGGCAGCTACGTGCGCGTGCGCCTGGAGCAGGCGGTGCAGCCCAAAGGCCTCAGCGTGCCGCAGCGCGCCATCCTGCGCGACAGCGCCGGCGTGCCGAAAGTGCTGGTGGTCGACCCGCAGGCCCGCATCAGCGACCGTCAGGTGGTGCTGGGCAATGCCCAGGGCGACCGCTGGGTCGTCAGCGAAGGCTTGGCGCCCGGTGAACAAGTGGTTATCGAAGGCCTGCAGCACGTCAAGGCCGGCGACCAGGTGCAGGTCGAAGCGAGCCAGGGCACAACGCCCGGCGCGCCGCCCATCGCACAGCACAACAGCCAGTGAGGGGCTGACCCATGCCGCAATTCTTCATTGACCGCCCGGTATTCGCCTGGGTTGTCGCATTGTTCATCCTGCTGGCCGGTGCCTTGGCCATCCCGCAGTTGCCGGTGGCCCAGTACCCCAACGTGGCCCCGCCACAGGTGGAAATCTATGCCGTGTACCCTGGCGCCTCGGCGGCGACCATGGACGAAAGCGTGGTCAGCCTGATCGAGCAGGAGCTCAACGGTGCCGACAACCTGTTGTATTTCGAGTCGCAAAGCAGCCTGGGCAGCGCCACCATCACCGCCACCTTCGAGCCTGGCACCCACCCTGACCTGGCCCAGGTCGATGTGCAGAACCGCCTGAAGGTGGTCGAGTCGCGCCTGCCCCGCCCCGTGACCCAGCAGGGCCTGCAAGTGGAAAAGGTATCCACCGGCTTCCTGCTGCTGGCCACCCTGACCTCGGAAGACGGCAAGCTCGACGAAACCGCCCTGTCGGATATCCTCGCACGCAACGTGATGAACGAAATCCGTCGCCTCAAAGGCGTCGGCAAGGCCCAGCTGTATGGCTCCGAGCGCGCCATGCGGATCTGGATCGACCCGAGCAAGCTGATCGGCTTCAACCTCACGCCTAACGACGTAGCCGACGCCATCAGCGCACAGAACGCCCAGGTCGCCCCCGGCAGCATTGGTGACCTGCCCGCCCGTGGCACCCAGGAAATCACCGCCAACGTGCTGGTCAAGGGCCAGTTGAGCACCCCCGAGGAATTCGCGGCCATCGTGTTGCGCGCCAACGCGGACGGCTCCAGCGTGACCATCGGCGATGTCGCCCGAGTCGAGATCGGCGCCCAGGAATACCAGTACGGCACGCGCCTGAACGGCAAGCCAGCCACCGCCTTCAGCGTGCAGTTGGCCCCCGGCGCAAACGCCATGGAAACCGCCGACCTGGTGCGGGCGAAAATGCAGGAGTTGTCGCGCTACTTCCCGGAGGGGGTGAAATACGACATCCCTTATGACACCTCGCCCTTCGTCAAGGTGTCCATCCAGCAGGTGATCAACACCCTGTTCGAGGCCATGTTGCTGGTGTTCGCGGTGATGTTCCTGTTCCTGCAGAACCTTCGCTACACGCTGATCCCGACGCTGGTGGTGCCGGTGGCACTGATGGGCACCTTCGCCGTGATGATGGCCATGGGCTTCTCGGTCAACGTGCTGACCCTGTTCGGCATGGTGCTGGCCATCGGCATCCTGGTCGACGATGCCATCGTGGTGGTGGAAAACGTCGAGCGGATCATGGCCGAAGAAGGCCTGCCGCCCAAGCAAGCCACGCGCAAGGCCATGGGCCAGATCAGCGGGGCGATCGTCGGCATCACCCTGGTGCTAGTGGCGGTGTTCCTGCCAATGGCCTTCATGAAAGGTTCGGTGGGGGTGATCTACCAGCAGTTCTCGGTGTCCATGGCGGTGTCGATTCTGTTCTCGGCGTTTCTTGCCCTGAGCCTGACCCCTGCCCTGTGCGCCACCCTGCTCAAGCCGCTGGCCAAAGGTGAGCACCACGAACGCAAGGGCTTCTTCGGCTGGTTCAACCGACGCTTCGATAGCATGAGCAACGGCTACCAGCGCTGGGTCGTGCACGCGCTCAAACGCAGCGGCCGTTACTTGCTGGTGTATGGCGTGCTGCTGGCCGTGCTGGGCTATGGCTTCAGCCAGCTGCCCACAGCGTTCCTGCCGACCGAAGACCAGGGCTACACCATCACCGACATCCAGCTGCCGCCCGGTGCCAGCCGCATGCGCACCGAGCAGGTGGCCGCCCAGATCGAGGCGCATAACGCCGAAGAACCGGGTGTAGGCAACACCACGCTGATCCTCGGCTTCAGCTTCTCCGGCAGCGGGCAGAACGCGGCGCTGGCCTTCACCACGCTCAAGGACTGGTCCGAGCGCGGTGCCGACGACAGCGCCCAGTCGATCGCCGACCGCGCCACTATGGCTTTCACCCAGCTCAAGGATGCCGTGGCCTACGCTGTACTGCCGCCCCCTATCGATGGCCTGGGTGAGTCGACCGGTTTCGAGTTCCGCCTGCAGGACCGGGGTGGCATGGGCCACACTGAACTGATGGCCGCGCGCGATGCATTGCTGGCCAATGCCGGCAAGAGCAAGGTGCTGACCAACGTGCGCGAGGCTTCGCTGGCCGAAAGCCCACAGGTACAACTGGAAATCGACCGTCGCCAAGCCAATGCCCTGGGTGTGTCGTTCGCCGACATCGGCGCGGTGCTGGATACCGCCGTAGGCTCCAGCTACGTCAACGACTTCCCCAACCAGGGCCGTATGCAGCGGGTGGTGGTGCAGGCCGAGGGCGACCAGCGCAGCCAGGTCGAAGACCTGCTGAAAATCCACGTGCGCAACAGCAGCGGCAAGATGGTACCGCTGGGGGCCTTCGTTCAGGCGAAATGGGTCAGCGGCCCGGTACAACTGACGCGCTACAACGGTTACCCGGCGGTTTCGATCTCCGGTGAACCGGCCGCGGGCTACAGCTCGGGCGAAGCCATGGCCGAAGTCGAGCGCCTGGTCGCGCAACTGCCCGCCGGTGCGGGCCTGGAGTGGACCGGCTTGTCCCTGCAAGAGCGGCTGTCCGGCAGCCAAGCACCGATGCTGATGGCGCTGTCGCTGCTGGTGGTGTTCCTGTGCCTGGCAGCGCTGTACGAAAGCTGGTCGATCCCGACCGCCGTGCTGTTGGTAGTTCCGCTCGGTGTGCTCGGTGCGGTGCTGGCCGTAACCCTGTGCGGCATGCCCAATGACGTGTTCTTCAAGGTCGGCGTGATCACCCTGATCGGCCTTTCGGCAAAGAACGCGATCCTCATCATCGAGTTCGCCAAGAGCCTGATGGACCAGGGCGTCGATGCCGTGGACGCTGCGGTACAGGCAGCCCGCCTGCGCCTGCGGCCGATCGTCATGACCTCGCTGGCCTTCATCCTCGGCGTGGTCCCCCTGGCCGTCGCCACCGGCGCCAGCTCGGCGAGCCAGCAGGCGATTGGTATCGGGGTGATCGGCGGCATGCTCAGCGCAACCCTGGCGGTGGTGTTCGTGCCCGTGTTCTTCGTGGTGGTGATGCGCCTGGCCGGGCGGGGTAAGGCCAAGCCTGAGGCGCGAGCCAGCCACGCCACTGAAGGCTGACAGGTCGGGGTAAGCCGATGAACAGGAGCGTTGGCATTGCGCTCAACGCTCCTGTTCTGGTTAACCCGCTACTTTTTGTTAACCGCCGCCTTTAGCTTCGTGCCCGCTGTGAAAGCAGCCTTGTTTGCTGCAGGGATATTCAGCGGCGCCTTGGTCCGAGGATTTCGGCCAACCCGAGCAGGCCTGTGCTTCAACTTGAACGTACCGAAGCCAACCAGGGCAACCTGGTCTCCCGTCTTCAACGCTTGGGTAACTTCTTCAATGAAAGCATCGAGGGCTTTTGCAGCCTTCAACTTTGAGACTTCTGCCTTTTCCGCGATGGACTTGGTCAGTTCGCCTTTGTTCATAGACTCGCTCCTTGGTTTGCAGGCTTGTCCCCAGGACAGCGCCGTCGGCGTATTTAGGGGCCCATTGGGGTAAGCCCACAACTGGTAAAAATGTCAGGTCGCGCACCCTGTTGTTCTGCCAATCTGGACATTCACTTCCAGGCATGGGAGGTTGCCAAGCCTTGAACCTTGGAAACTGCCCGATGACCTGCCCCCCCTTGCCCTGCTGTTCTGTTCTCATCCTCGCCGGCGGCCGTGGCCAGCGCATGGGCGGCCGCGACAAGGGGTTGCTGGCCTGGAAGGGCGAGCCGCTGGTGGCGCATGTACAGCGCGTGGTGCGGCCGTTGAGCGATGACCTGGTGATATCCTGCAACCGCAACCAGGCGGCCTATCGGGCCTATGCCGACCAGTTGGTCGGGGACGCCGACCCGGACTTCCCCGGGCCGTTGGCCGGGGTGATCGCCGGCCTTGCCGCGGCGCGGCACGAATGGGTGGTGGTGCTGGGCTGCGATGCGCCGCTGATCGACCTAGTGTTGATCGAGGAATTGCTGCAGTTGGCCGTGACTGGCAACAGTGCGGCGATGGTGCGCCAGGGCGGTTACTGGCAACCGATGTTCAGTGTATTGCCGCGCAGGCTGTTACCGATGCTGCAGCAGGCCTGGGCGGCCGGTGAGCGGAGTTTGCAGAAGGCCCTGCTGCTTGAGCCGGTGCAGGGGCTGGAGTGTGCCGAGGATGACCGCAGGTTGAGCAATTTCAATAGCCCTGACCTGCTGCAGGGCTGAAAGGTCGATTTCCTTCACGCATTAACCAGCCGACAGCTCCCCGACGCTGATCTCGCGCATTCTGAACTTCTGCACCTTGCCGGTCACCGTCATCGGGAACTCATCGACAAAACGGAAGTAGCGCGGCACCTTGAAATGGGCAATCCGCGCCCTTGCCCATTCGCGCAGCTCGTCTTCAGTGGCCGTATGCCCCGGATGCAACCGCACCCAGGCAACGATCTCCTCGCCATACTTGCTGCACGGCACGCCAATCACCTGCACGTCGGCGACCGCCGGGTGAGTGAAGAAAAACTCCTCCAGCTCACGCGGGTAGATGTTCTCGCCGCCCCGAATGATCATGTCCTTGCTGCGCCCGACGATGCGCACATAGCCCTGCTCGTCCATCACCGCCAGGTCACCGGTATGCATCCAGCCTTCGGCATCGATGCTTTCGGCCGTGGCCTTGGGGTTGTTCCAGTAGCCCAGCATCACGCTGTAACCACGGGTACAGAGCTCGCCGATCTCACCGCGCGGCACGCTGTGGCCATCGCCATCGACGACCTTGTTCTCCAGCCGCGGCTGGGTCCGCCCGACACTGCTCACCCGCCGTTCCAGGTCATCATTGGCGCCGGTCTGCAATGACACCGGGCTGGTTTCGGTCATGCCGTAGGCAATCTGCACCTCGGCCATGTGCATCTCGTCGATGACCCGGCGCATGACTTCGATCGGGCAGGTGGCGCCGGCCATGATGCCGGTGCGCAGGCTCGAGAGGTCGAACGCGTGACGTTGCGGGTGATCCAGTTCGGCGATGAACATGGTCGGTACGCCGTACAGTGCCGTGGCCTTCTCTTCGGCGACCGCGCGTAACGTGGCCAACGGGTCGAACGCATCGTTGGGGTAGATCAGCGTACTGCCATGGGTCATGCAGCCCAGGTTGGCCATGACCATGCCAAAGCAGTGGTACAGCGGTACCGGCACCACCAAGCGATCATGCTCGGTCAGGCCGAGGCTTTCGCCGACCATGTAGCCATTGTTGAGGATGTTGCTGTGGCTCAGCGTGGCGCCCTTGGGGAAGCCGGTAGTGCCGGAGGTGTACTGGATGTTGATCGGGTCGTCACAGTGCAGTTGCGCCTGGCGCGCCGCAAGGGCCTCGGCGCTGACCGCATCGGCGCGAGCCTGCAAGGCGTCCCAGGCCATAAAGCCCGGCGGCGGTGCCGCAGCCAGGCTCACCACCCCGCGCAGTTCGGGGAAGCGCTCGCAGGCCAGTGCGCCCGGCGTGCCATGGGCAAGGCCCGGGACCAGGCCGAGCAGCATGGCGTGGTAATCGGAAGTCTTGAAGGCGTCGGCGCAGATCACCCAACGGCAACCCGACTGGACCAGGGCGTAGTCCAGTTCGCTTGTGCGGTAGGCCGGGTTGATGTTGACCAGGATTGCCCCGACCTTGGCGCTGGCGAATTGGGTAATGCACCACTGGGCACAGTTGGGGGCCCAGATGCCCAGGCGGTCGCCCGGTTGCACGCCCAGGGCCATGAGCGCGCGGGCGTGCCGGTCGACGGCTGCGGCCAGTTGCCGCCAGGTGTAGCGCAATGATTGGTGGTGAACGACCAGGGCTTCGCGGTCGGGGAAGCGGGCCACGGTGGTGTCGAAGGCGTCGCCGATGCATTGGGTAAGCAAGGCCTTGCCCTGGTCGCCCTGGGAGTAGCTTGGCTGGGTCATGGGTGCGCTCTTGTTGTTCTTGTGTTGATTGGCCGGCCCTTGCGCAGGCCAACACCGCCCCCACAGGTACTGCACGCCCTGTGGGAGCGGGTTTATCCGCCCTACCTGACAAACACCTGCGGCGTAGTGGTCGACATGTCCCCACCCGGCAGCTTGATGTTCTTCACTTTCTCCAGCGTCTGCGGGTCGAACACCGCCAGGTCGTTGAAGGTACCGCCCAGGTACAGCTTGTCGCCCTTCTTGTCGAAGGCCACGCAGTAATAGGTGTGTTCAAGGTTAGCTGCCTTGATCAGTTTGCGTTCCTTGATGTCATACCGCGCCAGGCGGTTGAGCACACCGTAGATCTGGTTCGGATCCTTCGGCGAACGCAACCCGGTGAAGTACAGCTCGGTCAGGTCGGCAAACTCCTGGGTGTGGGTCTTGCCGGTCTTCAGGTCCACACTCAGGTAACCATAGAGCAGCTCGGCGGTGGCCGGGTCCTGCTTGTCGTCCTTGAACTTGGCGATGGTGTAGAGCATCGAAAACTCGTGCCGGGCGCTCTGGTGCGGCCAGAAATACAGCACGTCCGGGGCGCTGTAGCCGGGCCGGTTCCAGTTGCGCAACGGCAATGCCACCTCGTACTTGCCGGTTTGCACGTCCATCTTGTAGATGTCCGGGCCGGCCACGAACAGGCTGCCATCGTCGGCGGCGCGCATCAGGTACACCTGGCGCGGCATCGGGAAGGTACGTGCAGGTTTGGCATCGAGGCCATCGGCGGTGCGGAACACCTCCAGGCGCGGCGGCTTGACCACATAGTGATCGTTCAGCCGCTGGGTCGGGTTGACCGTGGCATACACCTCTTTACCGTCCGGGCTGATGGCAAAGGAATACATCGATTTGCCGACCTCCCCGGGCACACTGGACAAACTGGCGTGGAAGGTGGTCTTGCAGGTGTCCAGGTCGATGCCGTAGAGGTCGCCGTAATGGTTGTTGAGCACATAGGCGGTGCGGTTGTCGGGCGCCATCATCGCGGTGCCGGGGCCGAACGCGTCAGGCATGCGGCAGCTCTTGTACACCACATCCGTGGCCACATCGACCACGTGCAGGTTGTTCGGGTAGTTGGTCACGATCAAGTATTCATGGCCAGCCTTCAAGGCCGGCCCGGTGTCGTCAGCCTGTACCGCCCAGGCGCTGGCCGTGGTGGCGACGGTGAGCGCGAGCTGCGCGCAGAGTCCAGGTTTCATGCGGTTTCCCCTTGTCATTCTTGTTGGGCCGGTCACTTGTCTTTCGGGAACACGGTGCCAAGGTTGCGCCAGTCGTCCTGGGAGTTGGTCGCCTGGGCGTTCCAGTCCTGGTAGGTGCTCATCATGTCCGGCACCTGAGCCGGCCACCAGCAGGGGTCAGAACAGCCATAGAGGTCGGCCTCCATGGGTTGGCACAGTGAGCTCACGCCGCCGAAGGCGTCCACCTCCCAACCCGGGTCGGTGGTGGCGGTACAGCCGGCCACCGCGCTCATCGCCATGACCTCTTCAACACGGTCTTCGGCAGCGGCCTGTTCGAGGATGCGCGCCTTGTTGTTCAGGGGCTTCAAGTGCTTCATGTCAGTGCGCCTTCCGCGGGGTGATATAGCGGTCGATGAAGGCCGGGTTGGCGGCCATGATGCGGCTGTAGACTTCGATGCCGAAGTCGACCCAGTCGCGCATCAGTTCGCAGTAGTGGTAGGTGGGGTGCTGCGGGTCGCCGTAGCGTGCGTAGCTTTCGTGGTAGCAGCCGCCGGAGCACAGGTTGCGGATACGGCAGCTTTCGCACCCCGTGTTGCTGCGGTCCAGGCGTTGCGACAGGAAGTCATTGAGCTGCGCTTGTTTGACGCCTTGGTGCACATTGCCAAAGGTCGGCAGGCTGGAGCCGGTGAAGCGGTGGCACAGGTTCAGCTCGCCTTCGTGGTCTACCGCCAGCATCTTCAACCCGGCGCCGCATGGCAGGGCTTTCTTGTGGCCTTCGTGGATGTCGGTGATCAGCTGGTGCAAGTTGGAGAAGCCGATGTTGCGGTGCTCCAGCGCTGCTTCCAGGTAGCGTCGGCCCAGGGTTTTCATATTGGCGAACACCTGCACCAGCTCGTCGCCGGTGAGGTTGAACGCCGACAGGTCGCCGGAGGTCACCGGAGCGAAACCGACCTCTGCAAAGCCCAACTCGTTGAACAGGTGATGCCAGATGGTCTCGACATCGGTGATGCCACGGGTCAGGGTCACCCGCGCCCCCACTGGGCGGCTGTTGTAGCGCGACAGCAGCATCTCCGCCTTGCGCCGCACCACGTCGTAGGTGCCCTGCCCGCCCACGGTGATGCGGTTGCGGTCATGCACGGTCTTGGGCCCGTCGATACTGATCGACAAGCCGAAGCGATGGGCGTTGAGCCAGTCGATGATCTCTTCGGTCAGCAAGGTGGCGTTGGTGGTCATGATGAACTCCACCTGCTTGCCAGCCTCGGCAAAACGCCGCTCGCAGTAGGCCACCATGTGCTCGATCAAAGGCCGGTTGGACAACGGCTCACCGCCGAAGAACACCACGCTGTAGCGTTGCTCGTCGGGCGATTCCTTGAGCAGCATCTCCACCGATGCCTCGGCGGTGGCGGTACTCATCTTCTTGCCGGCCGAAGGTTTGTCCAGGTCCTCCTTGTAGCAGTAGGTGCAACTGAGGTTGCAGCCGGTGTTGACGTTGAGCACCACCGTGTTCAACGCCGTGCGCTCGACCTGCTTGAGGGCGATTTCCGGCGTCAGTGGCGAGCCGTCGCTGACCACTTCCAGGGCGATCAGCTCGCGCAGGGTCTCTTGGATATCGACGCCGGCAAACTGCTGGCCGAGGCGCTGCATCAGCTCTTCGGCAGAGCAGCCTTGCTGGCGCAGGGTGTCGATGATGCCGCCGGTTACCGCGTCAGTGGCAAACAGCGAGCTGCTGGGGATATGAAACAACATGCGGTCGGCATCGACCTGCACTTCGTGCAGGTTGCGTTCGACCAGGTTCAATTGTGCGCCCATGGCGACCTCCGATAATCGATCCGTTGGAAAACGCGTTCACACCTGCCTTATGGCAAGGGCGGGTTGTTCCAGCGTTGGACGGTGACGATCATGTGGCCCTCGCCGGTCTGGCCGCCGTCAGCCAGGGTGGCAATGACCTTCAGGTTGCCCGCGTTGTTGGTCATCATCTTGCGTGCCGGGTTAGGCCCTGCGCCGCCGGGCACGAAGACCCCGTCGGCCTGCATCTGGCCGGCGAACTTGACGTCCTCGTCCTCGACTGCACGCTCGTTGAACGGCTCGACCTTCCATTTGGCCGGCAGGTAACCGATGCGCAGCGGCTGGCCGCTGGCGTCCCTGCCCCAGGCTTCGGCTTCGAAACGCCCTTGCACCTTCGGTACCGAAGCGCCGTTCTCGCCGATGCGGGCGATGGAGAACGCCGGCACCACCTTGACCTCGTCGACCTTGTCGTACACCGCCAGGTTGACGCCCTTGAGCGCGCCCACCGCCACTTCTCGCTGGCCTGGCTTGGCGTCTGCCGCCGCGCGCGCCTTGACCCGCATCAGGGTCGGCGTGGCCTCAAGTACTTCGGTCACTTCAACACCTGCGCCCAGTTCCGGCTTGCCCGACAGGCCGCTGCCGACCAGGGTGATCTCGCTTTCGGCACCCACTTTGATGTACGCCGGCTGCACTGCCAGCAGGCGTGCCTTGTCCGCTTTCACGGCGCTGAAATCCAGGCCGCGCTCATCGTGATCGGCCTCGAACATGCGGCCTTTCATCTCGCCATCCAGCGCCGCGAATACCTGGCGCAGGTTGCTGTCGCCGACTTTCACGTTGCCGCGCCATTCATAGCCGTTGTAGAGAATCGCCGAGCCGCTGCCCGTGAACGGCGTACCGTCGGCGTAGCTGCCGTTGACCTCGACCTTGAAGGTGTCGCCCTCCCCCGCACTGACAGTCATCACCCCGCGGACATCGCCTTTGGCCAACATGTGGCCGCTGAACGCCCACTGCCCTGGCAACGCATCGGCCTTGGGCCGGGCCTGCTGCCATTGGGCCCAAGCCGGGCTGTCGAGCGGGAAGCGCTTGGCCAGGTCCGGCACCATTTGCTTGAGGGCGATTTCCAGCCAGTCGCGATCGCGGGCCTGGGCCTGGTATTCGAGGGACGGCCATTGGCCGAGGTGGAAGTTGACCAGGTGTTCCCATTCCTGGGCCGGGCGGCGTTGCAAGGCGACCCGGGCACCGGAGTGGCAACGGCCACAGGTTTCACTGAGCTGTTGGTCGAAGTGCTCGACCGTGTTCAGCCGGCGCTCCATGGCGTAGCGCACGCCGTCGGTTTCACTGGGCGCCAGGCCCTGCTTGTCGGCCAGGTACTTGACCAGGGTGCGCCGATCATCGTCGCTGATCTGCAGGCCGTGCATGACCTGCATGCGGGCGATGCTCATCAGCCAGCCTTCGGGCGTCTTGCGCTGATGGCTGATGCGGCTGTAGTTGTCGTTGCCCTCGGGGATATGGCAACCCATGCACTTGGTTTGCAACAGGCTCGGGCCCTGCTCGGCCGCCATGGCCTGGGTGCTCAGCAGCGCGGCGGCGACCAGCGCCAGTTTGCCCGCATGCCGCCGGAGTCGAGTCGTCTTCAAGGTCAGACCTCCACGGTTGTTGTTCTTATCGTTTTTGCACGCTTTGGTACAGCAGATGTGCATGTGACTCTGGCGATACAGGAACTGTGCCACCTGCTTCAAATGTGTTGAATTTCAGCCTCTTAGTAGGTTTTTAACGGTCGTGAAGGCGAACCTGAGCCTTGTCGGAGCGTGCCATTTCGCGACAGTGTGTTTCATGTTGAGACAGGGCCCTGCCCCGCAAAGAGGCCAGTGCAGGCAGTGTTTCACCACCGTCTCACAGCGTCTCAATGTGCAACAGCGCAACCCTGCAATCGCAACCTTGCACGGCGGCAAACCCCAAGCGCCTCAAGCCCTTGCAGCCAATCGGCGACCTTGGCACGGCCATTGCGCAACCGCCTCTCACATTCCAATGACAAGAGGCACTGCCCCATGCTTTCCGAACTGCCCATCCTGCCCGCCACCCGCGCCTTCCTCGAACGCAAGCTGAAGATGCGCATCGGCGCCAACTGGCAGGACGCCGCCAGCGGGCGCACCCTGTCGTTTCGCAACCCGGCCACTGGCGAGGTGCTCGGTGAGGTGCCCGCCGCCGACGCCGAAGATGTCGACCGCGCCGTACGTGCCGCGCGCCAGGCCTTCGACGATTCGCCGTGGAGCCGCCTGCGCCCGCGAGAGCGCCAGAACATGCTGTGGCGTCTGGCCGACCTCATGGAGCGCGATGCGCAACAACTGGCTGAGCTTGAGTGCCTGAACAACGGTAAGAGCGCCGCCGTGGCCAAGGTCATGGACGTGCAGTTGGCCATCGATTTCTTGCGCTACATGGCCGGCTGGGCCACCAAGATCGAGGGTAGCACCGTCGAACCTTCGATGCCGTTGATGCCCAACGACCAGTTCCACGGCTTTGTCCGCCGCGAGGCGGTTGGCGTGGTGGGCGCCATCGTCGCCTGGAACTTCCCGCTGCTGCTGGCCTGCTGGAAGCTGGGCCCGGCCTTGGCCACCGGCTGCACGGTGGTGCTCAAGCCCGCCGACGAAACCCCACTGACCGCGCTCAAACTGGCCGAACTGGTGGACGAAGCCGGCTACCCGGCCGGCGTGCTCAACGTGATTACCGGCACCGGCCTGAATGCCGGTGCGGCGCTCAGCCGTCACCCGGGCGTCGACAAGCTGACCTTCACCGGCTCGACCGAAGTCGGCAAGCTGATCGGCAAGGCGGCCATGGACAACATGACCCGCGTCACCCTGGAACTCGGCGGCAAGTCGCCGACCATCGTCATGCCCGACGCCAACCTGCAAGAAGCCGCCGCCGGCGCCGCCACGGCAATCTTCTTCAACCAGGGCCAAGTGTGCTGCGCAGGCTCGCGGCTGTACGTGCACCGCAAGCACTTCGACAACGTGGTGGCCGACATCGCCGGCATTGCCAACGGCATGAAGCTCGGCAGCGGGTTGGACCCAGCGGTGCAAATGGGCCCGCTGATCTCGGCCAAGCAGCAGGACCGCGTCACCGGCTACATCGAGCTCGGCCGCGAGCTGGGCGCAACCATTGCCTGCGGTGGCGAAAGCTTCGGGCCGGGGTACTTCGTCAAGCCGACCGTCATCGTCGATGTCGATCAGCGCCACCGCCTGGTGCAGGAAGAAATCTTCGGGCCGGTGCTGGTGGCGATGCCGTTCGATGACATCGACGAGGTGATCGGCATGGCCAACGACAACCCCTATGGGCTGGGGGCGAGCATCTGGTCGAACGACCTGGGGGCGGTGCATCGGATGATTCCGCGGATCAAGTCCGGGTCGGTGTGGGTCAACTGCCACAGCGCGCTCGACCCTGCCCTGCCATTCGGTGGCTACAAGATGTCCGGCGTCGGCCGCGAAATGGGTGCGGCGGCCATCGAGCACTACACCGAACTCAAGTCGGTGCTGATCAAGCTCTGACCTTCAGCCGCTACCGGCCCTTGCACAGGTACACCACTGAACGCGAAAGCTGTGAGGTACCTGTGGCAGCGGGTTCACCGGCGAATCGGCCGGCACAGGCAGCGCAAAAACAACAATAAAGAACCTTGGAGCACACCATGAGGCACACACTCGCCTGCACATTGGCCCTGCTGTTGGCTGCACCTGCCGCCCAGGCCCACGCGCTGTACAACCAAAACGGCACCACCCTCGACGCCGACCTCGAAGCCTTGTTCGGTGCATTCCACAGCGACGAAAGCTACAACCAGGCCGGTAACCGCCAACCCGGCAGCAGCAACTGGCGCGAGGGCTACGTCAAGTACGGCCTCAGTGCCAGCCAGGCCCTGGCCGACAACGGCGCACTGTATGGCGCCTTCAACCTGCTCAGTTCCGCCACCTGGGGCGATGGCGACGCCGCTGGCCTGACCCTGGGCGATGAACGCCGCACGGCCATCGAAGACCTGTACCTGGGCTGGCGTTCGGCCAACCTGTTCCCAGCACTGGGCGAGGATGGCATCGACCTCTCTGGCGGCCGTCAGGTGGTCAGCCTGGGCGATGGCTTCCTGATCCAGGGCGACCCGGTCAACTTGGGCAAGGTCGACCTGGGCGCCAACTTTGACCGCGGCGGCGCCTATTACCTGGCCGCGCGCAAAGCCTTCGACCGCACCGCCGTGCTGCGCCTGGGCGGCAAGCAGGGCTGGCGCGGCGACCTGATGTGGCTCAAGTCCGACAACCACTACCAGGCCGACACCTCCCTGGCGGTGGCCAACCTGGAACACGTCGCCGAGGCCGGCACCGTTGGCCTCAGCTGGATCCGCGGCCTGGACGTAGACCAGCGCTACGCGCAGATCATGGGCCTGGAGCACCGCGACGGCATGGACACCGCCAGCCTGCGCGGGCGTGGCAACCTGGGCGTGAAAGACCTCGAGCTGGCTGCCGAGTACGTGACCCAGGACAAAACCGGCGGGCGCGAGAATGCCTGGTACCTGGAGGGCAACTGGACCTTCTCCGAGCTGCCCTGGTCACCCACTGCCACCTACCGCTACAGCCGCTTCTCCGAAGGCTTCGACCCGCTGTTCTATGGCCTGAGCCGAGGCTACGGTACCTGGTTCCAGGGTGAAGTGGCGGCCAACTATGCCGGGCCGTTCAACAAGAACAGCCAGGTGCACCACGTGGCGCTCAAAGGCAAGCCACGGGACAACCTGACCGTCGGCGCGCTGTACTTCGACTTCGATACGCTGGACACCGACCAGGGCAACCTCGGCGGGCGGGAGCTGGACCTGTATGTGGAGTGGATGGTCAACGACCACCTGCTGATCAGCCCGCTGGTGGGGTTCTACAAGCCTGAGCGCAGTGTGGCCAATGGCGGCACGCAGATGGGCAGCCGTGACACCGGCACCTATATGCAGTTGGTGGTCGGGACCTTTTTCTGACCTGCAACCCCGGGGGGCAAGCGAATAGCAGTTCAGAGGCTCCGATTCGGGACCCTGGGGCCGCCATGCAGCCCTGGGTTCTCAGGCATAGCCCTGCTCTGTGAGCCAACGTCGCAGCATTTTCTGATGCTCGACCTGCTGCCCCTCAAGCACGACACTGAGCGCCTGGCCGGCCTGCAGCACGCGAACTATCGGCGCCAGCTCCACACCTTGCAAATGCCAAACCCCCAGCGGCTGGTCCGTCGTCACCACGACCTCGGCCTCATCCACCAGCCCGTCACGCAGCACCGGCTGCCGCGCCACTCGCACCGCGCGCCAGTCCGCGCTCAGGTGCAGCGGCTGGGCATCCGGCCAGCCCTGACGCCGGGCCCAGAACGGTTGCCCCGCCCGGCGTTGCTCCTGGGCATAGAAATCCCGGCCAATGCGAGCAAAGCGCAGGAACAACTGCTCGATCCGCTGCTGATGAAACTGGCGCGCCAGCCCTGCGCGTTCGGGTTTGCGCAGCAAGGTGTTGATCACCACAGGCGCCTGCAGCGCGGAAGACAGTGACTGGAAAATGCCATTCCCCGACAAGGGGTCAACCGCCATGGCGGCATCACCTACCCGCAGCCAGTCTTCCCCGACGCAATCGCCCGCCAAAATTGCCGTGCTGCTGCGTGCATGCACCTGCGCCGGCTCCAGAGCTCGCGCCCCGAACAGTTCGGCTACAAGAGAACTCTGACCTCGGCGCTCAGCGCAGTAGGCGGCCAGCTCGGACTTGCCCGGCAGCCCAGCGGCGTCCAGCGTGACTTGCCAGTAACAGCGGCCATCCTCCAGCCGCGCCATCCACGCCCAGCCATCCTCCAGGCTTTCCACTGCCGAGGCAGGCGCCCCTGGGCTACCCTGCCAGGCATTGAGCAGGCTGACAGTTTCCGGCCCGCGCAGGCGGTCCGCGGCCAGCGGTGCCTGACGGCCTCGGGCCTCAACGAGAAAATCAGCGATCAGTACCTGCCCATCGTCCAGACGAACACGATGACCGCCCTCGTGCACGAGCTCGCGCACCCGCCCCTCGACCACACTCACGCCCGCACGCTGAAGGTCCTCGCGCAGCGCCCGGTCAAACCGCTGTCGATCCAGCAGAAATTCCTGGTTCATGTGCAGGTGCTGGCCATTCCAGTGCACCTGCCGGGTAGCCGGCATGGCCGCCTGGCTCAAGGCCCCACCAAGGCCCGCATGCCGCAAGCCCTCCAGCACCCGTTGCGAAACCCCTTCAACTGCCGCGAAACGGCGCCACTGCGACACCACCGTCACGGTGTAGCCCAGCCGCCGCAAGCCGATGGCCGTGGCAGCACCTGCAGGGCCGGCGCCCAGCACCACAATGCGCGCATCAGCCACGGCTGGCACCTCGTCGTTCAGGGCCGATGAACGTCGCGTGATCGCGCAACCAGTCATGGACCTGCTGGCGATCCATACCCGGTTCGTCACGCAGCAACGCCGCAATCCTGCCGCTCAAAGCTGCACAGCCCAAGCTCGCGCCCGCTCTGCCGCCCGCACCTACATAACCGCCGAAAGCTGCCTGCCGGGTGCCAAGCCAGGACCACTGGCCGGGCGCGCAACGCGCATCACCGGTAACCCGGATCACCCCAGGGTAGCTGGCCGGGTACACCGGTCCACCCTGTGCCGGGCTGGATGCACACAACAACACACCGCAAGCCAGCGCTTCGGCACAGGCCTGATGCAGCACAGGCCGGTCGTGCTGTAACCCCAGGCTGAGGTTGACCAGCGTAGCCCCCGCCTCCACCAGCCACAGCAGCGCCGCAGCCACCTGCAGGGCACTGGTACTGGCCTGGTCGCTGAACACCTGGGCCACCAGTACCGGCATCGGCCCGGCCTCACGCTGCAAGCTGGCAAGTACCGCGCTGCCATGCCCTAGCTGGTCGGGCAGCATTTCTCCTTCACGCAGCTGACCGTCCTCCAGCCAGAAACGCCGGGCGCCCAGCAAACCGCTGGCCTGCTGCGGCGAACAGCCACTGTCGATGATGCCCATACGCAAGTCAGTGCCCATGCTTGATCACCTCCTGCGGCAGCACCCGCAACTGGCCGTCATGCAGCTGCAAGTGCAGGTCGGCATCGGCGAGTATCGACGCGCGGTGGCTGATCAGGATGCGCGTGCGGCCGGCGAACAGTTGGTCGATGGCCGCGATCACTTCGCGCTCGGTGGCTTCGTCCACTGCCGAGGTGGCCTCGTCCAGCACCAGAATCGCCGGGGCCTGCAGTACCGCACGGGCGATGGCGATGCGTTGCTTCTGGCCGCCGGACAACTGCTGGCCCCGCTCGCCCAGCAAGCCGTCCAGGCCCAACGGCAGGCTTTCGACCAGGCTGTCCAGTCGCGCCAGGCTCACCACACGCTCCAGCTCTGCACGGCTGGCTTCCGGCACGCCGTAGGCCAGGTTTTGCGCAAGCGTGCCGCGGAACAGCACGATGTCCTGGCTGACAACGGCTATACGACGGCGCAGCGCGGCCAGGTCCAGTTCGCGCAGATCAGTACCATCCAGCAGAATGCGTCCGGCGTCCGGGTCGTAGAAGCGCTGCAGCAAGTCGATGAGGGTCGACTTGCCCACCCCCGAGGCACCGCTGATGGCCACCTTCAGGCCACCCGGCACGCATAGCTGCACGTTGTCCAGCACGGTACCTTGCCGCCCTTCATGGGCAAAGCTCAACGTCTCCAGGCGCAATTCGCCCGGCCCGTCCGGAATGGGTTGCGGGTTGGCTGCCGGGCGCACGGCCACGGCCTCGCGCTTCAGCTCCATCACCCGCCCCAGGCTCACTGCCATGCGCTGCACCGCCACGTACAGGCCCAGCAGGCTCTGCACCGGGCCTACCGCCATGCCCATGTAGGTGGAAAAAGCGATCAGCGCACCCAACTGCCACGTCCCCTGGATCACCCACCAGCCGCCCACCAGAAACGCGCAAGCGCGGCACCAGGAAGTGAGCGTGCCGGGGATGGCCTGGGTGAAGAATTCGGTCACCTGCACCTTCAGCAACTGGCGCATGTAACCCTGGCCAAGCTGATCCAGCCGCCCTGCCTCGCGGCCTTGCTGGCCGGCCGCCTGAATGAACTTCATCGCCGGCAAGGTCTCGACCAGGAACGACGAAACATCCGCCGAGCGCTCGCGCAGGTTGCGCACTTCGCGCTCCACCTTGCGCCGCATCCAGCGCAGCCACAGCACCTCGATCGGCACCAGCAGCGCCAGCAACAGCGACAGCTGCCACGACAGCATCAGCATCAACGCCACCGCGCCCACCAGGCCAATCACCGCCGAAACCGCGGAAAACAGCGAATCCACGGCAAAGCGCTGGATCTCTGCCACGTCGCCATCCAGCCGCGAAAGAATGTCGCCCATGCGCCGCCGCCCATAGAACGTTGGCGACAACTGCTGCAGGTGCCGATAAAGGTCATCACGCAGGGCAAACAGGATGCGCCCCGACAGGCGCGTATGCAGGTAGCGGTTGACCCCGGCCAGCACCGTGCCCAGCAGGCCCGCGCCGATCATGATCGCCGCCATGTGCCAGAGGGTCTGGTAATCCTTGGCCAACAGCCCCTCGTCGATCAGCGTTTTGACCAGCCAGGGCTGTGCCAGCGCCAGCAGCGAGGCACCCAGCGACAAACCGAGCAACAGCCCGATGGCGCGCCGATGGGGGCGCACGAAACCATACAGCCAGGCCAACGCCTGGCGCATGAGTACAGGGTCGCTGGAGTCCACCAGCCTTGCGAACAATGGGCCCATGGTTCAGCCGCGCAACTGTTTGAGTTTGCGGTACAGCGTCGCCCGGCTGATCCCCAGTGCCTCAGCCGCGGCCGAAACATTGCCCTGATGGCGCGCCAGGGCGCCGCGAATCAGCTCCAATTCGTTGTCCTTGAGGCTACCGGAGGGCGCCGTGCCACTCGCCAGTTCGTCCAGCAGGCAATCGGTGAGGTGGTCAAGGGTCAGCACCTGTTCACCGTCCTCGCGCATGGCCAGCGCCGTGCGCACTACCATTTCCAGTTGGCGAATGTTGCCCGGCCAGTCGAAGCCTTCGAGCAATGTGGTCAGAGCCGGGTCCAGGGTTACGCCACGGGCATCGGACTTGTCCAGCAGGCTTTGGATGATCTGCGCCAGGTCATCACGCTCGCGCAGCGCCGGCAAACGCAGCGACACACCGTTGACCCGATAGTACAGGTCTTCGCGGAAATGCTGTTCCAGCACCAGGCGTTTGAGGTCGCGGTGGGTGGCGCAGATCAGCGCCACATCGATGTCCTGCTCGTCACCCGCCCCCAACGGCGCTACCCGGCGCTCCTGCAATACCCGCAGCAGGCGCGCCTGCAAGGCTAGCGGCATGTCGCCGATTTCGTCGAGGAACAGCGTGCCACCATGGGCCTGCATCAGTCGCCCGACCATGCCGCCGCGGCGGGAACCTGTGAAGGCGCCCTCGCGGTAGCCGAACAGCTCGGATTCGATCAAACCTTCGGGGATGGCTGCGCAGTTGACGGCCACAAACGGTTTGTCGGCCCGCGGGCTGGCCTGGTGCAAGGCCCGGGCGACCACCTCCTTGCCGGTACCGGTCTCGCCCAGCAGCAGCACCGGCAGGCCATTGCCCAGCCCCTGGCGGGCCATGCGCAGGTTGCGCGCCAGCCTTGGGTCGCCACCGGCCAGGGCGTCGAGTGCTGGCGACTGCTTGCTCAGCGTCGGCTTGCTGGCCGGCGTACTGCCATTGACCCGGCCATGGCGCGGCAGCTGCAGGGCACGGAAGTAGAACGCCCCCTTGGCCGTCTGCACACTACTCACCCCGCCCTGCCACAGGCGTGCGATGAATGCAGGTGAACGCTCGCCGAGCAGGTCCGCGCTGCGCCGGCCAATCAGCTCAAGGCGCGGCACTTGCAACAACTGGCAGGCACTGTCGTTGGCGGCCAGTACTTCGCCGTCCAGGCTCAGTGCCAGCAGGCCATGCCAGCAACTGTTGAGGTACTGCGGGCGGCTGTGGAAGGCCAGCACCAGTTGGTCCGGGTGGCACAGGCCGAACATACGGCTCTCGATGTTGCCAGCTGCCAGCATCAGCGTCGACAGGCTGTCCTGCGGTTGCGCCATCACCCCTTCGCGGGTGATGTCGAGCACGCCGATCACCTCGCCACGCGGGTCGCGCAGGGGCACCGAGGTGCAGGAGAATGGGCTGAGCCGGTCCAGGTAATGTTCACCGCAGTTGATCAGCGTCGGTCGGCCTTCCACCACGGCCGTGCCGATGGCATTGGTGCCGCGCAGCGACTCGCTCCAGCAACTGCCCGGGTGCAGGTCGCGCAGGCCCGCGCGGCTGAGTACGTGGGTCTGGCCTTCGATGGCCAGCACGTTGGCCTGGGCGTCGCCGAGGATGACGATGCCCGCCTTGCCCTGGCGTGCCACCAGGTAGTCCAGTTCCGGGGTGACGGCGTCGACCAGCAGGCGGTTGCGCTCCAGCAGCATGCGCAGGTCGTGGCCCTGCTCCAGCCCTAGGCCGACCTGCTCGCCCTGCAGGCAATCCAGGCCATGGCCCAGGCTGCGGCGCCAGGACGCGTCGATCTCGTCGCGCAGCATCCCCAGCGGCAGCTCGCCTTCGCTGGCCAGCTTCAGGCGGGCCTGGCGGGATTCATGCAGCGGGTCTTGGGCATTTATTATGGGGATATGTCGTGCCATTTGTACTCCAGCGCATGCTCTGGCACGGGCAGTGTAATGGGCCACTGTGCCGCCGCAGTCTGCATTAAAGAGGCTTGGGCATAATCAAAGAACACGAGGGTCGCACAAGTTTACATACACGTAAAGACAGGGGAAATACAGTCTAAAGGTCCGCTATAGAGCAACAGCGATCAGGTGAAAAAAGCAAGATTGACCGCAGTTGATCATTCACGACAAGGCCGTCAGGGTGACGGCCTTGTGCATCATCAGCAAGGAAAGACAACGAGCGCTACGCCCGTTGCGCATCCATCACCTTCCCTCACGTCAGGTCATAGTCATCTATCCTCACCGGAGATGAGCGCCCGAGTGGGTCTTCGTAAATGGTGGGGTTCTTCAGGTAACGCTTCATTAGCTGCTCCGAAGTGAAAGTGTGTATACGTTCGACCGGCATCCACCTATTTCTAGGGTTAACATGATAAGTAACAGGTTTGAAGTTTTCATGTCGCTCCAGCATGGGCTTGCCATCCGCACCCAATACATAAGCGTGATCCTTATACACCCACTCCACCTTCCTAGGCTGCAAGTTGGCCCTCGCAATATCGACTCCAACGATATCTACAATTTCCTGATATGTATGCACGACATCGAATTTGGTCAGGGCCTCGCCTGACGCCCTAGCTTCCCCAACCAGCCCAGCGACTTCCATTGGCCCTCTGTAACCTTTTACCTCAACCCCAAGCTTCATGGCTAAGTCCCTGGCAAAGCTGCTCCCCGAATACTTACTGATAATCGCCGAGTCGCAAACATGCAACTTTAACTCATAACCGTGGTAATTAACATTATGGTGATCCATATAATCAAGAAAGTCGTATGCATTCATTGAACTCCCATTCACATCGATATAACCGGGCCCACCATGCCCTTCAATTACAAGCCGAGGCCTGCCCTTATGGACATCTTCAAAGAGCCTGATGTCTCGACTCAAGTTTCTAAAGTTCGATCCTCCGCCCATTGTCCGGTTAAGGACAAATCTCGTGGAGGACGGCCGCGACGCTGCGGCCGCTGCGCCGCCCGACATGCCAGCAGCCATGCTGGCCAGACCAAAACCGAACCCTACAACAGCCAACCCAGCTGATAAGTCTTTATCGCTGTCTTCCAACATGACTGAAGCGATTTCAAAACTGGCCGCTACCAGTGCCAACCCCGTCGTCGCGGCTGCCACAGCTAGGCTAGCGCCTCCCGTAAAGGGAGCCACCACAACATTGAGCACAGACATCGCGATACGGAATTCCTTGGTATACATTGCCGGTATCGCTTCTTGCCGGCTGTACTGGGCAACGACCTGATGACCGCTCGGGTCATGGTAGTTGACCGGATCACCCGCGCAGTATGCATACGCCGCGGGTCCACCGGCTCCAAATGGACTCCAACTATCCGGCGTGCGAAATGACATCAACTTAGGATCGTATACTCGATAGCTGCCCAAATAGTAGGTGTCGTCCGGTAACAACACCTCGCCCTTGAAGCCAAGCCAATTCTCCCACTCGTCGCCTGCATCAGCGTAGCCATAGGGTGAGTAAGTATGGTAACTGACTGCCCCCTTCTGGTCGACCGTAGCGAACACAGTGCCGGCCGCGTCACGAAGTTCGAACGTGCATGATACCGACGGCTGACTTCCACCCTTCTTATCACGCCGCTGCTGCAGGTAACACCCCGGGCTCTCGTTAAGCAGAATCAGCTGTCGCTGCGTGACACCGCGCCACATAGTAGTGTTCGATGTTACCTGTGAGCGAGCGTACACTTTGCCACCCCGATAATGAAGTTGGAAACCTCGGGCGGAGTCATTATTACCAGCCGTATAAAGGCCCCGAATTCGACCGAGGTCATCGTAGCCGAAAGTCACGCTCACTTTGCCGGGAGCATAGACATTGCCACGCCACTCTGACGTTTTGACTTGCCCATTCTCATAATAACTGGTGCCAAACCCATTCCATCGACCCTTATCGTCACTCTTAATGACGGTTGAACCGTGCTTGCTCAGCAAGCCTGGTTTTTTTTCAGTAAATTCACGATCGATGTGTGCACGCCAACTGGCGGAGCCGGGCGAAGCAGGTCTTGCCTGGAGATTACTAGAAATAACATTACTCAGTACATCGTAGCTGAATGCCTGCTCATGGACAGTGTTTGTATTGTGAACATACCCTTGGCCCGTGGTGCTCCAGGTGATCAGGCGACCCTGCACGTCGTACCCAAATGTTTCTTTGAAGTGCTCTTTGCTGGCTACCTTCAACGTATTTTCTTTTAACTTACCCGCTGATGTCAGCTTGCGTTCCATGACATGAGTGGGCATCCCTTCGCTGCTGAAGGTACGAGACGTTTCGTTACCCATTTCATCATAAGCATACGCCACTGTTACGGTGCGACCGCCCGCCTCATCCTTAACCATTTCCTCCTTGAGATGGCCGTCATCCGCATAGGTAAAGGAAGTCTTGCATGCCTCGCTGCTCAAACCGCTCAGTCGCCCATACGCATCATACGCGTAGTGGGTGACCGTGCCGCCGATATCCGTCACGTCCAACAACCGACCGCGTAGACTGTAACGGGACGACGTTGATAACGTTGCGGCCTTAGCGCCAGACGAACTATCGTGTACGGGGCACGTTTCAATATAGGTAATGGTATCCATGTTCCATCGCGACACGTAGCCTGCCATGGCTGCGGGCCCCGTGAGGGCAGGAGCATTATTCGATCTGGAGGATCCGGGATAGCTGAATTCCTGTGAAACACCATTAACCGTGCGGGTAGAGACTCGCCCAAGGCTGTCGAGGGTCTGACTGCCCAGGGTAATGGCGGCGGCGTCGCTTCCGTGAACAGTGGTCAGGGTCGCATCAGGGCTAAGATGGGTTTGTGAGTATTCACTGCGCAGCTCGATGCCATTACTAACCTGTTTGGTTACCCGCCCAAATGCATCGTATTCGTAGGTTGATGACGGCTGCGAATTCGACGTTTTGCTGTTGAGCAATCCTGCTGAATTATAGCCATAGGCCACCTGATTGATGATTGTTTCCTTATTGCCACTGCATGAACGCGACGTGAAGGATTGGAGTGCACCGTCGGAGGTAAACGCCAAGGTGCGTTTCAATTGGCGTGTCTTGTCACTGCTGCTAGCTTGGGTAAAGGTAAGGCTTTGGGTCGCAGCGTCGTACTGACTGCTGTATTCGAATGAGCCATGGGTAACACGGGTGCCCTCATTGGTCGCCGCCACAACTTTCGATTTCCGGTTAACCTCTTTATTTTCAGCATCTCGCAGTATATGTGTCACCGTGCAGCGTTTCTTGTCCTTATCAGCTGCCCACTGGGTAGTCTGGCTAGATAGTCGCGTGCCTGCCCCATCGTAATCGTACTCGACGAGGCTGCTCACCCGCCCTTTATCATCGCGGGTTATGCTTGCCCACAACAGCCAATTCGTTCCGTCTACACAACGTCGCACCTCTTGCTCACGCCCCAAAGCATCCACAGTCACACGTTGACCTGCGTTGGTTTCGCTGTCGATTGTCTGATAGCGAATATGCCCATTGCTCAGCAGTGCGGTGGAGTACTTCATTTTGCTTGAAGCTTCGTCGCCTTGGCTGTACTGCTCACCTTTAAGCAACCCCCCCGTCGGTAAAACTCCAATCGGTTTGCAGGGCGTTGCTGTCTTTTGTCTGCACCACTTGGTCATTATAACCAGTAATTGTCTGGCTCGATGCGTACTGAGTGCCTCCGACTTCGAGGGTGGTGCTAAGGGTGCGTTGTCGTTTATTCTGAGCATCCACAGCACGGACAATCGAAGTTTTTTTACGTGAACCGGCTATCTCTTTGCCTGTTTTATCAAGCAGGTAAACCGTCTGCGAAGTGACCTGACCGAAATCCGGCTTGCTTGCATCCGCACTGTATTCGAGCCGTTCGACTTGAATCCGTGTTGCGTTCCAATTCTTAAGTTTGAAACCATTAGCATTGAGTACGCTTTGTGCTCTCAGGCTCGCTTCAAGATTTTTCTTCTGCGCACTGTATTCTGACTTCTCGTCATCCGAAGAGGCTTTCTTGATCTGTTCATCCAATGTCGTAAGCCAGTCCCCCGCAGCGCTTGCTGCCAATTCAAAATGTCTGGTGCTGAGGTCTACACTTTCCAAATTGGGCCCTAGCACCATGAGTCGGTGTGTCGGCACGACAAGCGTCGTTGTGGCTATGCCGTCGATTGACGCTCGGGTCAAGGTCTCATAGCCATAATAGGTGACGTGTTGGACCTGTGGCTTGCCATCGACCACGTGACTGACCTTCTGCGACTCAACATGAGCAACAAGCCCGTTGCCGTCTCCAGGGTACTCAATCTTTATTGGCAGGTTGAATGTAGCTTTACCGTAATCGCTATGTGCAAGCGATGCACGAACCGACGAGAGCGTCCAGACACTACTGGTTAACCCCCGATCGCCACCCAGTTCCAGGGGTAACAAGTCGGTGTATTGCATGCCGAATAAGGCCCGATACATCCACGCACCGAAACCGGCCTCGGCGTGCACGGCCCTCCATTCCTCCACCTCATAATGCTTATAATTTTTATAATAGGTCCATTCAGTAATTTGCCCGCCTTCCTCCAGGCGCACCAAGTTACCCAGCGCATCGATTTTCATTACACTTTTTTGCTCGGCATGCTCGCCGGTTTTACACGTCGTTGTCAGAGTGGCTGTGCCAGACGCTTCATCCAGTTCGACCTCATGACGCCGGGAAGTAGTCGCTCCACTTGCGGATGTCAACGTTTCTGACGTCTGCACGCCGTCCTTGTACTCCAGGACCTGAGTCGTGACCTTTGTATCGCTTCGCTTGAACGCAATAGTCGTCTTATCAACCTCATAGGTATATTCACGACTCAGCACATCGAGGCCATCGGCGAGGGAAACGGTATGACATTGAACTTTTTCACCCTTGTACTTCAATGTCTCCGCATCGATCCTTTTCATTGCTTTTTTGTTGACCGTACCGTATTGGGTCTCAAGGCTCACGCCATTGATTCTGCCGCTACTTGTATCGATCCGATAGGTTTGCTCTTCTGCCAGCGCATCGCCCCCGAGCACCTTTACCACCCAGGTGTTTTCTTCGACTTTTATATCGTATGTGATGGTGTGCTGAGCGGTGGGATAGACATCTACTGAAAACTGCGTATCCGATTTCCACTTAAGCTGCACTAAATCCTCAAGGTCGTCGGCGATTGAGAGCAGTCGTGGCTTGCGTGAATGCCTTTCGCCCCAGGTAAAAGTCAGCGACCTGCCTACGGCAGGTACGAAACGCGTCAACAATACGTTGGACACTTCCGAGGGGTGCCCTTCACCGCAACAATCGAATATGTAGATAGCACCATTTTTTGAGATAAGCGCCACCTGACATTCGTCCAACTCATGGTAATAAGAGTATTCCTGCTGATGCTCGGCAAGCTCATGTTCCGACATGCTGTCAAGCTGTGCCTCACCGACAAGCCGCTCACGGCGTTCTTGGGAGTTTGCGTACTCCACCCTTTTCTGGGCAAACACACTGGCGTCCAGCAAAAAACCAGCGCCCTCTTGGCGCCCATGGTTATTCAAAGACGTACTGACCCGTCGACCATCCGGATGCAGAAGTCCTTCGAATTCCAACGTGTACTCATATTCGCCGCTGCGACATTCTTCGTCCCACGTCACCAGTTTTAATTCTTGCGTCCAGGAACCCACTGGCAGCAGGCTGACATCAGGGCTGTCAATAGGAGAGCTTATGGCCAGCTCGAATAACGCCCCACCCTCTTCACTACCTAACATCGCAAGCGGAAGTTTCAACCCCCCTTTCCCGGTCATCGGATTTACTTTAATGCAATCAATTTTTTGAAAATTACAATAAAGACCTTCAACATCCTTGGCAATTGTCACGGCATTATTCGCGTTGGTCATTTCATCCACCTCTTGAGACATTCAGTGCTTGAATTTTCCGCCTGCTGCGATGACAGCATTCGCGACACACAACGCCCTGACAACTGATAAAAATGACAGTAGTCTCCCGACATTTTTCGTGCTCCCACCTTTGCTGACAACCCGCAGAGGCGCCCTTGCGCCCCTTTGCCAAGATGACAACTGCTGTTTTTGATAATTGCAGCTGAGCGCTAGTGTGGTGTTTCAGAAATACCACACTAATGTCTCTATGCTCGCCGCGAGGACAGCCACATGCGCGTTAGGCTGAACTTTGCCTCGTGCTGCGCCGAACGCCTCTCAGCCCCTCGAGTTGTGAAGTAAGCGAGAATCTGAAAACAGGCGCTATGAAATGGAACAAGCCGAATACCCGGCGTCTGGGGCACCTGAAGCATATGCACTATGAAAGGAGCCAAGTCGCAGCTGCTGCCGGGAGGGTGGGGTTGAGGCCTTTGGGCGGCCCCTGCGACTTGTGCATCATCGCTGATCCCGGGGCCGCTTCGCGGCCCGTTCGCGACGCAAGGCCGCTCCTACAGAGGCCTGCGTCGGCGGAGTGTTTCAAGCGACGGGCATCAACCTGACCCTATGGAAGGCCGACTGCCTTATTTGTGAGGGAGCTGTCGCACGGTCAGGTGGTCGAACACCAGCATCGCATCATCTTCTTCGGTATCGACCACCACGGTCAGCACCTCGGGCCCGTCGATGATCATCTCCTTGGTGCCGTACCGCATGGCGCCTGGCCCCTCATCCGACAGATCCTCATAATCACCGCCTATCGCGGTTTGAACCCCACAGTAGCTGTTGCACCCCCAGGCGAAGGTGACCAGCCGACGCCCTGCGCCTTCGAGTACCAGCTTGATCGTAGAGTCTGCTTCCAGGTGATGGCCCTTGATCAGGCCTTTGCTGCCCTCATGCGGCCCGTCACTCACGCCCCTCGTTCGTCGGTCGAGCTGGAACTCGACGCCGTGGGTAACCAGCCGCGCGCAGGACCCGGGCTGTACGTCTTCGAAATCTATGTGTGGTGTGGGCGTTGGTCGACCTACTGCCTGATCCCCTTCGGCATAGCCGAAGCTCATGATTCCAGACCGGTCTGTCGGGAATCGCACATTGATCACCGGGACCAGTTGCTCGTAGAGCTGCTGGTAGCGAAGCTGGTCATACTGCGCCTTGGCAAGCGCTTCGCGCTCCCCTTCCACATAGAAGAAGGAATGCACCGGCAACGCTCCCCCTTCGCCTTGCTTCCACACCGGCAGCAACACTTCATTGTTCACAGCCCATTGCGCATCATTCAGGCCCTGACGGGCCTGTAGAGCAGTATTGAACGCACCGGCCGACGCCGCCTCTGTTTGGCGCAAATTCCAGCCGCACACCCGGTAGTTTTCAGCCTGCGGATACCTGGCCAGCCATTGCTGCGCGGTATTAACCGCCAGGGCCTGGCAGGTGTCGGTGGTTTCTTCAAACCCTCTGATCGGGCCACAGCCCTGCAGGGTCGACCTCTGGTTGGTGTTGGCATTGATGGGAAACGTGCAGAGTACATTCAGATGGGCAAGGCTACCCGGCGGGGCGTATTGCGGAGGGTAAAGGGTCAAGCCATTCTGGTTACCGAAGGGCTTGCCGAAGTTGCTGTCGCGGCGCACCCAGGAAAACGCCACGCTTCCCTTTTCCAGCTGGCTGTCGCTAGGTTCCCAGGGCAAAAATCCGATACTGCTGCTGGTTGTACGCAGCGCGATGCCGCTACACAAATAGCCGGGCTTGTCCGGCCCACCGCAGTCGTCGGTGGTGCTGTTGTACCACGTGTTCAGTTGATGCAGCGCCGTCTCGCCGCGTGCGTTGAGCACACGCGTCGCATCAGCGGCCAGTAGCGGTGGCGTCGAAATGCCAAGCAGGAGGGCAGCGATCAGGCGAGATAAGTTCCTCATTACGGACTTCCTCTGTCATCCATGGGATGTCCGCCGATTAATTCACTTGTAACAGTTTGCCGCTACTGGCAGAAATGACAGGGCGTGCTTCAAACTGGGCCAGCCTTTGCGGGTAAAACCACATCTGGGAGCGGGTTTACCCGCGAAGGGGCCCTCAAGGTGGATCACGGCTGCTGATTCTGGCTCAGGTACTTGTCCACTGTAGCCTTGCCCTCCCCCGCATCTCCCGCCACCTGCCACAGCCGCCGTTCAATCCCTTGCGCCAGCAAGTGCCCTACCGCTGACTCGATCGCCGACAGCACGCACAGCTGCGCCGGTTCGTTGGTGGTGTAGCCCACCTCGGCCTCCAGCAACTTCTTGAACTCGATGAACTTGAACACCCCCGCACTGCGCCCCACCGAATAGATGGTCTTGCTGGTCATCACGTTGGCCAGCACCTGCCCGGTGCGTACGTCCACCGCGCGCAGGTTCACGGTCACCTGGTCGACCCGGTATTCGCGGGAGATGTCGATGCCCAGGTAACGCGCCCCTTCCCCGCCACTGCGCACGTTGGTGTCGTAGGCGATGATGCCGCCTTCAAGCATCAGGTTGGCCGCCTGCAGCGGTGGCAGCTCGCCCATGATGTTCTCCGCCACATCCGGCTTCTTCTGCGAGGCGCGGATGATCTTGCGCTCGGTCAGCAGGTTCTGCAGGCCTTCACGCTCCAGCACCACGAACCAGCCACTGGCACTCAGGGCATCCATCAACATGCTGGCCGCGCCCTGGGTGACGCTGGTCGAAAACGAACTGGCCGGGGTCGGCTTGTACTGCCCAGTCTGGTCACGGAAGCCATACACCACCGCCATCAGCCGGCCTTTGGGGCGTGGCATGTTGATCAGGTCGTAGTAGGTCGAGGCCCGAGGGGTCAGGGTCGGGGTTTCCGAGTCCTGTTCGGCCGACATAGGGTCGCGCAGGCTGCAGCCTTGCAGGCCGTGCAGGGCGGCGAGGATCAGCAATGTGCTCAACAGACGTTTCATGGTGTTCTCTCCCCAACTCAAAGCCCTTCCCTCTCAGGGGTTCAGGCCGCTGACCTCAATGATCGAGATTTCTCCGGTGACGCGGTCGGTGACCTTGATGCTCAAGGCACCCGAGTCGTCGATCACATCGATCAGGAAGGCATCGGTTGCCATGCTGCCCGTGCTGCCATTACTGATGTTGTCCAGCAACTGCGAGAGCATTCGCGACTCCAACTGGTTGCTGAAGCGCTCCAGGGCCGTGGTGCCCGAAAAGGCGGAAGCACGGTCCTTGAGGTCGGGGTCGTCGTAGTCGTTCTGTGCCTGGGCGTTGTTCAGCAGCCAGGTGCCGTTGAGCGGGTTGCCACCGAAGGCCGGGTTGACCGGGGTGTACACCAGCTCCGTGGCCTGGGCGGCACAGGCGCTGGCCAACAGGCAGGCGGCGATGCAATGGGGAATGCGGGTTTTCATAGCTCGTCCCTCTCCAGATCGGTGGTGTCCTGCAGCAAGCGTTGCAGCTTGCGTTGAATGATCTGCTGCTTGACCAGGTCGGCGGCCGCGACAGCCTCGTCTTTGAGTTCCGTGGTGTTGGGTGGCAGGAAGCGCCGGTACAGCACTTCGCGCTCGAACTCCACGGTAACCAGGCTGCCCCAGCGGGCATCCGGGCGTTCGCGCACCACCAGGTTGAAATCCAGGCGGCTGGTGGCACGCAGGCGGTCGGCGAAGTAGTAGTAAAAGTCGTGGCCGATGTGCGAGATGGTGTTGTCGACGATGAAGCCCATCATCTCGTCCTCCTCAGCCGCCTTCAGCAGGCTGCAGGGCGATGCCGCCAGCAGCAGGCTCAGGCACAGCGCAGCCAGGCGTTTCATGGCGAGTCTCCCGCGCCGGCCTGGGGCTGGGCACCGGTGGGGCTGTCGGCGAACGCCTGCTCGGCGACGAACTGCCAGTCGCTGTAGTGTTCCAGCCCTTCGAAGCCCGACCACTCGGCGGTAAAACCACTGTGCTTGAACGGCGTGGCATCCGAGCGGCTGTGTACGCCGGTGATGCGGCCATCGATCGAGCGCAGCAGGCCCCAGTCATCGCTGTTGGTGATCGGGTCCGGGTAGAGCCTGCGGATGTGCCGCTTGGCCTCGGGAAAACGGTTGTCCTGCAGCAGGTCGGCCAGCTCCTGCGGGTACTGGGCCAAACCCGGCGAGGCGCGGTAGTAGCTGCGCAGGGCCTGGGCATACTGGCTGCCCACCCACAGCAACTGGCGCTCGTGATCGCGCCGGGCAACGCTCGACCAGACTGTCCCGGTGGCGGCCAAGGCCACGCTGCTGACCGCAATCAACAGCAGCACACCCAGGTAGGTGAAACCGGCACAGGCCTTACCATTCGGCATAGAGGCTGCCATCACGCGCCCTCCCTGTAGCACCGCTTTTGATATCGGCCACGCCGCCGGCCACGCCCTCTGGCGGCGGCAGCAGTTGCCAGGCATCGCTGCGTTCGGTGATCGGGTCGACCGGGGTGCTGCGCAGGTAGCGCAGCTCCACCAGTTGCTCCAGCGAATCGGGGTAGTGCCCGGTGTCGCCGTAGAAGTGGTCCAGCGACTCGCGCAGCACCGCCAGGCTCTGGCGCAGCGTGGCCTCGCGGGAGCTCTCCAGGCTGTTGAAGTAACGCGGCATGGCGATGGTCATCAGCGTGGCGATGATCGCCATCACCACCAGCAGTTCGATCAGGGTGAAGCCTTGGCTGCGTTTCATGGCCGTCACCATTGCCCGTAGGGGATGTTGTTGAGGCCTTTGCCACGGGCCTTGGAGTACACGTCGAAGACGTCTTCGCCTTCACGCGGGCTGTCGGGGCTGCTGTCGTAGGCACGCAGGCCCCAGGCCCCCTCGTCGTCATCCTTGGCCGCCAGCAGCGGGTCGTGGGGGATGCGCCGCAGGAAGTAGAACTTGGCCCCTTTGGCACTGCGCACATCGCGCACGCCTTCGACCAGCACCTGCAGGTTTGGCGGGTAACCGCTGGCATCCAGGCGCTTTTCGATGTAACCGGCGTCGAAGGCACGCTTGTAGGCGTCGATGGCATCGCGGATCTGGTACAGCGCCTCGCGCAGCTGTTGCTCCTTGCCGCGGCGCACCACGGTTTCGGTCAGCGGCGCGGCCATGCTGGCGAGCAGCCCAAGCAGTGCCAGGGTCAGCACCACCTCGATCAGGCTGAAGCCTTGCACGCGGCGTTTCATGGCCGTGGGCTCCCGTTGGCGGGCACTACGGCCATCTGGCTTTCGACCACCGGCTTGTCACTGGACGGCGCAGTGCCCGGCACCTCCATCGGTGGCAGTGGCGCCATTTGCCGCACCTGCAGGCTCGACTCGGTGCCGGTGGCGAACTCCATGTCAGACGGGCTCTGGTACGGCAGGTTGCGCACGATGCGCGGGGTGATCGCCAGCACCAGTTCAGACTTGCTCATGTCGTCCTTGTTGCTGCCGAACAAACGGCCCAGGCCGGGAATGTCGCCAAGGCCCGGGATCTTGTTGCCGCTGGCGTTGTGGTCGTTGCGCACCAGCCCGGCCAGCACCTGGGTTTCGCCGTCGTGCAGGCGCAGGCTGGTCTGGGCGTTGCGGGTATCGACCTGGACCGGGATGGTGCCCTGGCGCGTGGCTTCCAGCGGGGTGGCGTTGCTCACTTCGAGTGCGATCTTGATCGCCACTTCGTTGTTCAGGTGCACGGTCGGCTGCACTTCGAGCTTCAAGCCCACATCCAGGTAGGTGACACTCTCGGTAATCACCGGGCCCTGGGTCGAAGGCACCGAGGTGGCGCTGATGATCGGCACCCGCTGGCCAATGTGGATACGCGCCTGCTCGCGGTTACTGACGCGAATCACCGGGCTTGCCAGGGTGTTGATGTCTTTGTCCTGGGCATTGATCTTGGCCTGCGGCGCCGGCGAGATGCTGATGCGGCTGGAGTCGATGCCGCGCAGTTGGTCGAGCACGCTGACCGACTTGCCGTCGGAGGTCAGCACGCCGAAGGTGTTGGGCCATTGCAGGCCGAGGTCGAGGATGCGCGAAGTGGCCACCTCCATCACCTCCACTTCCAGCACCACCTCGGGGTTGGACTGGTCCTGGGACTGCAGCAGCTTTTCGGCCATGCGCACGGCATCGGGGCTGTCGCGCATGGTCAGGGTGTTGAGGCGCTCGTCGACGAACACGTCACGGGTCTTGAGCATGGTCTTGACCATGTTCAGCGCCGTGTTGGCGTCGATGCTGGTCAGGTAGAACGTGCGCATGACCAGTTCCTGATAGTCCTTGGTCTTTTGCGGCGAGTCGGGGTAGATCATCAGGGTGTTGTCGTTGACGATCTTCTGGCGTAGCTGGTTCTGCTCCAGCAGCAGGGCCACGGCGTCCTCGATGCGCACGTCACGAACGAAGATGGTGGCCTTCATGTCCGGGCGCAGGTCCTTGTCGAAGATGAAGTTGATGCCGGCGACCTGGGACAGCACTTCGAAGATGGTCTTCAGGTTGGCGTCGCGAAACTCCAGGGTCACCGGGCGTTCCAGCTTGCTGCGCAGCTGCGGGAACGGCTGCGCGGTGCGCGCCTGGACGTTCTCGATGTCACTGCGCAGGGTCATGCCCTTCTGGTTCTGCGGGTCCAGGCGCAGCACTTCGCGCATGTAGCGCTCGGCGCCGAACAGGTCGCCCTGGCGCAGGGCCGCCTGGCCAAGGGCGACACGTTCGTCGAGGGTGCGGATCAGCTCCAGCTGGCGGATGCCTTCCTGGGCGCGGCGGTTGTTCGGTTCGATGCTCAGCACCCGGCCATAGCCCATGCGCGCACCGGCGAAATCGTGGCGGATGCGGTCGCTGTCGGCCTGGCTCAGCAGCGCCTCGACCGCCGCCTGGCGGCCATGGGCCAGGGCGATGTTCAGCTTGGTGTCGCGCGGGTCTTCACGCAGGGCCTCTTCCAGACGCGCGATCCCGGCTTCGTACTGTCCCTCCTTCATCAGTTCTGCGCTGTCTTCACGTACCGCACTGGAGCCGCAGCCTGCGATGGCCACGCACAGCGCCAGAAGCAGGAACGGAGCAGGCTTGCACAGCTTTGACGACTTCATGGTGCGCTCCCGACAGACAAGGTCTGCGACTGGTGCAAAGGCAGGTAGACCAGGTCCAGCTCATTGGCCGAGACCCGATCGAGGCGGTAGGTGTCTTCGATGACGTCGCCCTGGCGCACGACGTACAGTTTTTCGCCGCTCTGCAGAAACACCTGCAGGTCGTCGCGATCGCCCAGGCGGCCGACGAACTGGAAGGGCAGCGCCGGGGCGGTGGGCGCGGCAACCACCACAGGCGCGGCGATGACCGGTTGTTCGGTGACGGTGGCCAGGGTTTGCGGTTTGCTCCAGCGCTGGCTCGGGAACAGATCGGTAGAGACCCGTTGCGACCCCTTCGCGTCAGCTCCGCGCCCCGATGTGTCCGCTTCCACACGGTCAGGGGTACTCACAGAACCTGTAGCAGCAGGCTTGCCCGCGAACAGCCCCACACTGTCCTCTTGGCCGAACCAATGCTCCGGCGCCCACGCCAACGCGGCAGAAAGCCCTAGAAACCCGGCCCAGATCACCGCACGTTGAGTCTTCATCACGACCTCGACAAGTAGAGGGTCATGCGCAGGCGGGCGTTGAGCTCGCTGTCGCCGATGCGTTTGCGTTGCAGCTCGAGGTCTTCCAGCACCAAGGTTGGCAGCTGGCCCAGCAGGCCCTTGAGGAAGCCGCGGATCTGCGGATAGCTGCCGCGCACCGGCAGCACGATCTGGTAGCGCGCCAACTGGGTTTTCGGGTCGATGCCCAAGGCATATTCGCCGCGTGCCAGGCTGATGTGCTCGGCACTGGCCAGGTGATACAGGCGCTCGATCAGCTCGCTGGCCTGCGGCTGCCCAGGCAGTTGCTGGCGCAGCGTGTCGAGGGCCTGCTGCTCGGGTTTGACCGCGATCTTCAGCTCGCCCCGCTGCACCCGCCCCACTTGCACGCTGGCATCCGCCTCGCTCGCGCGCAGTTCGCGCACGGTTTGCCAGTGCGGCAACACAGCGGCCAATGCCACGCCGACGGCCAGCAGGCCAACGGCGACAGCGGCTAGGCCCACCGGGCCGATGCGGCGCAGACGCTCCTGCATGATCAGGCTGCTCAGCGGGTCAGGGACGCGCATGGCCGGTCTCCCAGGTAGCGGTAAGGGTGAAACGCACCGGGTGCTCCGGCTGGCCCACCATCACCTCGTGGTTGAGCAAGGAAACATCGCTGAGCTCGGCGCTGGCCTCCAGGCGCTGGTGGTACTGCAGCATCGCCTCCAGGTTGCGCGCCTCGGCGGCGATGCGTACCTGGCCCTTGCGTGCATCCGGGGTCAGGCCAAGCAGCGCGACATCGTCCTGCGGCTGCGCTTCGAGCATGGCGAACAGCTGCTGCCAAGGCCGTTGCAGCTGCTGCGAGACACTGCGCATCTGCGCCAGGCGCTCGGCCTGTTCGCGGCTGGCAGCACTGCTTTGCGGGGCCGCAGTGGCCGGGCGCCGGCCCAGTTGCAGTTCCAGGCTGTGCAGGCGGCCTTCCAGGTCGACCTGCTCGACTTGCAGGCGTTGTTGCAGCACCACCAGGGCGGCCACCACGGCGCAACCCAGGGCCAGTAGCGACCAGGCCAAGGCGCCGCTGCGCCGGGGCTGGAATTCCAGGTCGAGGCGGCGCATGTCAGGCCACCGCCCGCCACATGGCGCACAACGGGTCGGCTTCGCTGGCCGGTTGGCACAGCTGCACCGCCGCCAATTGCGGCACGTCGCCGCGGCCGGGTGCATGCAGGTACACCCGTGGCAGATGCTCCCCGTACAACTCGCAGGTGCGTTCGATCAGCGCCTGCAGGGCCTGGTCGTTGTCGGCACAGCCTTGCGCCAACACCTGCTGCCAGGCACCCCCGGCGGCCAGCAGCAGCACGCTGCGGCGTGGCTCGGCGAGGACAAACAGGAAGTCGCCCTGCCCCAGCTGCGCCGAGCAACGGTTGTAGGCGGCCATCAGGTATGGCTGCACCGAACGCAGCTGCAACCGGCTTTCCCGCCCCAGTGCCTGCAGCCGTTGCAGCAAGGCCTCTGGCAGCGCGGTGGCAATGCGCGCGGCGCCTGCCGGCTCCGGCGAGAGGACGATGCGCCAGTCGCCCAGCGACTGCCCGTAGAGGTTTTCAAAGCATGCCCGCGCATAGGCATCGAGTTCGCGCGGGTGGCCGATGGCATCGCTCCAGGGCACCAGGCAGAAGCGGCTGTAGCGGGCCGACAGCAATACCCGCAACTGGGCACCGCGTACGGCGTGCTCGGCAAGCAGCGCGGCCAGCGCCTCGAGGGCGGCGTCCCAGGCCGGTTGGGCCGCCTCGCAGCTGAATTCGCGGCTGCCTAGCCACTGCTGTTGGTTGGCGTGCCAGCGGCCCAGGCCTACACCCTCGGCGCCGAGCACGGCACAGTATCTATGAGCACCACGATCACGCGATAAATGTGACACGGTTGATCTCCTCAAGGGTGGTGCGGCCTTCACGGACCAGGTCCAGGGCCGAGGCGCGCAGCAAGCGCAGGCCGCGCTGGCAGGCGAGTGTCTTGATCTGCGAGAGGGGGCGGCGTTCGACGATCATCTGCCGCAGGTCGTCGTCCAGATGCAGCAGCTCGGCGATGGCACTGCGGCCGCGAAAGCCACTGCCGCGGCACTGCCCGCAACCCTGGACGCGGACAAACGTCCAGCCGGCCACGGCGTCACGGGTCAGGCCTGAGGCCAGCAGGGTTTCATCGTCCACCTCGCAGGCTGTGGCGCAGTGCGGGCAGGCCAGGCGAATCAGGCGCTGGGCCAGGATGGCGTTGAGCGCCGAGACGAAGCTGTAGGGGTCGACCTGCATCTGGCTGAAGCGGCCGATCACATCGAAGACGTTGTTGGCGTGAATGGTGGTGAATACCAGGTGCCCGGTCAGGGCCGACTGCACGGCGATCTGTGCGGTGTCGGGGTCGCGGATCTCGCCAACCAGGATCTTGTCCGGGTCGTGGCGCAGGATCGAACGCAGGCCGCGGGCAAAGGTCAGGCCCTTCTTTTCGTTGACCGGTATCTGCAACACACCGGGCAGTTGATATTCGACCGGGTCTTCGATGGTGATGATCTTGTCCACGCCATGGTTGATCTCGCTGATCATGGCGTACAGGGTGGTGGTCTTGCCGCTGCCGGTGGGGCCGGTGACCAGGATCATGCCGTAGGGCTCGGCGGCCAGCCGGCGCAGGGCGCGCAGGGTGTCGTCGGCAAACCCCAGGGCCTGCAGCTGCACACCGCTGACCTTGTCGGACAGGTCCTGTTTGTCGAGCACCCGCAGCACGGCGTCTTCACCAAAAATGCTGGGCATGATCGAGACGCGGAAGTCGATCTGCCGTTCGCCCACGGCCACCTTGAACCGGCCGTCCTGGGGCACGCGCTTCTCACCGATGTCGAGCTCGGCCATGACCTTGATGCGCGAGATCACCTGGTCGGCGAAAGCGCTGCCGCTGGCCTTGCCGGCACCGTTGAGCACGCCGTCGATACGGTACTTGATGGTCAGGCCCTGGCCGGTCATGCCCAAGTGGATGTCGCTGGCGTGCAGCTTGAGGGCGTCGTAGAGGGTCGAGTTGACCAGTTTCACCACCCGGCTCTGGTCTTCGCTGATGCTGGTCAGCGACAGGCGTTGCAGCGGGTCGCTTTCGCTGCTGGCTTCGCTGTCGTGGTCAAGGGCATCGACGGCATGGAAGCTTTCTTCGTGGCGGGCCAGAAACGTCGCCAGCTCGGCGGCGTGAGCCAGGTACAGTGGCGCGCCTTGCAGCACATCGTCGATCCAGGCCAGGCGCGAAGAGTCGAAGGGGTCGGCGAACACGCCCAGCAGTTCGCCTTCGCGCTCGATCAGCACGAATTCGCGTTTCAGGCACTGGGCCAGGCTGACCTTGTCGAAGCGTGGGCTGCTGGCCAGCAGGGCTTGGCTGTGCAGCACCGGGTAATGCAGGGTGATGCCCAGGCGGTGGGTGAAGGTGCCTGGGGTGTCGTTGGCCAGGCGTTCCAGACAGTTGAGCAGGCGTTCTTCACCGGCTTGCAGACGGGCCTGGGCCAGCAGGTCACGCGGGTAGGCACACAGTGGCTGTGCTGGCTGCAGGGGTGTGGCGGCTGTATCGACTGCTTCGGACATGGCCTGCGACTCCACTCAGGGGGCGCGTCGCAGGCTGGCTCAGCCAGGGTAGCGGGCGCCGCTATTCCCCTGTGAGCAGTTGTTCGTCGTCAGCACCTGGGGGCTTTGCGCCATTGCGGCGGCGTTCGGCCAGTACCCAGCTACCATCGTACAACTGCAGGGGGAACGATTCGTTCCTGGTCTGGCGTCGTTCGACGAACCCTTCTGCCGGGTTGTCCGTGGCCCTGCGCCGGCGCTCGATGCCCATCAGGTCGAAGATCGCGCGGGCCAGTTCCGCCAACGGGAACGGCTTGAACAGGACATGGGTCACACCCAGTTCGGCGGCGCGCTCACGGACCTCGGCAGTCGGGTGGGCGGTGATCAGCACGAAATGGCACTGCCTGTTCTTGCGCACGGTCTCCAGAACCTGAAACCCCTCCATGTCGGGCAAGCGGTAATCCAGCACGATCACTTGCGGTGCCAGGCTTTCAGCCTGCTCGATACCACTGGCACCGTCGTGGGCAACATGAACATCCAGGCCTTGCGCCTGCAAATACGCTTGCAGGTTCTGCGCGAGGGTCTGTTCGTCATCGACTACCAATACTCTGTTCACCAAGGTCGACTCCCCAATACTGCCCGGTTACCCGGTCTGCGAAGTGCGGCCTCGATAAGGCTTGAGCAGGCTTCGTGCCAGGCGTGAATAATCATGCTGCACCACTGTAAGTCGTTGATCTGGCAAGGCTGCCCGAAGGCGCCCAGCCTGCTGCGCGCAGCCAGGCTCGCCCAGTTCCCCACATCCGGGGGACCTGATGGCACTTTGCCAAGTCGTTATCCCCCAGCTTTGGGGGAACACCATTGCGGGCCTCAGTCGGCGATTTCCACTTTAGCGGATTCGCGCAAACGTTGGCGCACGGTTTGCCGAGCCTGCGCCTGCAATTGCCCGATGAGCGTGGCCCTGGCCAAGCGCAGGCCCTGTTCTCGTATGACAGAAGGATTATCACTTTGGTTCTGCGCTCCTTGCAGGGTTTGCCGATTGGCCTCGTAGAAGGCCTCTACTTGTGCCTGGCTGGGCGCGTCGACCGCACTCAGTTGGGCATACAGCTGCTGGGCTGCCATCTCGTGACGGGTGTACTGAGCGTACTCTGCCCTATTGAAACCCGCCTCCGCCAGCCGCCGCTCGAACACGGTCGGGCTGCCGAATGCAGCCTCCACTTCGCCAACATGGGCAGCTACCTGTGCGTCACTGATGGCGATGCCCTGGCGCTGGGCTTCCTGCCACAACAGCTCCTTGTCGATCAGCTCATCCAGGGCCTGGTCACGCAGGCGTTTGTACAGCGTCGGGTTGCGGATGCTGGCTACCGCCCGCCCCTGGGCTTCGAGGTATTCCGTGAAGTAACGCTCCAGGCGCAGGGTATCAATCTGCACACCGTTCACCCGCGCTGCCGGCACATCGGCCCAGCTCGCCGTGGTGGTCAGCAACAACAGGCACAACAACAGGGTACGCATGGCAACCTCCGCTCAAAGGGCGTCCGGCACAGGCCGGTACGGGGTAACCGAGGTGAATCGCGGCCCCGGCAAGGCCACTGCCACCACATGGGCACCGGCCATGCCCTGCCGGCGGCCGGGGCCAAAGCCCAGGGCCGGGGTCAGGCCGGTCGTGACATCGTGCAGGCCTTCCAGGGCCGTGATCAACTGCTCGCGGCTGGCATCCCGGCCAATCTGCTTGAGGGCTTCGGTGAGCAGGCGCAGGGCGCACAGGGTATTGACCTGCAAGGACGCCTGGCGTGGGTCGAGGCCCTGGCGTTGCTGCAGGCCGGCCAGGGTTGCCAGGCCCTGTTCGGTCCAGTCTTCGGGTACGAACGGATAAGCCAGGAAGACCCGTTGCGACCACTGCTCAGACAGGCTTGCCAGCCCCCCGACCACCTGGCTGGAGGCCGCGAACAAGTACGGTTTGCGACCTGCCGCCTGCAGCGCTGTGGCCAGGTCGGCAAAGGCCTGGGCGCGGCCGAGAAAGACGATGCCCTGGCCGTCCACGGCCTGGCCATCGAAGGCCTGGATGGCGCCAGGTGCCCAGCCTTGCTGCACAAGCTGCTCGCGCACCTGCTCGGCCAGCGGCGCTTGCTCGTTACCGGCGTAGACCACGCGCAGGCCATCCGGGCCGAGGCCCAAGGCTTCGCGAGCATGGCCGGCCAGGCTCAGCAGTTGCACGGGCAAGCCCGGCAGAGGGTCGAAGATCTGCGCACTGCCGCCACTGCGCGGGGTGCTGCCGATCAGCGGCACATTCTGTTGCGCCAGCACGGGCGCCAGACGCTGGTCAAGCATCGGTGCCAGGGGGGTGATCAGGCTGAACACCTGCTCGTGTTCCAACAGCTGGCGCAGCGCCTGTTCGGCGCTGTTTGGGTCGTTGCCGGGGTCGAGCACCACCAGCTCCAGGCGCCGCCCATGCACACCGCCTTGCTGATTGAGTTGCGCCAAGCCGTCTTCAAGCACCGCGCGCACCACATGCCCCGCTTCGGCCAGCGGCCCAGAAGCGGGGAGCAACGTCCCCAGCCGCAGTACGCCCTCCTCCACGCCCGGGTCGCGGTCCTCGGCCAGGCGTTTGAGGTAGGCCGTGAGGTTGCGCTGGTCGGCCAGGGTCAGCTCGAAACGCGGCATGGCGGTGTCGAGGTGGTTGCCGGCAGGGTCCACACCCCGCTGGATCGCCCTGGCAAGGCTGGCGTCAGTGTAACCCGGGTAACTGCGCCCGTTGGCCTGGCGCTCGCCCTGCCCCAGTGCCAGGCGCTGCCATTCGAGGCTAGGTGGGCGAACACCGCCCTCGGCGCGGCCGCGCCCGTCGCTGCCGTGGCAGCTGGCGCAGGGCAGCACGCTGGCCGGCACGCTCATGTCGCTGGCGCCCACCCGCGCCAGCAATTGCGCGTCACTGCTTGACAGGCCTTCGCGGTACAGGCGCTTGCCAGCCTGTTCGTGCTCGCTGAGGTCAAGGGCGAAGGCTGAGCTGGCAACGCTTAAACCTAGCGTCAACAGCAGGGCGTTGTATGCGCGGCCAAACCCGCCTGCACTCATGATGTTCACCGACCCGCCAGCGGTTGGGTCAGCAGCTGCATGCGCTGGGCGATCGCCACAGGTGGTGCATCCGGGCGGATCTTGCTCCAGCGCTTGCCTGCCACGTCACCGGCAATCAGTTGCGTGGAATGCTGCTCGGGGCTGGGCAGGAACTGGCCGATACGGCCCAGTACCAGGTCGACACTGGCCTTGTCGCCCGTCAGGAACAACCAGTTGGGGCCATCCACACCCTGCTTCTGGGCAAAGGCCTTGAGCGCCGCCGGGGTGTCGTTGAGCGGGTCGCTGCTGATCGAGACGAACGTCACCTGCCCTGCCAACACCGGCCCCATGGCCCCACGCACCTCCCGCAGTTTGCGGGTGATCAGCGGGCAGGCGTCGGTGCAGTGGGTGAAGATCACGTTGAGCATCACCACCTTGTCCTTCAGCACATCACTGTAAAAGCGCAGCTCGCGGCCGTTCTGGTCCTTGAGCACGGTATCGGTGAACCAGGTCTGCGCATCGCGGGTACCGCCGCCACTGCTCATCGCCTGGGGCGCGGGCTGTGGTTCGGGGGCCTGGGGCGCATGGCCGTCATGGGCGAAGGCCACCGAGGCGAGAATCCACAGGCAGCCGCCCAATACCAGCCAGTCGAAACTGCGCATACCGACGCGGCGAGAGGTCGAATGGCTCATGGTTGCACCTCGTTATGGTCGGCGATGGGTTCGGCGCTGTGCTCGGCAATGGCCGTGCTTTTGGCATGCACCCGGCGGGCGCTCAGGCGGTTGATCTCCGCGACCAATACCGTCGGGTCGGTGAAGCCGTAGTAGCGGGTCCAGTGCCCGCTGCGGCCATCACCCACCAGGATCAGCGGCGGGTGCTGGCTCAGGTCGGCACTGAAGCTGCCCAGGCCTTTGAGGGTTTCGGTGATGGCGTACGGCGTACCGGTCAGCCAGCTCCAGCCTGGCCCTTTCTGAAAGGCCTTGGCGTAGTGCTGCAGGCGCTTGGCGTCATCGCGCTGCGGGTCGACGCTGATCGACACCAGGTGGATCTCATCGCCGACACGGCCGCCCAACTGCTGCTGGACCTTGCCCATGATCGACGACACCACCGGGCACACCGTGGTGCAGCTGGTGTAGATGAACCCCATCACCACCAGGTGATCCCCGACCAGGTCCTTCTCCAGGCGCACCGGCATGCCGTCCTGGTCGAGCAGCGAGACATCGGCGAAGCGCAAGCTGGCCTTCTCCTGCCGCGCGGCGGGCGGTTGCTCGGCAGGGCCGCCGTGGTCATGCCCGGCGTGGGCCAGGGCCAGGTTGCTGGACAACATCAGTGGCAGCGCCAGGCTCAGGCCCAGCCGTGTAAAAGCATGCTTGGCGTTCATCGCACACTCCTTATTTGCATCTGGGTAGCGTCCCCTTGGGCAGCCGTGGAGACCGAAACCGGCAGGACGCGCAGGCTGGTGTAGTTTTCTTCGGCAAACTTGCGGCCAAGCGACGGCGACTGCACATGCAGGTACCAGGCGCCGGCTTCAGGCAGGGTCAATGCAGCCTGGTAGATGCCCTCGCCCACTTCTTCGAGGCGCAGGTTGCGCGGCATCGACGACGGCGCCAGGAAATAGCGCAGGCTCAGGTCGCTAAGGCCCAGCCGCGGCTCGCCGTCATCGCCAACGATGCGCACCCGCGCGGTGAAGGCGCTGTGCTGCGGCAGCGGCTGTTCAAGGCCGAGAAACTCGGCATGCGCGCCCTTGTGCTTGCGGGCATTCGGCGCTGCGGCGACATCGGTGCTGAAGCAGTGAATGATCTGCGGCTGGTTGAGCAGGAAGGCCACATCGAACTTGCCGGCCGCCGGCATTTTCACCGTCGAGCCGTACACCCCCGGGGCCACCTCGCGCAGGCTGCGGTCGACGACGATGGCGGCGCGGGCCTGATGGCCGCGGTTGTTGTAGCCGGACATCGGCGCGTTCATGCCCTCGGCGTAGAAGTAGGTGGTGTTGTCCACCGGGTTGACCACGAACACCGAGTTGTCGTCACGCGATACCGACAGCCCCTGGGCCAGCGGCAGGTCGCCGGCCTGGCGCGGCGCGGCGGGGCCTGCGTCGAAGCCTTGGACGATCGGCGAACGCCCCTGCCCAAGGCTGCCCAGGTTGATCATGCTGACCCTGGGCGAGGCCAGGCCACGCACGTAGGCATAGCCCTTGGTGAAGGTCAGCTGATACGGTTCGGCCGCCACCGGGATGCGGTGGATCAGCGTGTCGGTACTGGCGTCGATCACCAGGGCCTGGTTTTCCAGGGTGTTGAGCACGATGCCGTAGCGCCCGTCACTGCTGAAGCGCATCGGGCCCAGGCCCTGTTCGGCCGTGAGGGTGTGGCGCAATTGATGGCTACGGCCATCGAATACCCGCACCGTGCCTTCTCTGCCGTCGACCACGTAGACCGCCTGGGACAACGCCGAGTAGCTCACCGACAGCGGGTGCGGGCCCACCTCCAGGGTCTTGGTCAGGCGCATTTCGGGGATATCGATGATGCTCAGGGTGCCGCTGTCGCGGTTGCTGACGTAGGCGTAGCGCGAGTCGCTGCTGAAGGCGATCTCGTGGTGCCCGGAGCCGGTGGCGAAGGACTTGAGCGTACTGCGCCCGGGCACATCGATCACCGTTACCCCACCCTTGGCCGGGTCACTGCTGTTATTGCCCACCCAAAGACGGTGCTGGTCAGGTTGCAGCACCACCCGCGTCGGTTGCTCGCCGGCGTCCAGGTCCGCCACGCGGGTGAAGGTTTCGGTGTCGATCACCGACACCTTGCCGCGCTCGGGGATCGACACGAACACCTGTTTGTCGTCGCCGGTGGCCGTCCAGTCCATGGGGCTGCCTGGCAATTCGATGCGGGCCATGGTGCTGGTGACACCGCCCACCGACACCGTCGGGTCGATCACCGTCAGGCTGGCGTCCTTGTTCAGCATCAACAGGAAGTAGCCGTTGAGGTCGAGCAACGGCCGGGCGCCAATGCTGCTTTTCAAGAACAGTGCGACACGGGCCTTGCAGCTTTGGTCACGATCGCCGACCGGTGCCGACTGGGCTGGGTCGATCCAGGCCCCCGGCGCCATGCCCGACAGCGGCTGGCCACTGGTCTGGTCGCTGACCTTGAAGCGGATGCTGGCAAAGGCGCCTTCGCGCAGCTCGCCCCCGGCCAGCGGGCGGACCTCGAACTCCACGGTCACGCCGTCCCGGCTGAGCCGATGCAGGGCCTGCGGGTCGGCAGGCTCCTGCAACAGCTCGCGCGGGTCGCACCAGAGTTTTTCATAGGCAACGCCCAGGCCGATCAGCGCTACCCCCAACAGTACCCCCAAGTAAGCAGGGCGAGTCTTTTTGTTCATGCTCGCGCTCCCATGTCGTTATTGTGCTGCAGCCGTTGCCGGCGGCGCTTCGTTGGTTACCCGCAAGATCCCCCACAACCCCGAGAGGTTGCCGTAGGCGGCGTAGTCGCGGAACAGGTAGTCCCCCGGCACCGCGTTGGCCCCGCCTGCGCTGGGCAGCATGAAGCTGAAGTGCGCTGCCGGCAGTACGCTTTCCTGGGCACCGATGTAGATGGACATCGGGTTGTAACCGAAGCGCACCGAGCCGATGCCGGGCAGGCTCATCGGGTAGCCATTGACGTCATTCTTCTCGGCCTGGTAGGCGTGCAGCGGCCACAGGTGCCCGTCCAGCTGGTAGGTGATGCCGCGGCTGCCACCGCTTGGCATCAGCACATGGCTGCGCGCCGGCTGGCCAGGCTTGGCCCACAGCACCGGCGTTTGCGGGTCGCCACCGACCAGGGCGTTGCTGTAGGCCATGTGGGCATTTGGCACATCGGCAAAGCCATTGCCGTCGGCGTGGCCGAAGGGTGCGTCCGGCGCCATGCCGAAGCGCAGCCACAACGGTTCGGTCTTGTAGTTCATGGCCATGTTGCCGTTGTCTTTAGGGTCGCCCGGCACGCCATTGCCCTCAGTAGCGATACCTTCCACAGGCCGGCCATCAGCCCAGCGCATGTTCATCGAGCGCTGCCACACCGTGACAAAGTCGCGGTAGTCGGGCTGGCCGCTGACTTTCACCGTCGCCTGGGCACGGCTGGCGGTGTCCTCGGTGAAAGTGGCAGCCTGCGGCAGGATGCTCATGGCACCCACCAGGCCTTTTTGCGGTTGCTTGATGAAGTCCGACGGGGTCAGGTTGAGGCCGCCGAACTCGATCGCCGTGGTGTTGATGTTGTCTACCGTACGGCCCAGTTGCAGCACCGGTTTGCCTTCGCGCTCCAGGTGGCCGGCGTAGTACTGGTACACCTTGGACGGGTAGGCGCCGCTGTTGCCGGCACGCGGCGGCACGGTCTGCACCGGGTTGAGGCCAACGTTGGCACCGTCGGACTTGGTGATGTCGTAGGCCAGCAACTGGGCATGCAGGCCCACATGGCTGGAAGGCCGCATCAGGTTGTTGTTGAAGGCGGTGGAGCCTTCGCTGCCGTTGCGGTCACGTTTGACCACGTTCTGCATCACTGCGGTGCTCGGCAGGTCGGGCATCACCAGCGGCAGGCGGTTTTCCAGGGTGATGCTGATGCAATCACCGGCGCTGGCGCGCAGCACCAGCGGCTCTACCGGCACGCCGGGCTTGAGCTTGCCGGTGCTGGCATCCAGGTCTGCCTTGCGCACATACAGCACAGCGGTCGGGTCGTGCAGCGGCGCGCTGTGGCCACCGACGGTGAAGGTGGTGCCGTCCTCCTCGTCGACCACCGTGACCTGCGGGATGCTGGTGGTGCGGCTGTTGAACACCAGGGTGCCGCCGGCGGCCTTGAGCGGGCCACCGACATGCTGGCCAACCCCCGCCGGGTCGGCGATGCTGACACCCTGGCGGTTCTCGAGGATGTCGTTGGCCAGTGCGGCGACGATCTCGTAGTTGCGCTTGATCGTCGCCCGGGTGCCGATGCCATTGACGTTGGCCGTGGTTTTCGGGCAGATGCCGTCAAAGTTCACGGTGTTGCGCATGGCCACCGGCTGCGGGTTGTTCGACAGCGGGAACAGGTCCGGGCGCAAGGTGGTGTAGTTGCGCATGATGCCCCAGATGCCATTCCAGTAGCCTTCCAGTGCCGCGTCCAGCGAATACAGGTAGTCGCCGTTGGTGGCGGCGGAGCTGGAGATCATCGACACCGGCGCCATGAAGCCCAGTTGCTCGGAGATGCCGAGCATCTGCGACGCTTTCCACCCCGAGTTGGAGCTGCTGCCAAAGCCCGAGCCGTTCTGCAGCCACTTGACCCCGTGCAAGGTGACGTTGTGCTCCTCTTCATGGCCACCGGCATGCATGCGCAGCCGCACGTTGTCGCCCGAGTAGGTGCGCAACATTGGCGTGAACGGGTCGCCGGGTTCGCTGCCGGCGGTGTTGATGTGCGGCGGGAATACCGTGGTGCCACCGGTGGGGCCCACCGCCGAGGTGATCGCCGAAGGCGCCATGTTCATCGCCGGGATCGCGCGGTCAATGCGGCTTTGCAAGGCATAGCTGAGGTCGCCGCCCAGGCCGTCGGCCTGCATGCCACGCTTGCCGTCCGGGGCCACCTTGTTGGGGTCGAACACCCGCAGGGCCAGCGGCTCGTTACGGTAGTTGACGACGAACATGCCAGGGTCATCCACCGAAATGGCCTGTGGGCACGGCCGGGTCGGGCACCCTGGGCTCAGCCCGCCACGCGACTCGACCACCGATTCGAGCAGCGACGAGGCTTTCTGCCGTACCGGAGGGTTGATGGCGTAGCGGAAGCTGTCGGCAGTGGCCGGGTACGCCTGGCCATTGGGAATACCGTCGGGCCCCGCGCCAACGTACACGCCCGCTTCATAGGCATGCTGGAAGTCGCTGTACTCGAGGAAGAACTCGCGGTAGCTGTCGTTACGGCCATCGCCGTCATGGTCACCGGTCTTGATCACCGCCTGCCACGAGGTCGGCCCGCCGTCCTGGCGAGACGGGTTGTACAGCTGCTCGCCGGTTTCGGCGTGGTACCAGGTAGAGCCGGCAGGCTCGGCCAGTACCGTGGCGTAAAGGCCCAACTGCTGGTGGGTCGATGGGCCAAGGTGGTCGTGGGTGAAGATGGTGCCCAGGCCACGGTCGACGTTATGCACGTTGACCACCGGGTCGGCGAACCAACGCTGCATCGCCGTGCGCGCGCCCAGCCAGTCGGCCCGGCCGAAACGCCCGAAGTAAGGGTGTTGCTTGGCTTTCGGGCAGGCGGCGGTACCGTCCCGGCTGTCGCCTTCGGTACAACCGTTGTAGGCACGAATGGCATGCACGCGCTCGACCACGCTGCCGGGCGAGAGGATGCCGTCCTCGTAGTTCCAGCCGTTGGCCGCACCGTCGGCTGCGGTGAGGTCCCACTTGGGCAGGTGAATATGCTGGCCGATCACGTCGGTCGGGGTGCGTACCTGGTAGTCGTCCATCTCATAAATGGAGGGGATCAGGTTGGTGTGCTGGTACATGGTGCAGTCGAAAGTGTTCATGCGCATCACCAACGGCTCTGGAGGGCGCTGCTTGGTGATCACCGGCCAGGCGTCTTCCCAGAGGGCGATGATGCGTGCCTGCGGGAAGTGGTAGCCGACCTTGTTGTAGACCGCATCGAACTGGATATTGGCGCCCTTGTAGATGCGCGGGCGGTCGGCGGTGAAGGCAGAAGCGCCGCGGAAGTTCATGCCGGTCAGGCTCTCGCCGCTGGCGTACTCGCCCACCCCCGACGACTGGGTGAGGCGCTTGCCACGGTCGTCCATGCAGGGTTCAAAGAACGGCGCACCGGCGGTCGGCAGGGCGCCGTTGGTGCGGAAGTTACGCGCCACCGGTTGGCTGCCGGGTATCAGCGCATAGCTGGGGTGCTCGGCCTTGGCGTGGAATTTCATGGCTGCCTGCTCAACTTCCGTGCCCTCTTCGGGCAGGTAGATCGGCTTGGCTTTGTGCACCACCTTGGAGAAATCCAGCTTGGTGGTGGTGGTCTGTGCTTCACCCCCTGCCGAAACACCATCCAGTGCATGCCGGCCGAGGCCACCATCCCAACCATCGACCTGGTTGGCGTCCAGGTTGGCCCACAGGGCGTTGCCGCTGTTCTTGAGTTGCTGGGCTAGTGCAGGGTCGAGCATGTCCAGCGGCGGGGTGGGAGGCCGTTGGCCGACGCTGCTTTCCATGCCACCGATCCAGAACGGATAACCGGGGTTTTTCAAGGTGCCGTCGGCGTTACGGTTGCTCTCGCTGCGGTCGACCAGTGCCAGCGAGCCGACGGCCTTGGGTTCAGCTACGCCATGGCCATGGTCATCGTCGCCCTCCTCGCCGTCGTCATCCTCCTCGTCATTGGCTGCCACCCGTTGCTCGGCAAGCTTGGGTACCACGACCACCTTGCCCGGCATGGGCGCCATGGCTTTGCCAGGCAGTGGGACGATGGCGGGGATGGGTGTGCCCGCAATGATCTCACCGTCGGGCAAGGCCCGCGCGCCAACCGCCGGTTTGCCGCTGCGCAGGGCAAACGGGGTGCTGTGGTAGCCGTTCGCGGCCTGGCCACTGACCTCCAGCCGGGTGCCTTCCTCGAACACATCGTGCACCCGCCACATGGCCCACATGCCCTGGGCGAAGTGCGGGTAGAAGTGGCAGTGATAGATGGCATCGCCGGCCACCCGGTTACGGTTGCCAGAGCCACCGTTGGCGATCTCGTAGGTGTAGCCGATGCCCGGGCCGATACCCTGGGCGTCGACGTAGTCGGAGTTATCGTCGTTGGGGTTGAACAGCCACTGGTGCCCGTGCAAATGGAAGATGTGCTGTTCGTGACCGTTGTGCGTGTTGCGGAACTTGGTGAAGTCACCCATGTAGCTGTGGTGGACGTTGGCCGGTTCTGACGGGTACAGGGCCATGCTGGCCTTGACGCCGATGGCGCTGGCCGGCGGCGTCTCGCCTGGGCGGATGTTCTCCAGGCCAACGTTGGCCGGCACATCCACCAGCGTGCCGATATCGCCCACGGTGTGGGCGCTGAGGAAGAACTCTTCGTAGGCGCAGGACAAGCAGTCGTGCATCGGGCCCACGCCCAGGCGGTTGGCCACCACTTCGGCGCCCATGCCCCCAGAACCGTAGTTGATCATGAACGAATCACGGGTCGGCTCCAGTACATGGCCCATGACCGGGTCGGCCCAGTAACCGGGGAAGGCCTGGGTTGCTGCCACTTCGTCAGCGAACTGCGAGGCGAAATCACGGAACGCGTCCAGCCGGTTGGGCAGCGCCGGGTTACGTTTGTTGACGCTTTCCAGCGGATAGGTCGAACGCGGGAAGCTGCCATCTGGGTTGGGGCCCATGACAATGGCATCGGTCTCGCTGTTGAGGATCTCGTTGCCATCGACCATGGCGATGATCGGTTTACCGGCCTTGCCTTCGGTGATCCAAGGCTCGGCCTGGGGGTAGCGTGCCTGGTAATCGATAACCGGTTGGCCAGTGGCGGTGCGGCCGGTGCTGGCCAGGCGCATCTCTTCTTCTGTGAGGGTGTTGCGGAAGGTGCGCCCGCCTTTGGGCACCACCACCACCTGGCCGAACAAGCCATTGGCAACGTTGCCGGCACCGCCCTGGCCGCCGAAGGTCGCGCCTTGGCTGGTGGCGGCGAACGCCCCTTCGCGTTCGGCATACAGGGTGTAGCTGCGGGTATTGCCCGGTGACACCAGGAAGTTGCCGTTGCGGCCGGTGTTGGCAGCAATATCGCCAATGCTGTTGACCGCTTGCATGCCGTTGACCTGGAAGCCTACGTGGCGGTCGCTGACCTGCTCATCGGCAACGAAGTGCTCACCGCCTTCGTTTTCGAATTCGGTTTCCGGCCCTTCCTCCTCCTCACCTTCGGCCTCGTTCTCTTCGTGGTCGATGCCGTGCTTGTTGGGGTTGGCCTGGTAAGCCAGCAGGTTGGTCAGGTTGACGGTGAGGCAATCGCCTGCCGCCACGCGCAACACGATCGGCCGTGGACGCTTGTCCGGGCGCAAGGTGACTTTGCCAGGCACGGCGGCGCCACCTTTGCCGAGCGGGACCTGGTGCTCGTCCACCACATCCTCGCGCAAGGCGAACATCATGCCGTTGGCGTTTTGCGCGCCGAGGCGGTTGAACATCAGCGGCTGGTCCAGTGCCACCACATTGGCGACCAAGGTGCGCTGGCACTGCACAGCTGCCTCGCTGGTCGCTTCCCAGCCGAGCAGGGCCAGGAAGAATGATGACAGGACGGGGCCTTTGAGCGGGGTCGACATGCTGCACCTCCGGAACACAGGAACTCTGCGAGGAGGTTCAGCAAGGTATATGCCACATGTGAATTGCTATTAATTTCAGTGTGTTACGCGATCAACCGAAACAGATTGGGGAGGATTCCCCAACGGCTTTCCCCGATTCGGGGGATGGGGCTGCTGCGCAGCCCATCGCCTTAACCCATCAACCCACGCACACAGAAATACAAGATCGAAGGCCCCATCAGGCAGCCCAGCCCGGTATGGAACGTCGCCGTCAACGCGCCGTAGGGCACCAGCCGCCGGTCCGTTGCCGCCAACCCTGCCGTCACCCCCGACACCGTCCCGGCCAAACCGCCGAACACCATGGCCGAACGCGGGTTGTCCAGGGCCAGCAGGCGCGCCGATACTGGCGTGAACACCATGACCAGAATCGCCTTGATCAACCCCGTGGCAATCGACAACGCCATCACATCGGAGCTGGCACCCAGGGCCGCCCCCGTCACTGGCCCGACGATATAGGTGACGGCGCCCGCGCCGATGGTGGTCATGCTCACGGCATCGCGGTAACCGAACGCGTAGGCGACCGCCGCACCGACGATAAACGGCAGGACCGTGCCCAGCAGCAACGCCACGGCGCCAATCATCCCGGCCTTGCGGGCCTCGGTGGCCTGCACTTCGAAGGCCGTGGCGACGATGGCGAAGTCTCGCAGCATCGCCCCGCCCATCAGGCCGATGCCTGAGAACAGCGCCATGTCCGCCAGGCCTTTTTGCCCGCCGGTAACAGTGCCGCCCACCCACGCCAGCACCAAGCCGATGACGATGGCGATCGCCGAGCCGTGCACCCGGCCGAAGGTCAGGTATTTCGACATCAGTACCGACAACCACATGATCGCACCGACCACCGCGAAGGCCGTGATCAGGCCGTTGTGCTCCAGGGCATTGTCCATGATCGGCCACATGATCAACGACCTCCTGCAGGGGCAACCTGCACCGGGGTTTCGGGGGCGGGCTCAAGCGCGGGCAAGGGTTCGCCGCGGTGGCTGCGGCTGATCAGCGCGATGGTCGCACCGCACACCAGTACCGCGCCGATCGCCGCCAGCAACGCCACCGGCCCGCCATGCAGGGCGGTGACCACATTCTGCTGGGCGGCCATGGCCACCACCACCGGGATGTACATGGCGCCCCAGAAGCCGACGCCGAACTCGCACGCCTCGCTCATGCCGCCATGGCGCTGCCTGTACAGCCGCGCACAAATCAGCAGGATCATGGCGATGCCGACCCCGCCCACGTTGGATTTGACACCCAGCAGCACGCCCAGGAAGTCGCCGACGATGACGCCGGCAAGCGTGCATACCGCCAGCAGAGCCACACCATAGATAATCATTGTTGTTGTCCTCAGGTAGTGTCGAAGTTGCTTGTTGTTGTTCTTCGTAAACACACACTTGCGCGGCTCACGCGGTCAATGTGGGAGTTGCCAGATTGTCGGGGCCGCTTTGCGGCCTTTCGCGACACAAGGCCGCTCCTACAGGCATCGCTCCAGCCTGCCATCATCGGTTCTGGGCCACCTCCTGGCGCAGCAGCGCGTCGAGGGTATCCGGGCGGGTGCCTTCCACGCTCACCACCCTGCCCTGTTCAAACACCGGCCGGGCCAGGCCGCTGAGCACATTGCCCGGCGGTATTTCCAGGTGCAGGCGTACCCCGCGTTCATAGGCGTTGCGCAACGTGGCACGCCAATCCACCACCTGTGCCATGTTGCCGGCCAGGTCGTCGCGCAAGCGCTGTATATCGAAGATTGGCCGTGCACTGCTGCCACTCAGGTAGGTGATCGCAGGCCGGCGCAGCTCGACCGTGGCAAAGGCCTTGGCAAGCTCTGCAGCCGGGCCGGCGAGCAGCGGGCAATGGGATGGCACGCTCACCGCCAGGTGCCGTGCGACGCCTTGGCCCTGGCTGCGCGCGCGGCGTGCCACCGCGGCCATGGCCGCCTCGCTGCCGGCAATGACGATCTGGTTTTCACTGTTGAGGTTGGCGACGTAGACCTCACCGCCCACCGCCCTCAGCAAACGCTCGACGCTAGCCAGGTCGAGGCCGCTGAGTGCGGTCATACCGTAACCGTGCGGATAGGCGCACTGCATCAGCTCGCCACGCAGGGCCACCAGCCGCACAGCATCGGCGAACCCCAGGGCACCCGCCGCAACCGCAGCGGGATAGGCGCCAATCGACAGGCCGGCCACGTAGTCCGGCGCAGGGCTGCGCTGCATCAGCCAACGGGCCCAGGCAACCCCGCTCAGCAACAGGCAAAGCTGCACCGCACGGGTGCCCTGCAGGGCCTCCTGGCTGTCCAGGCCCAGGGCGCTCTGGCCCAAGGTATCACTGGCCTCTTCCAGTAATTGACCGGCGCCGTCAGGCAGACGATGCAACATGCCCACCTGCTGAGCCCCTTGGCCGGGGAACGCGAACAAGCTGCTCATGCCGCGCACTCCAGGGCAGCCCAGGGGTCGCTGACCAGGCGCGCGCCGAGCGGCGATTTGAGCAATACGCGCCGGGCACAAGCTGCCCACTCGCGCAGGGCGACGGCGCCTGCCGGTGTTTCCAGCTGCACATCAATGCGGCACGGTGCGCAGTCGAGGATGTCCAGCAGTTCCAGGGCCTTTGCGCGCGTCAAAGGGTGCGGTGCACGCAGCACCAGGTCCAGATCGCTGGCCAGGTGCAGCACGTTGATACCCGTGGCCAACTGATAGCCCACCCCACCCGTCGGGCCCCAGGCCAGCCCGCAGGTGTCGAGCACCGGGGCCACCGAGGCCAAGGCCTGTAGCGCAGGCCAAGGGCTCGGCGCGCACCCGCGCAATGCCTCAGGGCTTTGCAGACGCAGGATATCGCCCAGGCGCATCTGCGTGCCCAGCCGCTGATCCCGGCTTTGCCCGCGCACGCCCACCGCCACCCAGCCGTCAGCGCAGGCTGCACGGCGCACCACCACAGGTTGGCCGCTTGCCACCACCTGCAGCGCCCACTGCGGGGTATTGTCAGGCAGCGCAGACAGGGGCAAGCCCCAGAGCAGGTCGTGTGGGCGTGGCGTGTTCATCTCAGGCCCCCTGCCACTGACGACGCAGGTGCTCGCGCACCTCGCGCGACGCCCGCCGGTTCTCGCCCGTCAGCCGCGATGACAGGTCGGTCGAGCTGCCGATATCGCGCACAGCGTCGGCCAGGCAAGTACGCACCCGGGCCAGGTCGTCGGCGCTTGGCGTCTCGGCGTTGTCCACGCCAAGGCGTCGCCACAGCAAACCCAGCGAGGCGTAGCTGTCGAGGTCGTAAGCCATCGGCGGCACCTCTGCGGCCAGGGCTTCCAGCGCTTCGACGCTGCGCAGGGTAATGCGCGCGGCGGCGGCCTTGCCCATGGCATGCACCATCACACCAGCGTCATCCAACGCGATCAGGCGCTGGGCTTGATAGCCATGCGCCAGAAAAGCACCCGACATCGCCTTGCCGACCAGCAAGCCAATCACCGGGTGCCCGGCCAGGCGCGCCTGGGCATACGCCTGCACCGCACCGGCCAGGGCCTGGTGAATGCCCAACGCTTCTTCGCGGCGGCCATAGGCCTGGCTCGGCACATCGATGACCGCGACAATCGCGCGCTTCTCGCCGTGGCGGTCGGCCTCGACCGCCTCGCTCACCGCCTTGGCCAACCCCCAGCCTTCCAACAGGCCTACTTCACCCGCGCGGGCCCGGGGGAACGGATTGTGCGCATCTGGCACCACAGCAATGAAGCGGGCCAGGCGGTTGTCCAGTTCGCCGTCGATCACCTGCAGCGACGCAGGGTAGCCCAGCAACGCTTGGCCGCCGGCCAGGCCCGGCAGCCAGTTCGAGGCACGGTTCATTTGGCTTCTCCTTGATAGAGGGTGCGCACGGCGGCGGCATCCAGTTGCGGGCACTCATCGCCCAGGCGCGACAGCCGCTCGAGGAACCAGGCATGGCGGCTGGCCCGGTCTGTGGCTGGGGTGTCGAGCAGTTGCAGAAGCTGCTGACGGATGGCATCCACATCGTCGGCGACGTAGCCATCCACCAGCCCGCTGGCATGGCGCTGCTCGCCGCCGGTGAGGCTCCAGATGAACGGCCGGTCCTTGGCGTCGTATTCGTCGATGCCCGCTTCCTGCTCGATCACCTGCGGGCCGTTGAGGCCCAGGCGCGCCTCGCGGGTGACCAGCAAGTGGCTGCACAGCCCGGCAGCGATGGACATGCCGCCGAAGCAGCCGACCGTACCTGCGATCAGGCCGATCACCGGCTGGTAGCTGCGCAACGCGACGATCGCGGCCTGGATCTCGGCAATCGCCGCCAGCCCAAGGTTGGCTTCCTGCAAGCGCACACCACCGGTTTCCAGCAGCAACACGGCGCTGGTCGGGGTACCGTTGCGGTTGTCTTCGATGGCCAGCTCCAGCGCACCGGCGATCTTGGCCCCGCCCACCTCGCCCATGCTGCCACCCTGGAAGCCCCCTTCGATAGCGGCGACCACGGTATGGCGGCCGTTCAGGCGGCCCTTGGCGATGACCACGCCATCATCGGCCTGGGGCACGATGCCCTGGCGTGGCAGCCAGGGCGACATGAGCCGGTCGAACGGGCCCAACAGTTCGCGGAAGCTACCCGGGTCGAGTACGGCGCGGGCCCGCTGGCGCGCGCCCAGTTCGACAAAGCTGCGGCTTTGCAGCAAGCGTTCGATGTCCGTCATGGGGCGATCTCCTCGAAGCCTTGCTCCAGCCGCAGGCGCACCACGCCAGGGGTGGCGCCGAAGTCATGGATGTCGATGTTCACAGCGGGCCACTGGCGGCCTTCGAACAGGCGCTGGAACAGTTGCGCCCAGCGGGCGCCGCTGCCGTTGACCGAGGTTACGACCTGAATCTGCAGGCTGCCGGCGGTGCCGGGCTCGATCAGCACCTCCAGGTCGCCGGAGCTGACGCAGCCCACCACGGTGCGGCCACGGCCAGGTTCGGCGGCGGCGAATTGAAAGGTCAGGGTTTCCATGTCACAGGCTCCCGGCGTTGTCGAGGAACAGGCAGGCGGCCAGCAGATCGGCGGCGCCGCCCGGTGAGGCATTCAGGTGCAGCAACTGCTGGTCTAGCCGGCGCAGCTGCCGGCGCCCGGCCAGGGTGGCACTGCCACCCGCCTCCAGCACGGCACGGGCGCCCTGCTGGACCGTGGCCAGCCCTTGCGGCCCGGCACGCCAAAGCACACAGGTGTCGGCCAGGGCCGCCATGATCGCGAGCAAGGCATCGAGCCGTGCTTGGTTTTCACGGGCGCCGGCAGCGCGGCTGCGGTGCAGTTGCGGCAGCCCGTGAGTGATCACAGCAGGGAACCCCAACTGCGCCTGCTCACGGGCACCGCCGCTGCCATAGCGGCGCTGTATCTGCACACCATGGCTGTCTTCAGGGGTTGCGCCTGGGTCGTCGATCAGTGCAATGCGCCCGGCGCGGGCGGCCAATGCAGCGGGGCCAGCCTGGGCACCCAGCGCACTGGCGGCCACCAGCAGGCCCAAGGCCCAGATCGCGCCGCGGTGGGTGTTCACCCCGCCCGTGGTCGCCAGCATCGCCGCTTCGCCCTCACGGCCAATACGGCCCAGGGCTGCGCGCAGGGGCACGCCGATCTCGCCAATGGCCTCGGCCGCTTCGGCCATCTGCCGCAGGCAGGGCCACAGGGCCAACGCCGAGGCATGCATCAACGCCAGCGTCATGTCCGTGTGGGCACCGTTGCTGCGACGGTCTACCAGGCCCGGTTTGGGCGACAGGTCGGCTTCGTCGATCAGCGCATCGACTGCCAGGTCGGCCAGGCGGTCGGCCAGGGGCAAGGTGTGCAGGTTGAGTGCTTTCATCACCAGCTCCTGAACCGTGCGGGCGGGTTGTACAGGCCGCCAGACCAGTCGACCAGGTCGGCAATACTGCGCGCGGCCAGCAGCTCGCGGCTGGCGTCGGTGCGGCGGATGCCGAGGTCTTCGGGCAATGCCACCAGGCCTTGCTGGCGCAGGCGTTGGGTGTCTTTGGGGTCGTGCCGCAGGCCAATGGCGGTGACGCCGGCTACGGCAGCGATCATCTGCCGGCGCTCTTCGAGGGAGCGCGCCTTGTACAGGTAGGCGATGCCTTCTTCGGTGAGCAGGTGGGTGACGTCATCGCCGTAGATCATCACAGGGGCCAGGGGCATGCCGGCTTTTTTCGCCACTTCGACTGCATCGAGGGTTTCGACGAAGGTGGGCTTGCCGCCCTCCTGATAGGTTTCGACCATCTGCACCACCAGCTTGCGGCCGCGTTCGAGCATTGTCTCGGGCACGGTCATGTCGAGCCAGGCCGGGGTTGCGTGGCGGCGGCCGCGGGGGTCATGGCCCATGTTCGGCGCACCGCCAAAGCCGGCCAGGCGGCCGCGGGTCACGGTCGAGGAATGGCCATCGCCATCCACCTGCAAGGTGGCACCGATGAACAGGTCGACGGCGTATTGCCCGGCCAGCTGGCACATCATGCGGTTGGAGCGCAGCGAGCCATCGCGGCCGGTGAAGAACACATCCGGGCGCTGGGCGATGTAGTCCTCCATGCCCAGCTCGGTGCCGAAGCAATGCACGCTTTCGACCCAGCCGGTCTCGATGGCGGGTATCAGGGTGGGGTGAGGGTTGAGCGTCCAGTTGCGGCAGATCTTGCCTTTCAGGCCCAGGGATTGGCCGTAGGTCGGCAAGATCAGTTCGATGGCTGCGGTGTTGAAGCCGATCCCGTGGTTCAGCGACTGCACCTGGTGTTTTTCATAGATGCCACGGATCGCCATCATCGCCATCAGCACATGCACCGGCTTGATGTGGCGCGGGTCGCGGGTAAACAGCGGCTCGATGTAGAACGGCTGGTCGGCGACCACCACGAAGTCGACCCAGGACGCAGGGATATCGACGCGCGGCAGGTCGTCGACCCGATCCACCAACTGGTTGACCTGGGCGATGACGATGCCATCGCTAAACGCGCAAGGCTCCACCAGGGCCGGGGTGTCTTCGGTGCTGGGGCCGGTATAGAGGTTGCCATCGCGGTCGGCCATGAAGCCTGCGACCAGTGTCACGTTGGGGATAAGGTCGACCAACAGCCGCGAGTAAAGCTCGATATAGGTGTGGATGGCGCCGACTTCGAGCAGGCCGTCTTCCAGCAACTGCCCGATGCGCAGGCTTTGTGGCCCGGCGAACGAGAAGTCGAGCTTGCGGGCGATGCCACGCTCGAACAGGTCCAGGTGCTCGGCACGGCTGACGCTGGGCATGATCATGTGCAGGTCGTGCAGGCGCGCTGGGTCCACCTTGGCCAGTGAGCGCGAGAGGAAATCGGCCTGCTTCTGGTTGTTGCCTTCCAGTACCACCCGGTCTCCGGGGGCGAGCAACAGCTCCAGGGCCTCGACGATACGGTCGGTGGGCAGCACCACGCCGTCGGCGAGGTGGCGGGCCCGGTCGAGGCGGCGCTGCTTCTCGGCGCGCCGCCGCGACCATTGCAGCGGTGGATTCTTCGTTGTTGTCATGGTGACTCCACGGGTTCGCTGTCGTGGGGTCACCTTAGGGCGGTGCGGGCATGGGCATCAATCAAGCTGGGTGCGCGATCGTTACGCTAAAGTTAATAATTGGGGGCTCATCCACGCCCACCAGACCCTTAACAGACTGCTAGAGTGACAAAAATGCAGGACACCCCTGCAGATTTACCGATTGTGCACGGCAAATTCGCATGACAGGATCCAGCTATCCTCCAGCGAACTCCAGACTTCACTTGGAAAATCAATAACAAAGCAGGGAGAACGCGATGACCGCGCATGCTCACACTTCGGCAACGGATCATGTCTTGGCCGAGGTCCGTAACCAGATTGGCCACCTGACCCTGAACCGCCCCGCCGGCCTCAATGCCCTCACCCTGGACATGGTCCGCAGCCTGCGCCAGCACTTGGACCAGTGGGCAGAAGACCCGCAGGTGCGCGCCGTGGTGCTGCGTGGCGAAGGGCCTAAAGGGTTCTGCGCCGGGGGCGATATCCGCTCGCTGCACGACAGTTACAAAAACGGCGATAACCTGCACGAAGACTTTTTCGTCGAGGAATACGCGCTCGACCTGTGCATCCATCACTACCGCAAACCGGTGCTGGTACTGATGGACGGCTTCACCCTCGGGGGCGGCATGGGCCTGGCTCAGGGGTGTGACCTGCGTGTGGTCACCGAACGCAGCCGGCTAGGCATGCCAGAGGTCGGCATCGGCTATTTCCCGGACGTTGGCGGCAGCTATTTCCTCCCGCGCATCCCGGGTGAACTGGGCATTTACCTCGGTGTTACCGGCAGCCAGATCCAGGCAGCCGATGCCCTCTATTGCGGGCTGGCCGACTGGTACGTGAGCAGTGACGCCCTCAGCGCCCTCGACCAGGGCCTGGACAAGCTGGCCTTCGGTGACCACCCGCTCAAGGACCTGCAAAGCCTGCTGGCCAAACTCGGCACCCAGGTACTGGACGACGCACCACTGCAGAAGCTGCGCCCGATCATCGACCACTTCTTCGCCCTCCCCGACCTGCCGGCGATCATCGAGCAACTGCGCGCCGTGAGCATCGGCGACAGCCACCAGTGGGCCCTGGCCACCGCCGACCAGCTGGAAAGCCGCTCGCCACTGGCCATGGCAGTTACCCTGGAGATGCTGCGCCGCGGCCGCCACCTGGCGCTTGAAGCGTGCTTTGCCATGGAACTGCACCTGGACCGCCAGTGGTTCCAGTACGGCGATATCGTTGAGGGCGTGCGCGCCCTGATCATCGACAAGGACAAACAGCCGCGCTGGAACCCGCCAACCCTAGCCGGGCTCGAGCGCCGGCGGGTCGACCAATTCTTCGAAGGCCTGTGAGCCCGGGAGTACACAGATGCAAGACCTGGAACTGAGCGAAGAACAGATCATGATCCGCGACATGGCCCGGGATTTTTCCCGTGGCGAAATCGCGCCCCATGCCCAGGCCTGGGAAAAGGCCGGCTGGATCGATGATGGCGTGGTGCGCAAGATGGGCGAGCTGGGGCTGCTCGGCATGGTCGTCCCGGACACCTTTGGCGGCAGCTACACCGACTACGTCGCCTACGCCCTGGCCGTGGAAGAGATCGCCGCCGGTTGTGGCGCCACCGGGGCGATGATGAGCATTCACAACTCGGTGGGTTGCGGCCCGCTGCTGGCCTATGGCACTGCCGAGCAACAGCAGGCCTGGTTACCGCGCCTGGCCACTGGCGAGGTGATTGGCTGCTTCTGCCTGACCGAGCCGCAGGCGGGGTCCGAGGCCCACAACCTGCGCACGCGTGCCGAGCTGGTGAATGGCGAATGGGTGATCAACGGCGCCAAGCAGTTTGTCAGCAATGCCCGTCGCGCGGGCTTGGCGATTGTCTTCGCCGTGACCGACCCGGCGCTGGGCAAGAAGGGCCTCTCGGCCTTTCTGGTGCCCACGGACAACCCTGGTTTCAAGGTCGAGCGCAGCGAGCACAAGATGGGCATCCGCGCCTCCGACACCTGCGCGGTGACCCTGGACGACTGCCGCATCCCTGCCGCCAATATCCTCGGCGAGCGTGGCAAGGGGCTGGCCATCGCCCTGTCCAACCTCGAAGGCGGGCGTATCGGCATTGCCGCGCAAGCGTTGGGCATCGCCCGCGCCGCGTTCGAAGCGGCGCTGGCCTACTCGCGTGATCGGGTGCAGTTTGGCAAGCCGATCAACGAGCACCAGAGCATCGCCAACCTGCTGGCCGACATGCAGGTGCAGGTCAATGCCGCGCGCCTGCTGATCTTGCATGCGGCCCGCTTGCGCAGTGCCGGCAAACCGTGCCTGTCGGAGGCTTCGCAGGCCAAGCTGTTCGCCTCGGAAATGGCCGAGCGGGTGTGCTCCATGGCCATCCAGGTGCATGGCGGTTATGGTTACCTGGAGGACTACCCGGTAGAGCGCCATTATCGGGATGCGCGTATCACGCAGATCTACGAGGGTTCGAGCGAGATCCAGCGGATGCTGATTGCGCGGGAGCTCAAGCATTATTCACTGTAACAGCCGGCTAGCGCGGCCGCTGTTGGGGCGGTCGCGCAACCTGGCTCAGCGCCAGTAGCGCGCGTCATCCACTACCCGCGCATGCCCTTCGAACAGCGCGGGCAGTTGCTCTTTGAGGTAATCGATCCAGGTACGCACCTTGGCATCCAGGTAGTGGCGCGACGGATAGATCGCATACAGCGCACTCTCACGCAGGCGATACGGCGCCAACAACCGGCGCAAACGCCCCTGCTCGATCGCCTGGCTGGCGGTGTAGAACGGCAGCAGCCCGATGCCCATGCCCAGCTCGCTGGCCAACAGCATCGCATCGGCCACGTTGGTGAGGAAGCTGTCGCGCGGTGCGATCACACAGTGATCGACACCTTGGGGGAACACCCAGTCGCCTTCGTACATCGGGTACGCCATGCGCAGGCAGCGATGCCCATGCAGGTCTTCCGGCCGCTCGGGCACGCCAAAGGTCTCCAGGTAACTGGGTGCCGCGCAGGGGATGCTGAAGATGTTGCCCAGCGGCACGGCGATCAGCTGCGAGTCCGGCAAAGCCTCGTCCACGGTGATCACCACGTCATGCCCTTCGGCCAAGGGGTCCGGGTTGCGCTGAGACAAGGTCAACTCGACCACCACCTCCGGGCACAGCGCGTTGTAGCCCGCCACCAGCGGCATCAGCAGCAGGCCCAGGCCATGCGGGCAGTGCAGGCGCAAACGCCCACGGGGGGTAAGGTGCGCGCCTCGCGCCTCGCCGACGGCTTCTTCGGTCAGCAGCATGATTTGCCGCGCGCGCTCCAGAAACCGTTCGCCCGCCTCGCTCATGCGCAAACGGCGCGTGGTGCGGTGCAGCAGGCGGGTCTGTAGCTGGTTCTCTAGCTCGGCAACGATGCGCGAAACCTGCGCCGCAGAAATGTCCAGGGCATTGGCGGCTGCGGCGAAGCTGCCGCATTCGACCACACGGGTGAAAGTACGCATGGCATGCAGCATGTCCATGGGGGGTGGGCTCCTTGATCGGTCTTATTCTTACGTTCCAGGCAGGAATCTATCACGGCTTAGCCCATTTATTGTGGATCACCAATGAATACATCATTGGTAAAACATTGAAGAAGGAGCCTGCCATGAAACGTTCGATCGCCGTCCTTGCCTTTGCCGCTACCCTCGCCTCGTTCGGCGCCTTTGCCGACGCCAGCACACAGCAGCCGGCCGCGAGCACGGGCAACTACGAATACGGCATGCCGCTGGATGTCGCCAAAGTCATCTCCATCACCCCGGCCAGCAACGCTGCCGACTGCCAGGTCGGCACCGCGCATATGGTGTATGTCGACCACCAGGGCCGTACCCGCGAGGTCAACTACCGGGAAATGGGCAACTGCTCGCAGCAGTGAGTCAGGCCAGTACCTGGGTGATCCAGCTGATCTGCCGAGTGAAATCGCGGCGCTTTTCCTCGGGTATCGTATCCCGAGCGCGTTCGAAGTTGGCCAACGTCTGCTGCTTCTGGCGCAGCATGCGCTGCCATTTGGTCACGAACGCCGGGGCCTTTTCACGCATCAGCAGCGGGCCGAAGTACAGCTCTTCGGCGGTGTAAGCCACTGCCTCACAAGGTTCGGCGACGATAATTTCGTAGTCGAAGCGGTTTTCGCGCAACAACTCTTCACTGACGATCCGATAGCTGTTTTGCATCAGCCACCCGCGCAGTTCGCACTCATCGCCGTTGGGTTGCAGGATCAGGCGCTCGCTGCCACTCAAGCGATGCTTGCCGCGCTCTAGAATCTCGCACATGGTTTTGCCACCCATGCCGCAGAGGCTGACGGCCGAGATCCGGTCGGCCATTTCGATCGCGTCCAGCCCATCGGCCAGGCGAATAGTGATATGCGCCTCCAGGCCGTTGCGGCGCACGTTGCGCTGGGCCGAGGCAAAGGGCGTGTGCGCCACTTCACCGGCCACGCCTGCTTCGATGGCGCCACGCAGCATCAACGCTACCGGCAGATAACCATGGTCCGAGCCGATATCGGCCAGGCGCGCGCCTTGCGGCACATGCGCCGCCACGCGCTCCAGGCGCATGGAGAGTGTCTGTTCGTTCAACGTAAGCCCCTTGCTCGAAAACCGGGCGCGATTCTGACGACCACGGCGCGGCATTACAATGCGCAAAAGCCGAATGGCGCAGGTGACGGCAAGGGCGGCGGCTATTTGCGCGCCTCCAGTATCAGGTTGAACGGTGTTTGTGTGGCGCGCTGGAACCCATGTGAAACCCGCCTCCTCGAACACCGCGCGTAACCGCGCCTCCCCAGCCTGGGCACCCTCCTACATCCGTTTCAGGTCAGTCACGCCTGTGCCAGCGCGCGACCGCCTTGTTTGTCCGGCACAATATTGAGGCGGACGCCAAGGGGCCGCGCGCAATGCCTCAGGAATAACTGGCCCGAAACGGATGGAGTAGCGACGGTTCGGCGCCCCGACTTGCTCGCGAATAGCGTTATGGCGCGACACCTGGGCTTTCACCACCCGACGGCGGATTCAACTGCAGCACCTCATTGGTATATGTCCACTCCTCCTGCACCTTGTCCGGATGCTCGTTCAGCCGGATGCCATAGGACGGCACGATCTGTTTGATCTTCGCCTGCCAGGCTGCTGAAGCCACCTTGTCCTTGAACACCTTGTTCAACACATCCAGCATGATCGGTGGCGCAGTCGAGGCGCCAGGCGATGCCCCCAGCAGGCCGGCGATGCTGCCGTCCTTGGACGTGACCACTTCGGTACCCAGCTTGAGCACACCACCCTGGGCCTCGTCTTTCTTGATGATCTGTACACGCTGGCCGGCTTGCCACAGGCGCCAGTCTTCCTTCCTGGCTTCGGGGAAGTAGGTGCGCAGCGCTTCGAAGCGGTCATCGTCGGACTGCAAGACCTGACCGACCAGGTACTGCACCAGGTCGAACTCGCGCACCCCTACCCTGACCATCGGCCAGGCGTTGTGAACACTGGCGCTGGCGAACAGGTCAAGCAACGAACCCTGCTTGAGGAACTTGGTCGAGAAGGTAGCGAACGGGCCGAACAGGATCATGCGTTTGCCATCGAGCACACGGGTATCCAGGTGCGGCACCGACATGGGCGGGGCGCCGCTCGCCGCAATGCCGTAGGCCTTGGCCATATGGCGCTGGGCAATGGCCGGGTTGTCGGTTACCAGGAACGACCCTCCCACCGGGAAACCGGCATAGTCCTTGGCCTCATCGATACCGGACTTCTGCAACAGCGGCAGCGCCGCGCCCCCTGCACCGATGAACAGGAACTTGGCATCGGTGGCGGCCTGGCTGCCGTCCTTCAGGTTCTTGTACTCCACATGCCAGGAGCCATCTTCGTTACGGGTAATGTCCTGGACCTCGGTCGACAGCTTAAGGTCGAAGTTCGGCCGGGTCTGCAGGTAGCCCACGTACTGCCGGGTGATCTCACCAAAGTTGACGTCGGTGCCGATCGGCGCCCAGGTCACGGCCAGTTTCTGGTTGGGGTCGCGCCCCTCCATCATCAGAGGCACCCACTTGCGGATCTGTTCGTGGTCTTCGGAATACTGCATCGGCTTGAACAACGGGCTGGCTTGCAACGCCTCGTAGCGCTTTTTCAGGAAGCGGATGTTGTCGTCACCCCAGACAAAGCTCATGTGCGGGGTGGTATTGATGAATGAGTGGGGGTTCTTCAACACGCCCTGCTTGACCTGCCAGGCTAGAAACTGTCGGGTCACCTGGAACGACTCGTTGATCTCCACCGCCTTGCTGATGTCGATCTTGCCATCCTTCTCTGGCGTGTAGTTCAGCTCCGCCAGGGCCGAGTGGCCGGTACCGGCGTTGTTCCAGCCGTTGGAGCTTTCTTCGGCCACCTTGTCCAGGCGCTCGACCATCTCCATCGACCAGCCTGGCTCCAGCTCATTGAGCCAGACAGCCAGGGTCGAACTCATGATACCGCCGCCCACCAGCAGCACATCGACCTTCTTGGTTTCAGCCGCCTGGGCATTGAGCATGCCCATCGCCAGCGCCAGGCCGGCCAGCGCCCACTTCGCCTCGATCGTGATTTTCATGTCCTCTCCCGCACGCCTCGTAGCTGTCCGTAAAGTCCAGCACAAGCTTAGCTGAGGGTTTTACTGGGGCACCTCGATCACTGGGGCTTGCAATCAGGCCGCGCTCAAAATACTGTATGAATATTCAGTGTTTCGAGTCAGCCACCATGCAGCTCATCGCCAAACTCGGCATTCTCGCCGACGCCGCCAAGTACGATGCTTCCTGCGCCAGCAGCGGTGCGCCCAAGCGCAGCTCGCGCGGCGGCGACGGCCTGGGCGCCACCAATGGCATGGGCATCTGCCACAGCTATACGCCGGACGGCCGCTGCGTGTCGCTGCTCAAGGTGCTGCTGACCAACTTCTGCCTGTACGACTGCCAGTACTGCGTCAACCGCCGCTCCAGCAACGTACCGCGGGCGCGCTTCACCCCGGAAGAAGTGGTGCGCCTGACCCTGGACTTCTACCGGCGCAACTGCATCAGCGGCCTGTTCCTCAGCTCGGGCATCATCCGCTCGGCCGACTACACCATGGAACAACTGATCCGCGTGGCACGGTTGCTGCGCGACGAGCACAACTTCCGCGGCTACATCCACCTCAAGACCATACCCGACGCCGACCCGCTGCTGATCGAGGAAGCCGGGCGCCTGGCCGACCGCCTGAGCGTCAACATCGAGCTGCCGACCGATGCCAGCCTCAAACGCCTGGCACCGGAGAAACACGCGCACACCATCCGCCAGGCCATGGCGGTCATCCACCAAGGCCAGCAAGCCGTAGCCAACGAGCCGAAGGCGCCGCGCTTCACGCCCGCCGGGCAAAGTACCCAGGTCATCGTCGGCGCCGACGCCACCGATGACAGCACGCTGCTGCGCAATGCCGAGTCGCTGTACCAGGGTTACGGTCTCAAGCGTGTGTACTACTCGGCCTTCAGCCCGATCCCCGACAGCCCGGGCAGCGTGCCCCTGGCGGCGCCGCCACTGTTGCGTGAGCACCGCCTGTACCAGGCCGACTTCCTGCTGCGTGGCTATGGCTACAAGGCCGGCGAACTGCTGGGCCATAGCGGCAACCTGGCACTGGACATCGACCCCAAGCTGGCCTGGGCGCTGGCCAATCGCGAAGTTTTCCCGCTGGATGTTAACCGCGCCGAACCGGCCTTGCTGGCACGTATCCCGGGCATCGGCCTGCGCAGCGTGCAGCGCCTGGTGGCGCTGCGCCGTGAACGGCGCATCCGCTATGACGACCTGATCCAACTGCGCTGCGTACTGGACAAGGCCCGGCCGTTCATTGTCACCAGCGACTACCGCCCGACCCAGGCCGAGCTGCGCAGCGGCCTGCTGCGCGAACGCCTGCGCGAGCCACAAGCGCCTGTGCAGATGGGGTTGTGGGGGTGATCGCGCTCGACTGTGATAACCACTTCGCCACCTGGCGTGACCAAGCCCGAACGCTGCTCGGCCATGGCATCGACCCGGCCGAGGTGACCTGGTCGCAAGGCCCTATCGATGATCTGCTGGCCGTGCCGGCACCGTTGCCTGAAGGCCCTGGCCCGTTTCGCGGCAAAGTGCCGGCGGCGTTACTGAGCCAGTTGGCACAGGCCGCCTGCTATCGCGGCGCGCAACGCTGGAACCTGCTGTACGAAGTGCTCTGGCGCGTCGCCCATGGCGATCGCACCGCCATGCTCGCGGGCGACCGCCTGGGCAGTGAGCTGCACCGGCGGATCAAACAAGTCAGCCGTGAGGCGCACCACCTGCATGCTTTCGTGCGCTTCGTCCCCCTGCCCGAGGCGTTGGCCGAGCGACTGCAGCTGGACCTGGTCGCCTATCACGAGCCCGCCCACGACATCCTGCACGATGCCAGTGCGCACTTTGCCGACCGCCTGGGCCGACAACGCTGGTTGATCGCCACACCCACCGATGGCATCCGCTTCGATGGCCAGGCCTTCGATTACCGCCGCCACTGCCCCGATGACTGGCGGCAGTGGGCGCGCCATGCCGACGACCCCGGCGCCGAACTGTGGCGCACCTATTATCGCCACACCTTCAACCCTGCCCGCCTCAACCCGGACGCGCTGCGCCTGCATATGCCCGGGCGGTTCTGGCGGCATTTGCCGGAAGGCATGCTGATACCCCAGCTTGAAGGCCTGGCACGGCAGGGCAAACAGCGGGATGGGCAGGCGCTGGAAGTGGCCTCGCAGCGCGGCAAACGGATTTGTAGAGGTGAGTAACGCACGTGCTTACCGCCCCCGTTTTCAACGGCATGACCGAACATGGGGTCTTTGCAGGCCCGTCTGAACGCAGCGTGGAACTGTTAGTTTTGTCAGTAGCAGCACTTAGTAAGGCACGCCTATGATCGCCGCAAAGTTCGCCATGGTTCGGCTCGATAAGGACTGTCTCGTGAGCCCCTATCAAGGCCCCGTCTGGACATCATCAGGTAGATTCCATGTCGATCAGAACGTGCATACTTGCTGGCGCAGCTACGGCGCTGTTCTTCGTCGCAACGCCTTCAATTGCCACAGAAGCGCCCTTCTCGCGCACCCTTTTTCTGGGCGACAGTTACACCGACAGTGGCTATTACCGGCCGTTGCTACCTCCTGGGGTTCAAGCTGGGCTAGGTAAGTTGACCACCAATCCGGGCAAGGTCTGGTCAGAGCATTTGGCTGACCACTATGGTGTGGATGCAAGCGCCAACGGCAATGGCCAGACGGGCGACAATTACGCTGCGGGTGGTGCGCGAGTGAGCATGCCGGCGGCCGGTGAGCTTGGGCCGATCCCCTCGCTGACAGACCAGCTGGCTCAGTACTTTTCGACCACTGGTGGTGTCGCTGATCCCCGGGCGCTGTACACGGTCTGGGGCGGCATCAATGACATGGCGTCTATTGTCGACCCTAGCCAAGTGCCAGTCGTGGTCAGTGCGACAGTGACTGACCAGATTGGCATCGTTGCTGACCTAGAGCGAGCCGGTGCACGCTACGTATTGGTGCCCAACCTGCCGGATATGGGGCTTATCCCGCGCATTCGCGACAGGGGGGCAGAGGCCATGGCGCGGATAACGCCTCGCTACCAAGCTTACAATGATGCACTTTACGGTGGGTTGAGGCAGGCTGGCTTGGCGTTCATTCCCCTGGATGCGTTCAGCTTCATGCAAGCGCTGGCAGGCAACCCCGACAGCTATGGTTTCACCAATGTCACTGATGCCGCCTGCGGACGAAAATTGGCGTTGATCTGCGGCCCGGCGGACTACGTCGTCCCCAACGCGGATATGACCTACTTGTTTGCAGACGATGTGCACTTGAGCACAGCCGCTAATCAAATGCTCGGGCAGTACGCCATTTCGGTGCTCGAAGCGCCGCGATACCAGCAAGTCCTCACCCACTCGGCGCACACGGTGGGTCGAAGCCGCGCTGATCAGGTCAGCCAACACGTAGGCAGTCGGCCCGCAGACGGTTGGCGCTGGTGGGGTAGCCTTCGTCACGACACTCAGCGTTATGATCATGGCCGCCTGTACGACGGCTCGGCCCCTGCTGGCTTGTTTGGCGTCGATTGGTCCCGCAACGGCGTTGTAATGGGAGGCTTCGCCGGTGTTGGTCGCATGGAGGCTAACGTCGGTGCGCATCAAGGGGGCTACACGCAGTCCGACTCAACCCTCGGCCTGTTTAGTGGCTGGTACGGTGAGCGAATGTGGGTGAATGGCCAGGTCAGCTATAGCTGGCTGGATTATGACGTCACCCGTAAGGTTCAGATCGGACCTGCTACCCACACCCACAACGGTACTCCAGAAGGGCACAACCTTACGATGGCCCTTAACACAGGTTATGAGTTCGACAATGTGGGCGATTTGCGACATGGGCCGCTGGCCGCAATCATCTGGCAGCGGGTGGAGTTAGATGACTATGTCGAGAGCAATAGAAGCTTCACCGCCATGGGCTATTACGATCAAAAGGTTGACTCGACCGTGGGTCGAATTGGTTGGCAGGCCCGTCTACGAGCAAGTCGTTTTGAGCCTTATGCACAGATCACCTACGATCAGGCGTTTGAAGGCAGCAAGCAGGCCAACGCATGGCTGCAAACCGTACCTGGAGCTGGCCCGTATCGGGTGCCGGGGCTGGAGTTCGACCGTTACTACGTGACTGCGCTGCTGGGGGTGCGGGTAGTGTTAGGCGATGTGAGCGCCAGTATCGGAGTTACAACGACCACCCTGCAGAGGGAGGCCCAGGACGCCAGCTTGTTTGCGAGTTTCAGTGGCAGCTTTTGAGCGATGTGTGGACAGTCTGCATCTAGCCAGGTGTAACGCACACAAGAGCGGTTGGTGGAACTATGTCATACCAATGAGGTACCTGATCGAGGGCATGAGCAGGATGCTTCCTGATACAGGCGAGCGACTAGACCCTCGGCAATAGCGATGGCCTGTCACTCAACCCACCCAGCAATCAAGCAAACAACCGGGCCAGGCACCCCAGCTTCTTCTTGTACGACCGCCGTGCCTCCAACGCCTGCTCCAGGCTCACCGCCAAGAACCGCGCCTGCTGATTGGGCTGCATCTGCCCGATCAGGTCCAGGTCGGCGCTGATCACCGTGCCGATCATGGCATACCCGCCGCCCGACACCGCATCGCGGTGCAGAATGATCGGCTCCAGCCCCGCTGGCACCTGGATCGAACCGATCGGGTAGCAGCTGTCGACGATATTCGAGGGGTCCGAGCCTGCGCCAAACGGCTGCTCACGTAGCTGGAAGCTCAATGCGCTAGCGCCCTTGTAGCGGTAGCCGATACGGTCCGCCTCGGAGCCGACGGTCCACGCCTGAGTGAAGAAGCTCTGCGCCGCCGCGTCGGTCAGGCGATGGAAATACAACCCCGGCACCACCCGCACTACCACCTCGCCACCCAGCGCCTGGCGCAGGGCCATCGGCAGGCTCGCGCCAGCCCGGGTCTTGCCGCTGGGCACACCGACCGGCAATACATCACCCGCCATCAACTTGCGCCCGTGCAGCCCGCCCAACGCACCCAGGGCGTAGGTCGAACGGCTGCCGAGCACTTCGGGTACATCGATACCGCCGGCCACGGCCAGGTACGCCCGGGCACCTGCGGTGGGGAAGCCGAAACGCAACACCTGCCCTGCCCTGACCGCAAACGCGGTGTCGGGGCGCTGCTCACGGCCGTCGAGCAAGGCGGGCATCTGCGCTCCGCATACCGCCACCAGCGCATCGTGCTGGAACTCAAGCTCTGGTCCCACCAGCGCGCATTCCAGCCCTGCTGCACCTGCCGGGTTGCCGACCAGATGGTTGGCGGCGCTCAGGGCATATTGGTCGAGCGCCCCGGACGGCGGAATGCCCAAGTGGTAATAGCCTTCGCGACCAAGGTCCTGTACCGATGTGGCCAGGCCGGGTTTGAGTACCTTGATCATGCCAGCACCTCCTGCAGCGTCTTGGGGTAGCCGACCGGGTCGGCGAGGAAGGCATCCAGGGAAAACGTCACCGGGCGAATGCGCAGGTTGAAGTGGCCCTCCTCCACCTCCGCCACGGCTTGGTCATAGGCTCGGCGGTCGATGGGCTTGAACTGCACGATGTCCCCAGGGCGGAAGAACACCATGTGCGCCTTGAGGTAGGCCAAGGTCTGCTGCGGGTCGTAGATCGGCGCCGGGGTGACGCCGAACATCTGGTAGCCGCCCGCCCCGCGTACCGAGTAGATGCACCCGAAACAGCCGCCATGGCCGAGGGTCAGCTTGGGTGTGTCGGTACGCGGACGCAGGTACTTGGGCACCTGCAACTGCCGCTCGCGCTCAACCATCTGGAACATGAACGGCAGGCCGGCGACAAAGCCGACCATCGACACGAACCAGGGCGCGCCACTGTGCGCGGCGATGAACGCCTGGACATCGGCCAGGCCGTTGACCCGCGCCGCATACTCAAGGTCCGTGCTGCTTGGGTCCTGGTGACGGTCACGAAAACGCATCAGGGTTTCGTGGGTCCACGGGTCGTTGTACAGCACCGGGATTTCGATGATGCGGGTCTGCAGCGAGCGCTCGGCCACCGCCTCTGCCTCGGCGCCGCGTACCGCTTCGAGCAAGGCCTGGGGGGCAATGCGGTCAGGGTCGAAGCGGATCTGGAACGAGGCGTTGGCCAGGCATACGTCGAGTACGCCCTCCAGGCCAAGTCGCTCCACCGCGCGGGTGACGGCCATGCCCTTGAAGAAGGCTTGCAGCGACATGCTGTCACTGACTTCGGCAAACAGGTGCTCGTCGGCACCGAAGCTGTAGCGGATTGGGGTAGAAGCAACCGGCTCGGCCATGACTGTTCCTTTTTTTGGAATCTTTATAGAAAGGCAGGCGAAATCAAATCAATGCAAGGGCCCCGGCCTCCAAGCGCCGGGCGCCGCAGCTACTCAGCGTGGCGCACGCACCGCGATACCCGCCTGATCGAGCGCCTGGCGCGTAGCCTCGACCAGGTCGAGCGCGCCGGGGGTATCGCTGTGCAGGCAAATGGAATCGAATTCGATGGCCAGGTCCTGCCCCTCTACCGTGCGCACCAGGCCTTGCTGGCAGGCCCGCAGCACACGCTCGGCGACGGCCTGGGGGTCATGGCCGCGCACGTTGCGGGTGAACACGATGGAGCCGCTCATGGCGTACTCGCGGTCGGCATAGAACTCGCGGATCACCGGCTGCCCGAGTGCCTGGGCGACACGGCAGATCACCGAGCCCGGCATGCAGTACAGCAGCAACTGCGGTTCGATCACGCGCAGGTTCTGCACCAGCAGTTGTGCAGCCTCCTCGTCGCGCGCCAGATGCATGTACAGCGCGCCGTGGGGCTTGATGTGTTGCAGCGTCACCCCCTGGGCACGGGCGATTTCACGCAGCGCGCCCAGTTGGTAGAGCATGTCGTCGACCAGCTCCTGGGCCGAGGCATTGATGTGTCGCCGGCCGAAACCGACCAAGTCACGAAAGCCCGGGTGTGCCCCGACCGCCACCCCTATCGCCTTGGCCCGCTCGACAGTGCGGCGCATGGTGCCCGGGTCGCCGGCATGGAAGCCGGTGGCGATGTTGGCCGAGCTGATGAAACCCATCAACTCGTTGTCGACGCCGTCACCAATGGTCCACGGGCCGAAGCCCTCGCCCATGTCCGAATTGAAATCCACCACCTGCATGAACGTATCTCCTGGTGCTTGTGACTGCCTGAATGCCACGTTAGATTCTCCTCACCCCCTTGGGAAGATCTATAAACAGATAGGGTGTCTTCTGAAAATCAGATACACCGGGAGCCAACCGTGTCACTGACCCTGCGCCAGGTCCGCTACTTCGTCGCCACTGCCGAGATCGGCCAGATTTCTCAGGCGGCGATCCACCTGAACATCTCTCAATCGGCCGTGACCACGGCGATCAAGGAACTGGAGGCGATGCTCGGTGTGCTGCTGTTCCAGCGCTCGGCCCAAGGTATGAGCCTGACCGAGGCTGGCCGGCATTTTCTCAACCGGGCCTATGTGATTCTGCGCAGCGTGGACGACGCGCTGAACAGCCCGCTGCCTGACGTGCGCGCCAGCGGCCTGCTGCGCCTGGCCGCCAGCTATACCGTGATGGGCTACTTCCTGCCGCACCACCTGCAACGGCTGGAACACTGGCACCCGGACGTGACCCTGCACGTGCATGAACAGGAGCGCAGCGCCATCGAACAGGGCCTGCTTGAGGGCCGTTTCGACATGGCTGTGGTGCTCACCGCCAACCTCACCCACCCGGACATCGTCTCGGAAACCCTCTTCAACTCCGAACGCCGACTGTGGCTGCCCGGCCACCACCCGCTGTGCGAGCGCTCTGCGGTGAGCCTGGCGGATGTGGCCGGCGAACCGTTCATTCTGCTGACGGTGGACGAGGCCGAACAAAGCGCCATGCGCTACTGGGAGCAGGCCGGGCAGCGGCCCAGCGTGCGCGTGCGGACCAGCTCGGTGGAGGCCGTGCGCAGCATGGTGGCCAATGGCAGCGGCGTGGCGATCCTCTCCGACCTGGTGCACAGGCCCTGGTCGCTGGAAGGCAAGCGGATCGAGACGGTGACCATCAGCGACCCGGTGACGCCGATGAGCGTGGGCCTGGCCTGGCACCGCGAGCGGGCGTTCAGCCCGGCCATGCAGGCGTTGCGCAACTACTTCCACAGTGCGTTTCTGGCACCGCAGCAGCTGTCGGCGCGGCGCTGACCCTTTTCCCCCTGGGAACACGCCGCGCAGGCATTGCGAACGTTCCGCGTGCGAAGCCGTCATAACTGTGGCCGGTGCCGACACACAGAGAGGACGCGAGATGACTCAACCCGACCCGTCATACATCCAGTGGCTCGAAGACCGTTCCATGCTCAAGGCCTCCCAGCAGCGGGCCCTTTTGTATTCGGGGCAATCGCGCCTGTGGCAAAACCCCTATGCCGAGGCCCAGCCCCGCCGCGCAACCGAGATCGCCTCGGTGTGGCTCACTGTCTACCCTGACGCTATCATCGCCCCCGATGACTGCTCGGTGCTCTCGGCCCTGGCCCACGAAGCCTTGTGGAAGCGCTTGTCGGAGATCGGCATACAAGGCGTGCACACCGGCCCGATCAAGCAGTCAGGCGGCGTGCGCGGCCACGAGTTCACCCCCAGCGTGGACGGCAACTTCGACCGCATCAGCTTCGACATCGACCCGCTCTACGGCAGCGAGCAGGAGCTGATCCAGATGAGCCGCATGGCTGCGGCGCACAACGCCGTGACCATCGATGACCTGATCCCCTCGCACACTGGCAAAGGCGCCGACTTCCGCCTGGCAGAACTGGCCCACGGCCACTACCCCGGGCTTTACCACATGGTCGAGGTGCGCGAAGAAGACTGGCCGCTGCTGCCCGACGTACCCGCAGGGCGCGATTCGGTCAACCTGCTGCCGGCCGTGTGCGATGCGCTCAAGGCACGCCATTACATCGTCGGCCAGTTGCAGCGGGTGATCTTCTTCGAACCTGGGGTCAAGGAGACCGACTGGAGCGTCACCCCGCCGGTCACCGGCGTCGACGGCAAGACCCGGCGCTGGGTGTACCTGCACTACTTCAAGGAAGGCCAGCCGTCGCTCAACTGGCTCGACCCGACATTTGCCGCCCAGCAGATGATCATCGGCGATGCCCTGCATGCGCTGGACTGCCTTGGCGCGCGTGGCCTGCGCCTGGACGCCAATGGTTTTCTCGGGGTGGAAACCCGCCTTGAGGGCACTGCCTGGTCCGAGAGCCACCCCCTGTCGATCGTCGGCAACCAGCTGATTGGCGGCATGATTCGCAAGGCGGGCGGTTTCAGCTTCCAGGAGCTGAACCTGACGATCGACGACATTGCCCTGATGTCCAAGGGCGGCGCCGACCTGTCCTACGACTTCATCACCCGCCCGGCCTACCAGCACGCGCTGCTGACCGGCGACACCGAATTCCTGCGCCTGATGCTCAAGGAAATGCACAGCTTCGGCATCGACCCGGCTTCGTTGATCCATGCCTTGCAGAACCATGACGAGCTGACCGTCGAACTGGTGCACTTCTGGACCCTGCACGCCCACGACATGTACCTGTACAAGGGCCAGACCCTGCCCGGCAACATCCTGCGCGAGCACATTCGCGAAGAAATCTACGAACGTCTGTCGGGCGAACATGCCCCTTACAACCTGCGCTTCGTCACCAACGGCATCGCCTGCACCACCGCCAGCCTGATCACGGCCGCCCTCGGCATCCGCGACCTCGATCAGATCAACGCAGCGGATATCGAGCGTATCCAGAAGATTCACCTGCTGCTGGTGATGTACAACGCCATGCAGCCTGGCGTGGTGGCGCTGTCCGGCTGGGACCTGGTCGGAGCCCTGCCCTTGCCCGCCGAGGCGGTGGCAGAACGCATGCTCGATGGCGACACCCGCTGGATCCACCGCGGCGGCTACGACCTGGCCGGCCTTGCCCCGCACGCCGAGGCCTCGGTGCGCGGCATGCCCCGTGCCCGCGCGCTTTACGGCAGCCTCGACAGCCAGCTGGAACACCCCGATTCATTCGCCAGCAAGGTGAAGAAGCTGCTTGCCGTGCGCCAGGCCTACGGTATCGCCACCAGCCGCCAGGTGCTGGTACCCGAGGTCAGTAGCCCTGGCTTGCTGGTGATGGTGCACGAGCTGCCGGCCGGGCGCGGGGTGCAGATCAGCGCGCTGAACTTTGGCCAGACGGTGATCAGCGAAACGCTGCACTTGACCGGCTTCACGCCGGGGCCGGTGGTGGACATGATCAATGAAACGGTCGAGGGCGACTTGACCGAAGATGGGCGGCTGGTGGTGAACCTGGACCCTTACGAGGCACTGTGCCTGCGCATCGTGAACAGCAGCGGGCATGTCTGAACGGTCGCGGCCACCTTGCTTTTACCGCTTCACAGGCTTAGTTTCCGGGTGACTTCATTTTCCCGTGCCCAGGAGCAACTTCCATGTACACCGGCATCGTCCAGGCCGTCCGCCCTCTGCTTGCGGTGAACACCTACCCAGGCCACAAGCAGTTCACCCTCGACCTCACCCCGGAGCTGCTCGACGAACTCAAGATCGGCGCCAGCGTCAGTGTCGAGGGGACCTGCTTGTCGGTTACCGAGATCGACGGCACCGAGGTGAAATTCGACGCCATGAACGCCACCCTGGAGCGCACCAACCTGCGCTGCTTGAAGGCTGGCCAGGGCGTGAACATCGAACGCTCGGCCAAGATGAACGCCGAGATCGGCGGCCACTTGATGGCGGGCCACATCGCCACCACCGCCGAGATCGTCGAGCTGTCGATCGAACCTACCGGTGCGTTCATCAAGTTCCGCATGCCGCCCGAGTGGGCCAAGTACGTGTTCCCCCGCGGGTTCCTTGGTGTGAACGGCTGCAGCCTGACCGTCGCTGATGTCGAAGACACCGTCATCACCATCAACCTGATCCCCGAAACCTTGCGCCAGACCACCTTCGCCAACTACCAGGCCGGTGAGCTGCTGAACATCGAAGTGGACCACCAGACCATGGTGTTGGTCGATGTGGTCGAACGCACCCTCAAGGGTACCCTGGCCCGCGAAAAGCTGTTGCCCTGAACATGCTGCCCAACGCGTTGACATCGCACAGTGCGCGGCGGCTGAAGCTGCGCAGCCTGCGAGGCCGGGTGGGCCTGGGGCTGGTGGCCGGGCTGTCGGTGCTGGCCGGCATGACCGATGCCATCGGCCTATTGGCCCTGGGCGACTTTGTTTCGTTCATGAGCGGCAACACCACCCGCCTGGCCGTCGCGATCAGTGAGGCGGATGCGGCCATGGTGCTGCGCCTGAGCGGGGCGGTACTCGGCTTCGTCGCCGGTAATGCACTGGGCGTGTTGCTGGCCCGCAGCTTCCGGCGCCGGGCCTGGCCGGTACTGCTGGTGGTCGCGGGGCTGCTGGGTGGCGCTGCGGCCTGGCCGCTGGCCGCGACCTTTCCGGCGTTGCTTGCGGCGACGCTGGCCATGGGCATGATCAATGCGGTGGTCGAGCAGGTGAATGGCCTGCCCATCGGCCTGACCTATGTCACCGGTGCCCTGTCCCGCTTCGGCCGCGGCCTGGGCCGCTGGGTGCTGGGCGAGCGGCGCAATGGCTGGCGGGTGCAGCTGGTGCCTTGGGCCGGCATGCTGCTGGGCGCCGCCCTTGGCGCCTGGCTGGAGCACCGCTTGGGCTTGCAGGCGCTGGCGGGCAGTTGCGCGCTGGCGTGCCTGCTGGCCCTGGTGACGCGGTTCATTCCGCGCTCATGGCAACTGGGCTACATGCCACGCTGATCAGATGCTGCGCGTGATACGGCCATCGACCTTGATGCAATAGACGATAGAAAAACTACTGACCAGATGCCTGCGCCTGTTGCAACAACCAGCTGCGCACCCTCTCCAGTGCTGGCGCTTGATAGGCATTGCGCGGCCAGACCAGGTAAAACGCCTGCTCCAGCACCAATTGCTGCTCGAACACCAAGGCCAACCGCCCTGCTTCAATGTCGTTGCGTACGAAGAAGTCGCTGGCCAAGGCGAGCCCCTGCCCGGCCACTGCAGCATTGATCGCCAACGATGTCTGGTTGAAGCGCACATTCTTGGCCCCAGCCAACAGCGGCTGCGCAAAGACCTCGCCGATAAAGGTTGGCCAGAAATTGTGCGCATCGTGCAGCAGCGCGAAGCGGTGCAAGTCGTCAAGGGAAGCCGGCTTGCCCAGTTGCGCTAGTAGCCCAGGGCTTGCCACGGCGACGATGCGTTGCTTGAGGAAAGGTTCGACATGCAAGGCCGGGCCGAACGGCGGGCGGCCGTAGCGCACCGCGATATCCACGCCCTCAGGGCGGAACTGCGAGAGGCGATCAGTGGCCAGTACCTGCAGGTCGATATCGGGGTGGTCATGGGCAAGTGACGCCAGCCGAGGGATCAGCCACTTCGCCGCAAAGGTGGGCGTAACGCTGACCGTCAGGTGGGACCCATCGGGGCGCAGCGCCTGGGTAGCCGAAGCGATCAAAGCGAACGCACTGCGGATATCGGCGCTGTAGCGCTGGCCGGCGCCGGTAAGGCTCAGGCCCCTGGGCAACCGTTCGAACAGTTTGACCCCAAGGTTCGCCTCCAGCCCGCGAACCTGCTGCGCCACCGCCGCCTGGCTTACCCCCAGCTCGTCCGCTGCCAGGCGGAAGTTGAGGTGGCGTGATACCACCTCGAACACCCGCAAGCCATTGAGTGGCGGTAGCGCCGAAAAGCCCTCGGCCATATAAATTATCTACTGAGTAAAGGGCCTTGTACCTTACTCGATACGCGGATGTTGCTGCACCAGCAATTTGCGTTTGGCCTCAAGCTCTGCAATCTGCGTGTCGATGTCTTCGATTTTCTGCTCGATGTTGTCGTGGTGCTCCTGCAGCAGCTCGCGTGCTTCCTCGATGTCAGACGCGGCAGGCGCCGCACCGCGCAGGGGTTTGTTGGCGGTTTCCTTCATGGTCAGGGCGGTGACCAGGCCGACGGCCGCAATCACCATCAGGTAGTAGGCCGGCATGTACAGGTTGCCCGTGCTTTCTACCAGCCAGGCGGCCAGGGTCGGGGTAAGGCCGGCGATCAGTACCGAGATGTTGAACGCGCTGGCCAGGGCGCTATAACGAATGTGCGTTGGGAACATCGCTGGCAATGTCGAGGCCATTACGCCGATGAAGAAGTTCAGCAGCACGGCAATGATCAGCAGCCCGGCGAAAATCAGCCCAAGCACGCCGCTGTTGATCAGCATGAAGGCTGGGATAGCCAGCGCGAACAGGCCGACACTGCCGACCATGATGAAAGGCCGGCGCCCGAACTTGTCACTGAGCAGCCCGATGATCGGCTGCACGAACAGCATGCCGACCATGATCGCGATGATGATCAGCACCCCGTGGTCTTCGCTGTAGTGCAGGTTGTGCGACAGGTAGCTGGGCATGTAGGTGAGCAGCATGTAGTACGTGACGTTGGTGGCGATCACCACGCCAACGCAGGTCACCAGGCTGCGCCAGTGCTGGGTGGCCACCTCTTTGAACGACACCTTGGGGCCGGAGGCCAGGCCTTCGCGGTCGCCTTGTTCGAGCTTTTCGACGTGCTGCTGGAATGCCGGTGTCTCTTCGAGCGCGTGGCGCAGGTAGAGGCCGATGATGCCCAGCGGCAAGGCCAGGAAGAACGGCAGGCGCCAGCCCCACTCAAGGAACTGCTCCTCGCCCAGCACGGTGGAAATCAACACCACCACGCCCGCACCGAGAACAAACCCTGCGATGGAGCCAAAATCCAGCCAACTGCCGAGGAAGCCGCGCTTGCGGTCGGGCGCGTACTCGGCGACGAAAATCGAAGCCCCGGTGTATTCACCGCCTACCGAGAAGCCCTGGGCCATCTTGGCCAGCAGCAACAGGATCGGCGCCCAGATGCCGATCGAGGCATAGGACGGTATCAGGCCGATGGCAAAGGTACTCAACGACATGATCACGATGGTGGCGGCGAGAATCTTCTGCCGGCCGAACTTGTCGCCCAGTGCCCCGAAGAACAACCCGCCCAGCGGGCGGATCAGGAAGGGTACCGAGAACGTGGCCAAGGCGGCGATCATCTGCACGCTGGGGTCGGCGTTGGGGAAGAACACCTTGCCGAGTGCGTAGGCGACGAAGCCATAGACGCCGAAGTCGAACCATTCCATCGCGTTACCCAAGGCGGCGGCGGTGATCGCTTTGCGCATCTTGGCGTCGTCGACGATGGTGATGTCTTTCAGGCCGATCGGTTTGACGCTTTTCTTGCGAGATTTCATGCTTATATCCCTGTCGCTGAATGCTCTATGGCATCAGAGACTAAGGGACACTAAATAATTCAGCGCTTAATGAATTTTTGTAGTTTCAGGGCGGGCTGGGGGCTTGTAGGAGCGGCCTTGCGTCGCGAAAGGGCTGCGTAGCGGCCCCAGGTTCTGTGGCGCAGCAAAAATCGCCGGGGCCGCTACGCGCCCCTTTCGCGACGCAAGGCCGCTCCTACAGGCCGCCCCCACAAGGCAGCCGGCCCTATCAGATACCTTCGCGCGCCAGGTCCATGGCGAAGTAGGTCAGGATCAGGTCGGCACCCGCCCGCTTGATGGCACCGATGCTTTCACGCATCACGCGCCCTTCATCGATGGCACCGGCCAGGCCGCCAAACTTGATCATCGCGTATTCACCACTGACCTGGTAGGCCGCCAGTGGCAGGCGCGAAGCAGCGCGGATGTCGGCGATCACGTCAAGGTAGGCGCCGGCCGGTTTGACCATCAGCACATCGGCCCCTTCCTGCTCGTCGAGCAACGATTCGCGCACGGCTTCGCGGCGGTTCATCGGGTTCATCTGGTAGCTCTTGCGGTCACCTTTGAGGGCGGTACCGCCAGCCTCGCGGAACGGGCCATAGAGCGACGAGGCGAATTTGGTCGAATAGGCCATGATTGCCGTGTCATGGAAGCCTGCGGCATCCAGCGCACCCCGAATCGCCTGGACCTGGCCGTCCATCGCCGCCGATGGCGCGATGAAGTCGGCGCCGGCGGCGGCCGCGATCACGGCCTGCTTGCCCAGGTTGACCAGGGTGGCGTCGTTGTCCACACCGTGGTCGTGCACCACACCGCAATGGCCGTGGCTGGTGTATTCGCAGAAGCAGGTGTCGGACATCACCACCATTTCCGGCACGGTGTCCTTGCAGATCCGCGCCATGCGCGCCACCAGGCCGTTTTCGTTCCAGGTGTCACTGCCGACCTCGTCCAGGTGGTGCGAGACGCCAAAGGTCATCACCGACTTGATGCCGGCACGGGCGTAGCGCTCGATTTCTTGCGCCAGCAGTTTTTCAGGGATGCGATTGACACCCGGCATGCTGGTGATCGGCACGAAATCATCGATGCCTTCTTCGACGAAGATCGGCAGGATCAGGTCTTCAAGGCGGAACTCGGTTTCCTGGAAGATCGAACGCAGGGATTCGTTCTGGCGCAAGCGACGAGGACGAACGGAGGGGAAACGGTTGGACATGACAGCTCCAGGGAATATGGACGGCGTACACCATATGCCTGTTGAGCCCCAGTGAAAAGGCTGAATGAAGAGATTGTGTCTTGCATCAAGGGTAATAGCCTGGATTAGTCGTGCCTCTTCGCGGGTAAACCCGGGAAGAGGCCGGTATAGGCACTTCACTCCACCAACCGCGGCGCCCCCACATCTGCCGCCTGCCGATCCAGCCCATGCGCCTCAAGTATGCGGGCAATCTCGCCACTGCCATGCAACGCCTGGATGTTGGCATCGAGCGCCTTGCCCAGTTCGACGTTGCTCAGCATGTAAGGGATGCTGGTCTGCCCCGGTTGCTCGGTCGCCTTGACCCGTGGATCCGGCTCGGACACTTTGATGCTGGCGCCCTTGTACGCCCCCTTCTGCTGCGAGGCGACGGCCACCGCATGGCTGTCGATGCCGGCCTCGATGCGCCCCGAGGCCAGGTCCTGGGCCATGGCCACCGGGTTGGGGTACAGCACCAGGTCGTCGCCCAGCACCGTCTTCAGGTCACTGACCCACAGGTAGCCCTGCACCGTCCCCACGCGCTTGCCCTCCAGCTCGCTGACCTTGGCATAGCCCTGGGGCGAGATGATGCCCATCACGTCCAGGTACAACGGCGCCGACAGCCCCAGCACCTTGCCGCGCTCCGCCGTGCGGTACCAGTCGCCAATGACCACGTCGGCACGGCGGGCCACCACCGACTGGATTGCCGCCGAGGGGTCGAGCACGCTGGCCTTGATGGTCAGGCACTCCCGGGCCGCGATCTGCTTGATGATCTCGCCATCAACGCCGCCCAGTGCCTGGCCGGTGCCAGGGATCGAGTACGGCGGGAAGACCCAGGCCGCGACGGTGAGCACACCAGGGGTCAGGGTTTCGAACGTGTGGGTGGGTTTGCACTCGGCCATGGCCTGGGCGCTGCCGACCAGGGCCAGGCACAGGCTCAGGCAACGGGTAACGCGCTTGAATGGTTTCATCACGGGTACCTTTCAGGAAGTGAATGTAAAAGCAGCATCAGCAAGCAGGTTGCACGCCGGGCGCCAAGCGTCGCTCCAGGGCAGCCACGCCCAGGCTGGCCGGCGCGCAGACTGCCGCGTACATCAGCCCGGCCAGCACCAGCACCGGCATGTACTGGAACGTCGAGGAGCCGATGGCCGAGGCGCGGCTGACGATCTCAGGCAAGGCGATGGTGAAACACAGCGAAGAAGCCTGGAACATCATGATCGAGAAGCCGAGCAACGACGGCAGCGCCACCCGCAAGGCCTGGGGCAGGATCACATAGCGCAGGGCATCGACCCGGTTCAGGCCAATCACATCAGCCGCCTCGTGCTGGCCACGGGCAACCGCCTCGATGCCGCCGCGGATGATCTCGCTGGTGTACGCCGCCGTGCAGTACGCCAACGCCAGCACGGCCGCCCAGAACGAGGTCAAGGTCAGGTTCACCGACGGCAGGCCGAAGTAGAAGTACTGCAACAGGATCAATGCCGGCGCACCCCGCCCCAGTTCGACGATGATCAACGTCGGGTAGCGTATGGCCTTGCCCCTGGCGACTACGCCCAGGGCCAGCAGCAGCCCCAGCGCGATGCCCAGCAGCAGGCTGACGGCGGTCACCTGCAACGACAGGACAAAGCCCTTCCATAACTCCGGAAACCACTGCGCCCACAGTGTCACCAGCGCGTTCATAGGCTGATCCTCCGTTGCAAGGTGCTCGACAACCAGCGCGAAGCCAGCGCCACCGGCACGCTGAGCACCAGGTACACCAGCGCAGCCGCGCTGTACACGCCCAGCCCCTGGAAGGTCTGCTGCGAAACCTGGTACGCCTGGAAGCTGATATCCGCGACACCCAGCGTCGACGCCACTGCAGAGTCCTTGAGCAGGCCGATGGCGTAGGTGGCCGCTGTCGGGATGGAAATGCGCACCAGCTGCGGCAACACCACATCGAAGAAACGCTGCGGCGCTGACAGGTTGAGCACATGGGCCGCTTCATACTGGCCATCGGGGATCGCCGCAAAGGCGCCCCGATAGACCTCGGCCATCTGCGCGGCGGTAATCAGGCCAAGGCCGACCACCGCTGCGACAAACGGCGACAACGTGACATAGCCGCCGCCAATGCCGAAAAAGATGAAGAACAGCCAGACGATCGGCGGGATCGAACGCAAGGTCAGCACCAGTGCCGCGCCCAATACCCGCAACGACGGCACCTGTGACATGCGCAGCGCGCACAGCGGGAACCCCAGCACCACACCGACGGCAAAGGCGCAGACGGTCACACCCACGGTCCACGGCACGCCCGTCAGCAGCATCATGAGGATATCGTTCATCAGCGGTTCCTCACGGCCTGGAGGAACTTGCTCACCCGTTCATGGCGTGGCTGGCGCATCACCTGGGCACTCGGGCCCTGTTCGATGATGCGGCCCTCGGCCATGACCACCACACGGTCGGAGACGGTCTCGGCAAAGTGCATTTCGTGGGTCACGACGATCATCGACATGCCCTCCCCGGCCAGCTCCTTCATCACCGCCAGCACCTCCAGGCCGAGCTCCGGGTCCAGTGCCGATGTCGGTTCATCGAACAGCATCAACTGCGGCTCCAGCGCCAAGGCGCGGGCGATGGCGATGCGTTGCTGCTGCCCGCCCGAACAGCGCGCCGGATAATGCCCGGCTTTGTCCGCCAGGCCCACGCGCTCCAGCAACTGCATCGAGCGCGCATCGGCCTCGCGCTCACTGCGCCCCAGGGTACGGACCTGCGCCAGGCTGACATTGCGTAGCACCGTCAGGTGCGGGAACAGGTTGAACGACTGGAACACCATGCCGATACGCCGGCGCAGTTTCAAAAGGTCCGCCCGCGCCATCGGCGTGGCGGCGTCGATGTCCAGCTCATCAAGGCGGATACGCCCACGCGTCGGCGGCTCAAGCTGATTGATGCAGCGCAACAAGGTGCTCTTGCCCGAGCCGCTGGGGCCAATGATGGCCACGACCTCGCCCTTGCTCATCTCGAAGTTGACGTCGTGCAGCACCTCGTATTTGCCAAACTGTTTGTAAAGCGCTTCCAGGCGCAGAAACGCAGGCTTCACTGCAGGCACTGGCGGCACCTGACGCAGGGGGATACTCATCGGGTTCATGTGCAGGCCCTCCCCTCAATAGCGGTCGTCGTCGACCAGCGGCGTGCTCGACAGCTTGACCGCACCCTGGGCGGTGATCAGCACCTGCTCTTCAAGCTTGACGCCCTCGCGCCCGCCTTGCTCGCCGATGTAGCTCTCGACCGAGACCACCATGTTCTCCTCGAACACGCCGTCGTAGCCCCATTCGGCAAAGTCCACGGCGTAGGCCACGCTGGGGTACTCGTCGACCAGGCCCACCCCGTGCAGCATCATCATGTAGCGGTTGTGCTCGAACCGCTGCGGCACCGGCCAGCAGTGCGCGGCGAACTCGCGGAATGAAAGCCCCGGGCGCAGCAGCTGGAGGTTATGGCTGACCTGCTGCGAGGCAATGTCGAGCAGCGCACGCTGGGCCCCGGTCACTGGTTTGCCAGGGCAGACGAAGCTGCGCGAGATGTCCGACAGGTAGCCGCCGGGGCCGACCATGTCGGTGTCGAAGCAGACCATCTCGCCCGCCTCGATGACTTTGTCGGTGGCGTCCTGGAACCACGGGTTGGTGCGCGGACCGGAGCTGAGCAGGCGGCTCTCGGCCCACTCGCCGCCCTGGGCCACGTTGGTGCCGTGGAGGATGCTCCACAGCTGGTTTTCGGTAATACCCGGCACCAGGCTGGCCCGCATGCGGGCGATGGCCAGGTCGCACACGGCCATGGACACCCGATGGCTGGCGATTTCCTCGGCGGACTTGATCAGCCGCGCCTGCTCCATCAACGGCTGGGCGTCGAACAGCGCGATGCCTTTGGCCTTGAGCTTCTCGGCCCCCCAAGGGTCGCAACGGTCAACCGCCAGGCGGCGATTGCCGCCACTGTGGCGCAGCATCAGCTCGGCCACTTCCGCCGCCCACAAGGCCGCCTTCTCATCGACCCTGGGGCCGGCCAGAAAGTACAACCAGGGCAGCGCCGGGCGGATCTCGTCGATGGTCTCGACGTGCTCGCTGTTGTGCCGGCTGCTGGTGAACTCGAACAGCACCACCGGCCCTTCCGTGGGCACGAACACATAACGGCTGGGCGAGTGCATCACCCACAGGCCAAGGTTGTTGGTGTCGGTGGCATAGCGGATGTTGATCGGGTCGGCGAGCAGAATGCCGCCATAGTCGTGCGCACGCAGTTGCTGGCGAATACGCTGCAGGCGGTATTCGCGCAGGGCCTTGCGGTCGATGGCGGCCTGGGCCGCGAGCAGGCCGCTGTCTACCGGTGCCAGGGCATGGCCGGTGACGCTGGCGTCGGTGCGAAACTGCAGGGATGACGGGGCGAGCAGGCAGGGCTGCTCGGTCGGTTGGGTACCGATGTGCATGGTTACACTCTCCACTGGATATCGTTGTCGTTGTTGGAGCCAGGGCAGTAACAGCGGGTGGTGCTGGGTTTATTGTTTTAAGGTGCAGCGTACCGATCAGAGGTCTTTCACCAGGCGCAGCGCGTCATAGATGGCCGCGTGGGTATTGCGCGAGGCCACCGCGTCGCCGATGCGAAACAGCTGGAAGCGCCCGTCGTTGCGCCGGGCCACGGTTTGCGGGCGGCCGGCAATGAGGTCCATGTACTCCACCGCCCCTTCATTGCTGGACAACGGGCACAGCTGGAAATACAGCTCGTCCAGCGGGCGGGTGCCATGGTTGACCACCACCTGGTCGACTTGCCGGGTCTGGCGCAGCTCGCTGTAGTCGGTGCCGATGCTGGCCAGCAGGCCGCCTTCGCCCTTGTGTACCGCCTTCAGCCGCCAGGTGACGGTGAAGGTCGTGTCCAGTTGCTGCAGGGTGCGCATGTAGGGCACCAGGTTCATGCCCATGACTTCTGGCGAGAAGGTTCGGTCGGGGGTCATGATCTCGGTGCGTGCGCCGCTTTGCGCAATGAACTCGGCGGCCTGCAGGGCGGCATGGTCCCCGGCATCGTCATACACCAGCACGTTGCGCCCAGGCTTCACGTCGCCGGAGATGATGTCCCAGCTCGACACCACCAGGTCGTTGCCGTGTTCCAGCACTTCGGTATGGGGAAGCCCACCGGTGGCGACGATGACCACATCGGCGGCCTCGTCGAGGATGATCTGGCTGTCGGCCCACACGTTGTAGTGGAAGGTCACGCCCAGGCGCTCGCACTGGGCCAGGCGCCAGTCGACGATGCTGATCATTTCCTTGCGCCGCTCGGACTGCGCGGTCAGGCGGATTTGCCCGCCGGCCTTGTCGGCCACCTCGTACACCACCACTTCATGGCCACGCTCGCCCGCCACCCGCGCCGCCTCCAGCCCTGCCGGGCCGGCACCGACGATGACCACCTTGCGCCGCACCGGCGCCTTGGCGATGTCGTGGGGCATGCTGGTTTCGCGCCCGGTGGCGGCGTTGTGAATACAGTAGGCGGCACCACCGTGGTAGATGCGGTCCAGGCAATAGTTGGCGCCGACACAGGGGCGGATCTGGTCTTCGCGGCCTTCGATGATCTTGCGCACGATGTGCGGGTCGGTCATGTGCGCGCGGGTCATGCCGACCATGTCCACCAGGCCTGCGGCGATGGCATGGCGGGCCGTGGCAACGTCCGGGATTTTCGCCGCATGGAAGGTCGGGAAGCCGGTCAGCGAACGGATCTCGCCAGCGAAGTCCAGGTGCGGGGCGTTGCGCATGCCCTGGATCGGGATGATGTCGGTAAGGCCTGCGTCGGTGGCGATATTGCCGCGTATCACGTTGAGAAAGTCGATCATCCCGCTGTTTTTGAGCAACTGCGAAATCTGCAGGCCTTCCTGCCGGGTCAAGCCGCCGGCCAACACTTCGTCGCCGGTGTAGCGGATACCGACGATGAACGCGTCGCCCACCCGCTGGCGAATCGCGGCGAGCACTTCGAAGGTGAAGCGCAGGCGGTTTTCCAGGGAGCCGCCGTAGACGTTCTGCAACTCGTTGGTCAGCGGTGACCAGAACTGGTCCATCAGGTGGCCGTAGGCCTGCAGCTCGATGCCGTCGAGCCCGGCGGCCTGCATGCGTTCGGCAGCGTCGGCGTAGTCCTTGATGATGCGCTCGATGTCCCAGATCTCCAGGCGCTTGGGGAAGGCCCGGTGCGCCGGCTCCTGGTTGTGCGACGGTGACACCACTGGCAACCAGTCGCCTTTGTCCCAGCGGGTACGCCGGCCCAGGTGGGTGAGCTGGATCATCACCGCCGCGCCATGCTCGTGGCACTCGTCGGTGAGGTCTTTCATCCAGCCGACCACCTCGTCCTTGTAGGCCAGCACGTTGTTGAACACTGGCGGGCTGTCTCGGGAAATGGCGGCGGAGCCGGCGGTCATGGTCATTGCCACGCCGGCCTTGGCGCGCTCGACATGGTAGGCACGGTACAGCTGCTTGGGCATGCCGTCTTCGGGGTAGGCCGGTTCGTGGGAGGTGGTGATGATGCGGTTGCGCAAGGTGAGGTGCTTGAGTTGGTACGGCTGAAGCAACGGGTCATTTGACATGATTGTTCTCGCGTTCAGGGCATCAGGCAAAAACGACATTAGCCCCCATGTACATAGGTGTCAATTAATTAGACACAGGTGTACATTGCGCTTGCCAGCCTGCCCTGGATACGAAAGAATGCGCCCATGAACATGACTTCGAAGACCCCAGAACTCGCCGCCCGCGGTTCGCTCGAAAGCTGGCTGAACGCCGCTTACGAAACCCTCAAGGAATCGGGGGTGGATGCTGTGCGGGTATTGCCGCTGGCGAAAAAACTCAACCTTGCCCGCACCAGTTTCTATTGGTACTTCGAGGACCGCGAGGCGTTGCTGGCAGCGCTGATCGAGCAGTGGAAGCGCAAGAACACCAGCAACCTGGTGAGCCATTCACAGGCGTATGCGGCGTCGATCAGCGAGGCGATACTCAATGTGTTCGATTGCTGGCTGAACAGCGAACTGTTCGATTCGCAGTTCGAATTCGCCATGCGCAGTTGGGCCCTGCAGTCGGAGCAGGTGGCCGCCGAGATCGTCGAGGCCGACGCCCTGCGCATGGAGGCCTTGAAACAGATGTTCGACCGCTTTGGCTTCAGCGAGGACGCCGCCGCCACGCGCGCCCGCTCGATCTACCTGGCGCAGATCGGCTACATCAGCATGAAGACCTACGAACCGCTGGCGCTGCGGATGCGCTTCATTCCAGAGTACCTGCGGATTTTCACCGGGGTAGAGCCTGAGGCCCATGAGCTGGAGCGGTTCTACCAGCGCAACGGGTTTGTGCCGCCAGCGAACTGAACCTCGCCAGCGCCACAGGGTTGGGCCGCCAGGCGGCCCCAATGGACTACTGCATCCAGGGCGGAGGGGGTTCTTCACCCTTGACCGGGCCACGCTCGGCGTCCGCCAAGGCGGCGCGGCGGCGGGCGTCATCGAACCGCGCGGCTTCGATTTCACGCAGCACGCCGTCCACGTCGGCTTGCTCGTCGTCGTCAGCGAACACGCCGGTCAACGGGCTGTCCGCTTTCAGTTCGCCCGCTTCGAACAACGCCCACATTTCCTGGGCATAGCGGGTGTCCTTGAGCTCCGGGGCGAAGCGGCCGAAGTAATGGGCCATGTTCGACACATCACGCTGCAACATGCTGAAGGCATGGTTGTTGCCGGCTGCATCCACCGCTTGTGGCAAGTCGATGATCACCGGGCCGTCAGGGCCGAGCAGCACGTTGAACTCGGAGAGGTCGCCGTGCACCAGCCCTGCGCAGAGCATCAGGACGATCTGGCGGATGACGAATGTGTGGAATTCGCGGGCTTCTTCGGCTTCCAGGTGCACATCGTTGAGGCGCGGGGCGGCGTCGCCGTCGGCGTCCGTCACCAGCTCCATCAACAGTACGCCATCCTGGAAATCGTAAGGCTTGGGCACCCGCACACCGGCGCTGGCCAGGCGGAACAGGGCCGCCACTTCAGCGTTCTGCCAAGCATCTTCGGCCTCTTTACGGCCGTACTTGGAGCCTTTGGCCATGGCGCGGGCCTGGCGGCTGTTACGTACCTTGCGGCCTTCCTGGTACTCGGCGGCCTGGCGGAAACTACGCTTGTTGGCCTCTTTGTAGACCTTGGCGCAGCGCACCTGGGTACCGCAGCGCACCACGTAGACCGCAGCTTCCTTGCCGCTCATCAGAGGTCGCAGTACTTCGTCGACCAGGCCGTCTTCGATCAGGGGTTCGATTCTTTTTGGAGTCTTCATCAGGCTTGAGTTCTGGGGTCCTGTGGCCGAGCCGTGGAGGTGGCGGCCATCCTCTCACAGCCTGATGGATCTTGCTCGTCTGAGATGCAACGTTCGTCTGTTACCGGCCGCCTAGGCGCCCTGCCCCACGGTGCTGCCTGGCGCCACCCGCGCCCGTCGGCGCGTGATCAGCAACCCCGAGCACACCACGAAGACCGCCAGCACCAGGGTGGAAACCACCTCAAGGCGATGGTCCGGGCGCAACAGCATCACCACCAGCACGCTGCTGATGAACAGGATCACCGCCCAGGTCAGCCATGGGAACAGCCACATGCGGTAGTTCAGTGTCTTGCCTTGCGCAGTCAGGCGCTTGCGCAGGCGCAGCTGGGAAATGGCAATCACCAGGTACACCAGCAAGGCGATGGCGCCGGAGCTTGCCATCAGGAAGCCAAACACCTTGGCCGGCACCAGGTAATTGGCGATCACCGCCAGAAACGCCGCACCGGTGGACAGCAGCACCGCGACAATCGGCGTACCGCTGCGGCTGGTCACTTGGGCACAGGCCGGCGCATCACCACGACGGCTCAGCGAATAGACCATGCGCGACGCGGTGTACAGCGACGAGTTCAGGCAGCTGGTGACCGAGGTCAGCACGACGAAGTCGATGATGGCCTTGGCATGCGGCACACCAAGCGTATCCAGCACCGTGACGTAGGAGCCCTCGGTGGCCAACCGCGGGTCGGTCCAGGGCACCAGCGCGATGACGATGAAGATCGACAGGATGTAGAACAGCGTGATCCGCCAGATCACCGAGTTGGTGGCCTTGGAGATATGCTTGCCCGCCTCGTCCGACTCGGCGGCGGCAATGGTCACCACCTCGGCCCCAAGGAACGAGAACATGGTGATCAGCATGGCACTGAGTACCGCGCCGAAGCCATTGGGCATGAAGCCGCCGGTGTCCCACAGGCGCGAAACACCGCTGACGCCGGCGCTGGGCAGCAGGCCGAAAATGGCGCAGGCGCCCAGAATAATGAAGGCGACGATGGCAATGACCTTGACCAGCGCCAGCCAGAACTCGAACTCGCCGTAGTTCTTCACGCTGAACAGGTTGGTGGCCGTCAGCAGCAGCGTGATCACCAACGACAGCACCCAGATTTCCATCTGCGGCACATAGGTGTTGATGATGGTGGCGGCAATGTTGGCCTCGATGGGGATGATCAGCACCCAGAACCACCAGTACAGCCAACCGATGGTATAGCCGGCCCACTTGCCGATGGCGAGGTCGGCATAGGTGGAAAACGAGCCGGTATCCGGTGAGGCGACCGCCATTTCGGCCAGCATGCGCATGACCAGCACCACCAGCCCACCGGCCAGGATATACGCGAGGATGGTGGCGGGCCCGGCCTCGGCGATGGCCCGACCGGAGCCGACGAACAGGCCGGCGCCGATCACCCCGGCGATGGACAACATGGTGACGTGCCGCGATTTCAACCCATGACTCAAATTGTTCTTGTCTGTTTGCATGGCCTTACCTTCTTGTTCTTGTCATGCCCGCGCTGCGCCGTCTAGCGAACACGGGCGCGAAAAAGCCCACCCGGCCCTAAATGGTGAGTAGGGCCAGGCGGGTTGAGTAAAACGAAACGCAGATCCGCTGGGGTTGCCGGCCTGCTCAGCCGGCAGCGCGCTGCTTGCCGGCCAGGTCTGGCTTGGGCAAGCCGCCCCCCTGCAGGGCGACTTGTGCGCAGACCTTCTCGACGATGTAGGCGCCGATCGGGATGGCCGAGGTGGCGGCAGGCGATGGCGCATTGCAGACGTTCACGCTGCGCGCCGAATTGACGAAGAGGAAATCGTCGATGAGCTTGCCATCGCGTGACACCGCCTGTGCCCGGACACCCGCCGGGTAAGGTGTGAGGTCATCCTTGGTGATGCTCGGGCAGTACTTCTGCACCTGCTTGAGGTAGCCGCCCTTGAACAGTGAATTCTTCATCTCGATCAGGCCCGGGCGCAGGTTCTTGGCCAGCACCTTGAGGATGCCGGGAGTGGTCAGGGTCTGGAACATGTCCGCCACGCTGACGTCGGCCTTGCGGTAGCCTTCGCGCTTCATCGCCAGCACCGCGTTGGGGCCCACGGTCACGGTGCCGTCGATCATGCGCGTCAGGTGCACGCCCAGAAACGGCATGGACGGGTCCGGAATCGGGTAGATCAGGTGGTTGACGATCTGGTCGTGCTGCTTGGGCAGCAAGTAGTACTCGCCGCGGAACGGGCAGATCACAAAGTGGGTGCGGATGCCAAGCATGCTCACCACGCGGTCGGCCATCAGCCCCGAACAGGTGACCAGGAAGCGGCTGTGCACCTCGTCGCTGCGGGTACGCACGACCACTTCGCTGGCGCGCTCCTCGAGGCCGACCACTTCGGCGCTGTAGCGGATCTCGCCACCGGCACGCTGGAACTCACGGCCCATGGCCGCCGTCACCTCGGCATAATTGACGATGCCGCTGGAGGGCACGAAGATCCCGCCCAGGCCGACGATATTGGGCTCGCGCTCATGCAGCTCGTCGGCCGACAACCACTGGCGCTCCAGGCCATTGGCCGCGGTGCGTTCCCACAACGCCTTCATGCGTTGCATTTCCAGGTCGTTGGTGGCCACCAGCAACTTGCCGCATTCATCGAAGGCGATGCCGTGCTGGGTGCAGAAGGCCTTGGTTGCCTTGTTGCCTTCCAGGCAGAAGCGTGCCTTGAGGCTGCCGGGGGTGTAGTACACCCCGGCATGGATCACCCCGCTATTGTGCCCGGTCTGGTGGCGCGCCGGGCCGGACTCCTTCTCCAGCAGGAGAATCTTGGCGTCCGGGTACACCTTGATCAGGTGCATGGCGGTGGACATGCCCACAATGCCACCGCCGATGATGATGAAATCGTACACAGTGTTACCTCCCGCGCCGTGTTTACTGGCCGCGTTGGTACAGCGGCTTGGGGAAGGCGACATAGCCGCGTTGGCGCATCAGCTCGCGGCGCAGGCCGTCGTGCGGTGTGAAGCGGTCGCGGCCGTGGAGCCAGAACAGATTATTGATCAAGACGAAGCTGCCCACCGCCACCGGCACGGACAGTTTCTTGTCGCTGCCCTCCAGCGATTCGGACAAGGCGTTCAACCAGACGCCTTCCTCGAAGTTTTCCGGCTGCACGAACTGGTCGATGTAGCGCATGGTCGGCCGGCCTTCAGCGTCGTTGTCGAATACCGAATGGAACACGTCCTCGGCCACGTTCTTGCTGGGCGGCGCGGTCCAGCGCATCTCGCGGCGCGCCAGCGGGTGGCGGAAGAACGCCTCGCACTGCTCCCAATCGTCCAGGTGCAGCAGCAGCGAGTTGCCGCCTTCCATGTTCCTTTCGTCGATTTTCAGCATCAGCACGTAGTCGGTGATCTGGTTCACGAAGGTGCCGTCGTTGTGCAGCTCCATGACGCGGTGCGGCTGGCGCAGGTAGCTGTCGGAGTTGTCGCTGTTCACCACCACGAAGCGGGCGTAGTACTGGCCGCTCATGGCGTCGTAGTTGGAGCGGCCGATCAGGTGCGCACAGGCGGTGGTGAACTTGACCATGTCCTCGGCCTGGCTCACGTCATCCAGCCCCAGCGGGGTGATCAGCATGCCGCCGCTGGCGCGGTCGAGGATGGTGTTGAGCAGTACCGGGCGCAGCGTGCCCTGGCACAGCTCGTCGAGGATCTCGCCCACCCGAAAACGCAGAAACGACTTGTATTCCAGCGCCTGCACCGGCCACTGGGCCACAGCCTCGACGAACGCCTGCACGGTCTCGCGGGCAAAGGTCAGTTCAAGCAGACGAGGCGACTGCTTCGACGGGGCGATGGTGTAACCACGCGGTTCGAGCGGCAGCGGCAGCACAGGTTGGTTGATCTGCGTAAAAGCGTTCATGGCGAGGTCCTGGCAGAAAAAGGAGATAGCACGGTCCAGTCGTGATCTGGATCAGTGCGGGCGAAGCAAAAATATCGCCACCCAATGAAAATGTCTACATTTTTATAAAACGAAGACACTTAGACAGTATGTCCATTGTTTTTCGTCCGCCAGCGGTTTCGGTATGATCGGCAAAACGTTTTGAGGAACAGGACTTTGGAAGCGCTCGCTCCCCGACAAAACTCAGCATTCAGCGGGTATGAGAGGCTCAAGAAGGACATCATCCGCGGCGTGTTCAAGCCTGGGGAGAAGCTCTTGATGAGCACCCTCAAGGACCGCTACGAACTGGGAGTGGGGCCGCTGCGCGAGGCGCTTTCGCAGTTGGTGGCCGAGCACCTGGTGATTGTCATCAGCCAGAAAGGCTACCGTGTCGCGCCCATGTCACTGGCGGAGATGAACGACATCTACGATGCCCGCGCCAACCTGGAAGCCATGATCATCAGCCTGGCCATCGAACGCGGCGATGACGCTTGGGAAGCGTCGGTGCTGGCCTGTTCGCATACCCTGGCCAAAGTGGTGGAGGTGAAAACCCGCGAGCAACGGCTGGATGTGTGGGATGAACGGCACAAGGCGTTTCACACCGCCATCGCCTCGGGGTGCGGCTCCAAGCACCTGCTGCAGGCCCGCACCTACCTGTTCGACCAGGCTGAGCGTTACCGCCATTTGTGGCTGACGCAGACGGTGTTTTCCGAGCAGGCGCTTGAACTCAAGCGCCAGGAGCATTCGGCGCTGGTCGAGGCGATCCTGGCCCGCGATGCCAAGCGCGCCAGCGCCATGATGCACTCGCACCTGATGACCCCGGTGCCGATCATTGCGCAAATCATGCACACCGAGGGCATCGGGCGGTCGTAGCGGCGGCCTTCAGGCCGCTGCCTGGCGCTGGGACACATGGTGCCGGAGCTTGTCGAACACCCAGTTGTACACCACGGTGTAGGGCAGGATGATCACAAAGAAGCCCAGCTCGACCATGAACGCCTGCAGCAGCGAAATATCCAGCATCCAGGCCGCCACAGGCAGGCACCACACCACCAACCCCGCCTCGAAGCCCAGGCCATGCACGACGCGCGCACGGGCTTTCCAGTCAACCCGCTCGGTCTGCACGAAGCGGTCGACCAATGCGTTGTAGACCATGTTCCACACCATGGCGATTACCGACAGGGTGACCGCCAGTGTGCCCGCGGTGGCCAAAGACTTACCCAGCACCCAGGACAACAGCGGTGCGCACAGCAGCACGGCGAACACTTCATAACCCACCGCATGGACCATACGCTCGGTGAAAGAGACCTTTTTCATTACTAGTTCCATCGATTGCTTAAGACGTGCTTTCTATTTTCTTTGATAGAACAGATACTCGCGACATAGCACCCATCGATTTTATCAATACCTATGCGCTACTCACCGGAAGCCTTGCTTGCCTTTGTCGAAGCTGCCTCACTCGGCTCGTTTTCTGCGGCGGCGCGCAAACTCAAGAAAAGCCAGTCCACCGTCAGCATCGCCATTGCCAATTTCGAGGCCGATATCGGCTGCCCCCTGTTCGACCGAGGTGGGCGCCACCCCACGCTCAATGCCGCAGGCCGCCAGGTGTTGCCGCACGTCGAAGCGATCCTCGATGCCAGCGCCGGGCTCGACGCCCTGGCGCTGAGGTTGGGCGAGCATGTTGAAGCGCTGGTCTCGGTGGTGATGTCGGACAGCTACAGCGTCACGTTCCAAAGTGCGGTCATGGCCGGCTTCGCCGACCGCTACCCGCACACCGAACTGCGCTGCGGCCCGTCTGAAGACGCTGATGTGATCGAGCTGGTGCAACTGGACATGGCCCAGATCGGCATACTGGCCGCACAGCCCCACTACCCTGCCGACGTCGCCGTGGCGCGCCTGCCTGAACAGGCGGAGTTTTGCGTGTATGTCAGCGCCGACCACCCGCTGGCGGCCCTGCGCACGGTGCAGCGCCAGCAGCTGGAGAGTGTGCGCCAGCTGTACATCAAGACGTACGCCCCCAGCTTGCATCACGACCGCGGCCAAGCCTGGTCGGCACCGGATTACCTGACCTTGCTGGAGTTCGCCGACCGTGGTTTTGGCTGGGCAGAACTGCCCAAAGCGCTGGTCACCCGCTTTGGCAGCGGCCTGGTGCAATTGCAGGTGGCCGGTTACCCGCGGCGGGTCGACATGGATATCGCCTGGTCACGCCGCCGCGCCCTCGGCCCGGCCGGGCAGTGGCTGGTGCAGCAGTTGCTGGGCCGATAGGCCGCCGCCACAGAACCCCAGCGGAATAATTGCCCGCACCCGTGCACCCACGCGCAACAAGCAGTACACCCACCGACAAGTCAGCCGCCCCCTCCCCCCGTAGCCTGTCACCACGCGCCGAGCTCTGCGGCACGCACCCAAAGCACAACAAGAAACGTTGGTGACCCATGAAAACAGTAGATCCGATCACCCTTGCGGTTGTCCGGGGTGCGCTGGAGACAGCGCAGCGGGAAATGACCTTGACCCTGGAAAAGACTGGCCGCTCCAGTGTGTTCAACCTGGCCCACGACTACTCGAACTCGCTGTTCGACCACCTCCCCGAAATGATCCTGCAAGGCCAGGACATCCCCATCCATCTGGGTTCGCTGATCCCCGCGATGAAGTGCGTGGCCGAATGCTTCGGTGACGACATCGCCGAAGGTGACGTGATCTACCACAACGACCCGGCGTACAAGGGCAGCCACATCCTCGACTGCTGCATGTACAAGCCGGTGTACTACCAGGGCGAGCTGGTGTTCTGGACCGTGTGCAAGGGCCACCTGACCGACATCGGTGGGCCGGTACCCGCTGGCTACAACCCGGACGCCAAAGAGATTTACGCCGAGGGCCTGCGTATCCCGCCCGTCAAGCTGTGGGAAAAGGGCAAGCGCCGGGAAGACGTGATCAACTTCATGCTCACCAACATGCGCGCCCGCCCTTACCAGGAAGGCGACCTCAATGCCCAGTACGGGGCCTGCAAAGTCGGTGAACGGCACTTGCTCGACTTGCTCGACAAGTACGGCGTCGAGCAAGTTCGCGCGTGCATTGCCGAGCTGAAGAACATGGCCGACCGCCACATGCGCGCCCTGCTGCGCGACGTGCCGGACGGCCAGTACAGCGGCACCGCCGTGCTCGAAGACTCCGGCCACGGCCTGGGCGAGCTGGCCATCACCGCCCATGTCGAGATCCGTGGCGACCAAGCGCACGTGCGTATCGAAAGCCCACCGCAGGTGCCCTACTTCATCAACTCCTACGAGGGCAACTCGGTTTCCGGCGTGTACCTTGGGCTGATGATGTTCGCCCAGGTCGCACCGCCCTACAACGAGGGCCTGTATCGCTGCGTCACGGTCGATGTCGGCGCCAAGGGCACCCTGTGCAACGCCCAGGAGCCGGCACCGCACGTCAACTGCACCACCACCCCGATGGAAACCCTGGCCGATGCCGTACGCACGGCGCTGGAGCAAGCCTCGCCGCAGCGGGTCACCGCCTCGTGGGGCCATACCAGCGGCATCAACATCGCCGGCCACGACCCGCGCAACGACAACAGCGAGTACGTCACCATGGTACTGGCCTCGATCATTGCCGGCGCCGGCGCCAACAAGGTCATGGATGGCTGGCACGCATGCGGGCCGTTGTGCTGCTTTGGCGCGCTGATGAGCGGCGACATCGAGTTGCTCGAGCACGCCTACCCGGTGCTTATCCACCGCTACAGCCTGATGGCCGACAGTGGCGGTGCCGGTGAGTTTCGCGGCGGTTCCGGCACCCGCCTGGAGATCGAACCGCTGCAACACGCGATGACCGTGGTCGGCTTCGGCGAAGGCCGCCAACTGCCCACGGCCGGCGCAGCCGGAGCACGCAATGGCCTGCTCGCACCCAAGCTCGGCCGGTTGATCCACCAGCACGCTGATGGCACACAAGACCACTACACCCAGAACCCCATGCTCACCCTGCAGCCCGGCGAGCGGATCATCAACATCAACCCTGGCGGTGGTGGCTACGGCGACCCGTTGCGCCGCCCGGTAGCTGCCGTGCTGCAAGACCTGCGCAACGGCCTGGTGTCGCCCCAGGGCGCAGCCCTGGACTACGCAGTAATCGTCGATGCCGACGGCCAGCTCGACGAAACCGCCACCCGCCTTGCCCGCGACCTGCACTGACCGGAGACCCATCATGCGCAATCAATATCGCCTGGGCATCGACGCCGGCGGCACCTTCACCGACTTCATCCTGGCTGACTGCGACGGTGGCGTGCAGCTGTTCAAAGCCCCATCCACGCCGCAGGATGGCACCCTGGCCATTCGCGCCGGCCTGGCGCAGATCGCCGACGCCACCGGCCGCACGCCGGCCGAGATCATCGCCAACTGCGACCTGTGCATCAACGGCACCACGGTCGCCCTCAACGCCCTGATCGAGCGCACCGGGGTCAAGGTCGGCCTGCTGTGCACCGAAGGCCACGAAGACAGCCTGGAGATCCGCCTCGGCCACAAAGAAGAGGGCCACCGCTATGACGCCCACTACCCGCCGGCGCACATGCTTGCCCCGCGACACCTGCGCCGCCCCATCGGCGGCCGGATCCTCGGTGATGGCCGCGAACACACCCCGCTGGACGAACGCGCGGTACACGAGGCCATCGATTACTTGCGTGCCGAAGGCGTGCAGGCGGTGGCCATCTCCTTCCTCTGGTCGGTGCGCAACCCCAGCCATGAGCAGCGCGCCGCCGAGCTTGTACGGGCGGCGCTGCCCGGGGTGTTCGTCTGCACAGGCGTTGAAGTGTTCCCGCAAATCCGCGAATACACCCGTACCTCCACCACCGTGGTCAACGCCTACCTGAGCCCGGTGATGGCGCGTTACGTGGCACGCATCGACAGCCTGTTCGAGGAACTGGGCGCGCAGCAACCGGTACGCTACTTCCAGTCCAACGGCGGCCTGGCACCCGGCCACCTGATGCGTGAGCGTGCGGTCAACGCGATCAACTCGGGGCCTGCCTCGGCGCCCCAGGCCGGGCTCGCGGTAGCGCGCCCGTTCGGCATCGACAACGTCATCACGGTGGACATGGGGGGCACCTCGTTCGACATTACCCTGACCAACGCCGGGCGCACCAACTTCAGCAAGGACGTGGACTTTCTGCGTCAGCGTATCGGCGTGCCGATGATCCAGGTGGAAACCCTGGGCGCCGGTGGTGGCTCCATCGCTCACCTCGACGAATTCGGCATGCTCCAGGTCGGCCCACGCAGCGCCGGCGCCACGCCCGGCCCGGTGTGCTATGGCAAAGGCGGCACTGAACCCACCGTCACCGATGCCAACCTGGCCCTGGGTTACCTGCCCGATGGCGCATTGCTCGGTGGCAGCATTCGCTTGAACCGCCAGGCGGCGCTGGACGCCATCCGCATCAAGGTCGCCGAGCCGCTGGGCATCAGCGTGGAACGCGCCGCGTTTGGCATTACCACCCTGGTCAACCTGAACATGGTCAACGGTATCCGCCGGGTGTCCATCGAACGCGGCCACGACCCTCGCGACTTCGCCCTGATCGGGGCGGGCGGCGCGGCGGGCATGCACGTGGTGCGCCTGGCCGAAGAAATCGGCATGCACACCGTGCTGATCCCCAAAGTGGCCTCAGGGCTGTGCGCCTTCGGCCAGATCCTCTCGGATGTGCGTTATGACCAGCTGACCAGCCTGTCGATGCGCCTGGACGCGCAGCACGCTGACCTGGCGCAGCTCAACCATGCCCTCGCCGAGCTGCGCCAGCAGGGCCTGGCGAACCTGCGCGAAGACGGTTTCGGCGACCAGGCCAGCAGTTGCCACTACACCCTGGAAATGCGCTACCGAGGGCAGATCCACGAATGCAGCGTGCAGCTGGAACGCCACGCCCTGGACAGCAACGGGCTGGCAGCACTGATCGAGGCTTTCCACGTGCGCCACCAGACGCTCTATTCGTACAGCGAACCAGAGAGCCCGGTAGAGCTGGTCAACCTGGAGTGCTCGGTCATCGGTCACCTGCCCCGCCCGCCACAGCCAACGCTGCAAGGGCCGGCCCAGCCACCGGCGGCAGCCCCGGACAGCGAGCGCCCGATGCTGTTCAGTGCCGACAGTGAGTGGCAACGCACGCCGGTGTTCAACGGTAACCGCCTGCTGCCTGGGCAGACCGTGCAGGGACCCTGTGTGATCAAGGAGGACACCACCAACATCGTCGTGCCGCCAGGCTGGCAAGCTTGCCTGGAGCCGTCTGCCACCTACCGGGTGACACGCGGCGCTTGATCCGAAGGTCGGCACGCGCCGATCATGGGCGTGATACCTGCCCGGCCGCTTTGCGCAGCCGGGCTTTTTTGCACAATAACAAGAGCTGCTTGAGTAGCTTGCCTGCAGTTCCTTTTTTCAATGCTGCCCTCTTTGAAAAAGGACCCACCATGCCCACAGAACTCTCGACCCACGGCTGGGCGCAGCCCGAACGCCAGGCACGCTGGGCCGAAGCGATCAGTGATACGTACTTCCCGTTGAGCCTGGAATTTGCCGCCGAACAGCCATTCGACGGCCACTTACAGCGCTGGAGCACGCCCACCACCCCGCTCAGCCTGTCACGCCTGCGCTCCAGCCAGCTCGGCTATTCACGCAACAAGGCGCACATCGGCCAGGACTCTGACGCGTTCTACCTGGTTACCGTCCCTAGCCGCAGCGAGGTGCATTTCGAGCAGGATGGCCACCAACTGAGCTGCCGCCCTGGCGGTTTTATCGTCGAGCGCGGCGACGCCCCTTACCGCTTCCACTACCGCGCGGACAATGACCTGTGGGTACTGAAGCTGCCGGAGCGTGCGCTGAAGGCAAACCTGCTCGGGCACAGGCGCTACACCCGCCACTGCTTCGACGCCAGCCAAGGTTTGGGGCGCATCTTCGTCGAGCAGCTGGACCTCTGCGCGCGCCACTTCGACGCCAGCCCCGCAGCGGCACGCCACCTGCTGCTGGAGCAAGCAAGTGCGACTCTGCTGCTGGCCCTGCAACAGGATGAGCGCGTGCTGGGCAGCGAAGGCTCCAACCTCAGCACGCTGCACCTGACCCGGGTGGAGCGCTATGTACTGCAAAACCTCGGCGACCCCGAGCTTTCACCGCAAGCCATCGCCAATGCCTGCGGCCTGTCACTGCGCTACCTGCATAAACTGTTTTCGATCACGCCCTACACCCTCGGCGAATGGGTGCGCCAACAGCGCCTGGAGGCGGTGCACCAGCAACTGCGCGACCCGCACTGCCACCTGGCGATCGGCGAGCTGGCGTTTCGCTGGGGCTTCACCGACCAGGCCCAGTTCACCCGCGCCTTTCGCCAACGCTATGGCTGTACCGCACGCGAGGTGCGCGCGGTGCGCACGCACTGAATGCGGCAGCGCAAGGATGCGCCGGCTTCAGCCGCCAACAGGGGTATCGACCAGCTTCCAGCTGTCGTCGGGGTCGAAGCGCTTCATGGCCTTGGCGAGCTTCTCTCCTTCTGGCCCCAGGTCCTTTTCGAAGACCTGCCCGTCGTGGCTGATCATGAAACTCATCACCCCGCTGTCGTCATATTTGGCAGGCCAGGCAACCAGGGCGAAACCACGGCTCATCTGGTTGCCGATCAGGTAGCTGTAGGCGCCCCCGGGCGCTGACGGGCCTTGTGCAGCGAGGATGCGGAAACGGTAGCCGTACCAGTCATCACCGACCACATCCCGGCCGAACAGTGGCCCCAATGGGCTGACCTGGCCATCGCCGGCATCTTCCCAGTACAGGCCGTCGTGCTTGCCGGGCGTACTGAGGATCTTCTGTGCATACTCGAGCGCACCGTTGCCATTGCGGTCCTGCGCGGCGTAATCGAGCTGCGCGTCGTGGTAGGCCAGCACCGACTGCAACGCCGCCAGCTCGTTGCGGCCGATGCGCCTGGCGCGGATTTCGGCGCTGCCGGCCTTGAGGTCGAAACGCCAACCGCGGCTGCCTTGGATAATGGGAATGGGCAGTTTCCATCGTTCGTGCCCCACCGCCAGGATGGCCTGGTGCTCATGGGGCCTTTCAACGCGGTGCGCTTCGCGGTACTGCTGCAGGAACGCATCCACGTCGCTGCGCTGTACGCCGCCGCTGGGAATATAGGTTCGCCAGTCATCCCCCAGCAACTGTGCCAAGCGTGTCTCGTCGGCGTGCTCCTTGCCCAGCGCTACAACAAAGGCTTCGGCGGCCTTTTCGGGCGTCGGGAAGGCCTCCTGCGCCGTCACCAGGCACGAGCTCGCCATCCCTGCGACCAACAACCAGCAACGGGCACAGGCAACCCACCCTGATCGACTGTTCATCGACGGCCCCCTCCACCACGGCGCATGGGCGCACTGGGCCTGGAAATCTGATGCCCGGCGGCTCGCGCAGTGTGCGGCCGCTGGGCAAACGACTGGCTGATGCGACCTCGGTCGGCCTGCGCACGGGTGCTCGATGGCGAGCGCACGCCATCGAAGGCGTTATTGCGGGCACGGCCAGCGCTGTTGGCCGGCCGCGCTTGCGCCACCTGCTGCCTGGCCTGCAGGTTGTCACGGTTACTGCCCGCCTGCGCTCGCCGCTCGGCAGGCCGTGGGGTGTTCGCCTGCGCCTCGCGCACCCGGTCGCGCGCCTCGCGGTTGCTGGTGGCAGGCCGTTCGATGCCTGCCCTGTCCATCGAGGCGCGCGCCTTGTCCCGTGCCTGGGCACGCTGGGCGTCGTCACCCCGGAAGGCGGTGCGCTGCGCGGCGCCGTCCAGTTGCCGGCCATATTGCTGACGGCTGCGTGCATCGCGGTATGGCACGCCTTCGCGATTTACCGCATTGTGCTGCCACTTGTTCTGGTTGTTGCTGATGCGATTGTTGACGTTGATGTTGTTGTAGCGATTGACGTCGATATCGATGTCGTTGTGGCCCCAGTCGCAATTGCCCCACAGCGAACTGACAATCGCTACGCCGGTACCGAACGCCAGCCCCGCCACCAGTGCGGAGCCTGCGTAATACATCGGCGGCGGCGGGTAATACACCGGCGGTGAGGCCGGGTAGGCCCAGGTGCCGTAGGCGGTGGTCGGGTTGTAGCTGGGCACGTACACCACCTGCGGTTCGGCAGGCTCGATGATGATGGTGGTCGGCGCGCTGCTGGCCGGAGCACTGGCCTTGGGCGCCGGTGCCGCCTGCACAGTCACCTGCTGGTACTGGTTGCTCTGCAGGTTACCGGCAGCCTGGGCCTGGTGACGCAGGCGCTGCACGCCATTCATGACATCGTCGGGTTGCGCGAGGAAGGCATCGCCCAGACGCTGGACCCAGACCGGGTCCTGGCCGAGGGTTGCCAGCACCTGCGGGAAGGCGACCAGCGCCTGCACACTCGGGTCCCAGGCCTGGTTGGCCACTTGCTTGACCGCAGCGTCGCCAGTGGCCTTAGGGTTGGCCTTGGACCAAGACACCGCCTCGGCCACTTGCCCGGGGTAGGTCGCCGCCATCAGCACCTGCGCCAGCAGCGCATCCGGGTAAAGAGCAAGGGGCGCCAGCATCTGGTCCAGTTGCTCCTGGGTGAACACCGCCTCCTTGGCGGCGACTGCGGCGGTTTGCGGCGCCGCAGCATCCTCGGCCTTGACCAGCCCCGGTACGCCTTGCAGGCACAGCACCGCCGACAAGACCCCGAACAATGGCATGCGCATGACTTATCCCTATGTGGTCGAACCGCGTGGGTTAACGGTAGCAAAGCTCAGCCGTATTGCCCGCCAGAAGGTGCTGTCGATAGTCACTATCGAGCAAGGCAATTTCTACTGATCGAGGATGCCCAATAACCTTGCTCCATCACTTCGATCCCTGCGCCCCCCAAACTCTGGAGCTGCTCGATGAACACCTCGGCCCGCCTGTTGCTCACTGCCCTGATTGCCACCGCCATGACCGTGTTGAGCGGCTGCGCCAGCCACCCTGAACTGCGCGCCTACACCGCGGAGGAAACCCGGCAGTTGCAACTCGAAGCGTTGCAACGCCAGGGCCTTTCCCTGGACGAATACGAACAACGGCGGTTGGTGATCCAGCGCGCTGGCAGCGATCAAGTGGTGACAGAGGTTGCCGAACGCTCCCCCTCCAGCCAAGGCTAGGCCTGGCCACGTTCAGTGCGCGCGAAAATTCCAGATGATTTCCACCACCCGCGACGCCAGAACCAGGTACAGCAAACACAGCGCAACCTGCAGCGCCGTGTGATACGGCAGCTTGGCCAAGCGGTGCAGCGTATCGCTGACATTCAACAGCAGCAGCAATGCCGACACGATGATCAACCCCCAGCCGGTCACGCTCGGTACCCACAGCCCGAGGAACACGGGGTCGCTGTTGTGCAGGGCATCCGTACCGGCGGCAAACAGCAGGCCGCAGACCAACAGGTTCTTGAAATTGTCAAAAACCTTGGTGCTCAGGTCCGCATCCAGCAGGTCGAGGTATTTTCGCCACAGTCTGCGCATGGCCTGGGCCTTGGAGTGGAAAGTGTTCAGGCAATTCTAGAAGAGAATGTGCGACGCTCGGGCGTAAACGCACGATCAGCGCTAGCCCTGCCGCCTGAGTGGCGCGCCGAACGGTTTGCACCCTTGGCCGACACGGGTATCCTTGGGCGCTCTACAGCAAGCCTTCCAGGACGGTGACCATGACCAGGCCCCTTCTGTTGCTGAGCGCGGCGCTGCTGTTCAGCGCCGCGCTGCAGGCCCAGCAGATACAGCGCCAATTGGGCGATTTCGACTTCAAACTTGGCACTACGCCGACGCGCAGCATGGCCCAGGGGCTTATTTCGCCGAGCGCCGTGGGGGCGTTTCATGGCGGCCTCGACCTCAGCCACCTCAACGGCTGGTACTTGGGGCAATACGCCCCGAGCATGGGCCTGTCGCCCGACTCCACCCTGCGCCTGGACAGCTACATGGGCTACCAGCACCACTTCGACAGCACCCTGGGCTATGAAGTGGGGTTGATCCACTACAGCCAACCCAACCTCTCAGGCCCTGACAGCTACGCCGTCTACGGGGGCATCTCGGTATACGGCAGCCGTTTTGGTGGCGCGTTGCGTGACAACCCCGACAACCGCACCAGCACCCTGTTCGCCGACCTCGGTCAACTGCCCCTGCTCGACGCCGACTTTACCGTCAAGCTGGCCCATCATCGCTTGGGCACGCCGTTCACGATTGGCGATGGCAGCCAGGTCAGCGCGTTTTCCGACTGGTCGCTGGAGCTGTCGCGGCCTTGGCTGGGCATCGACCTCAATTTGATCTACAGCAACTCCAACCTCAGCGGTACCGGTTGCGATGCCTATGCCGGTATCAATGCGTATTGCGAGAGTGTGGTCACGTTCAAGGCGCAGCGCAGTTTCTTCTAGCCTGAGGCGCTGATCAGTCCGTTGCCGCCACGGCCTCGATTTCCATGAACATCCCGTCCAGCGCCAAGCGCGGTAGCGGTATCTTGGCCGGCGATATACAGCAACTCGCACGGGGGAAGAAAGGCCCGAGTATCAGACCTCGCGTTAGCTTGGGGTCAAGAACGCCGTAAGACTTTTCTGATAGCGAAGTCGGAGCATTGAACCACGTGTGTGTTTTCAGCGAGGTCTGTCAGCCGCTAGATTGCAAGCCCCGGCACGGAGGCCAGCCTGCAACAAGGAAAGCGACAATGACCAAGCATCATTTTCAACTCGCCTACACCATCAACCCACGGCATGAAGGCGATGAGGACGAAGCCGCGAGCGCACGCCTGCATTTGCGCAAGATCGGTTGGGATACCGTTGAGCACATTGAAACCACGCTGTTGGGTGTGGTTCACCTCTACCATGCGACGACGGCGGACCGGATCGACGAGGCCGAGAAGCAGATACGCGACCGCATCCACGAAGAGCTCAAGAGCTTGCGTGTGCTGTCGCGCGTCAGGTTTCACGGCTGCTTGATGGTGGATGGCCTGGGCCAGGCCATCCGTTTCAGCATCCTGCCCTGAGGCGTTGACGGTGGCCGCATCAGGCGCCCCCGCGCCTGATGCTCTGGCTATTACTTTTCCTGCAATACCGCCCTGCCCTTCACTGCGCGCGGCCCGCGCCAAGCCCAGAACAGCAAGCCTGGCAACGGCGCATAGACCACGAATACGACCCAAAGCATCTTGCGCTCGGCGCGCCGGTCACTGCCGATGATGTGCCAGATGGCCCAGATTTCCAGAAGAATCACGACGGCTGCGAGGATGATCCAGATCGTTCCGATTTCCATGAGCGCTCTCCCATTGGCGTGTAATGCGTTGGGCTGTGGCAGGCGCTGAGGGTTCAATTTGGTTAGAAGGTCCGCCGTCAGGGTTTCGGCGCCTATGAGATCGAGCGCCGCGCGGGCGGCGCTCGATCTCATAGGCGCTGGAAAATTCAAGCCATGCACTCCCCCCGCCCAATTGCCTGAACACGACCTCAAATACGACACCCCCACCCCGGAGATTGTCTTTCCCCCTGCCACCGAGCACACTCCCCAGGCCAGCCAGGAAGCGGAGTCCAGAGTGCCCACCCCACGTCAGTTCAGCAAAAAGACCAGCACCAGCAACATGCTGCGGCTCAAGTCCACCACCGCAAATGCCCAAGCGCCCTATCGGGTCGACTTCGTATTGCTGGAACACTTCTCCATGGCCAGCTTCACCGTGGCCATGGATGTGCTGGTCACCGCCAACCTGCTGCGCACCGACAGCTTCCAGTTCACCCCGCTGTCGCTGGACGGTGACCGGGTGTTGAGCGACCTGGGGCTGGAGTTGGTGGCCAGCGACCTGTCGGCCGAAGCACTGCGCGAGCTGGACCTGCTGATCATCTGCGGCGGCCTGCGTACGCCGCTCAAATACCCTGAACTCGATCGACTGTTGCACGACTGCGCGGCCCATGGCATGGCCCTGGGCGGCCTGTGGAACGGCGCCTGGTTCCTCGGCCGCGCGGGCGTGCTGGATGACTATGGCTGCAGCATCCACCCCGAGCAACGCGCCAGCCTCTCGGAGCGCAGCCCGCAAACCCGCATCACCCCGGCCAGTTTCACCCTCGACCGTGACCGCCTCAGCGCCGCCAGCCCCAATGGCGCCATGGAGCTGATGCTCGGCCTGGTTCGCAGGCTCTACGGCGACGGCCTGGCCGAAGGCGTCGAAGAAATCCTGTCGTTCTCGGGCGCGCGCTATCGCCAGGTCGGCCCGGGGGCGAAAAAGTCCATGAGCCTGCACATGCGCACCATCGTCGAGCTGATGGAGAACAACCTCGAAGAAACCCTCAGCCTCGATCAGCTGGCCGCCTACAGCGGGCGCTCGCGGCGCCAGATCGACCGCTTGTTCCAGGCCCAACTGGGCACCTCGCCGCGGCGCTACTACATGGAATTGCGCATCACCAAGAGCCGCCGCCTGCTGCAGTACTCCGACCTGTCGGTGATGGACGTGGCAGTGGCCTGCGGGTTCGTTTCGGTGTCGCACTTCAGCAAGTGCTACGCCGCATACTTCGGCTACCCGCCGTCACGCGAGCAACGGCTGGGCGAATGACACCGCTCAGGCGCGGATGTAGCGAATGACCGCGTCACCGATCATGGTCTTGTGGCGCTGCTTGATGGCTTCGTCGGCGAGGTCTATCTGGAAGATCTCGCCGAAGGTGTGGCGGTTCGACACCCGGTAGAAACAGAACGAGCTCATCAGCATATGCAGGTCGATGACCTCTATACCGGCACGGAACACGCCTTCCTGCTCGCCCCGGCGCAGGGTACTGCCAAGGGCTTCGAGCACCAGGCTGCTCATTTCGCGAATGACCGGCGACTGTTTGACGTACTCGCCGTAGTGAATGTTCTCGGTGCAGATGATACGCACGAAATCGACATTGCGGTCGTGGTGATCGAAGGTGAACTCCACCAGACGGCGGATCGCCTGCTCGGCCGGCAGCGACTCCAGGTCCAGGCTTTGCTCGGTCTTGCGGATATCACCGTAGAGTTTGACCAGGCACTCGACGTACAACTGCTCCTTGCTGCCGAAGTAGTAGTAGATCATGCGTTTGGAGGTGGCGGTGCGCTCGGCGATGGCATCGACGCGCGCGCCGGCCAGGCCCTGCTGAACGAACTCGTTGATGGCGGCCTGAAGGATATCCTCGCGCGTTTTCTCGGGGTTGTTCTTGCGCGACTTGCGCACCCCTTCGATCTCAGGCTGGCCGAGGCTGACTACGGAATCACTCATACCCACTCACAGGCTGTTTATTGGAATACGGTGATTATCCGTGAGCGCGGCCATGCAGGGAAGCACGCTGTTGGTCGGGTAGCCACGAAACGGCATTACAGGCAAACCGCCGACGGCGCTTGAAGTCGCGCCCCGCAACCCGCTAGCCTGCGTCCCTCTGCCCTGGACGGACCCTGCCCCATGCAACCGCGTGACTTTGCCGCCTACCTGTTTCTGGCCATTGCCTGGGGGTTTTCCTTTCTGGTCCTGCTCAAGGTGGTGCACGCCTTCGGCTGGGTCGGCGCGGTCAGCCTGCGGGCGCTGATTGCCGGCAGCACCCTGGCGATTCTGGCAGCCTTGCTCGGCCGCACCCTGCGCCTGCGCCCGCTGTTGAAACCGCTGCTGGTGATCGGCGCTACCACCGTGGCCGGGCAGTTGATCGGCATGTCCTATGCCACCCCGCGGATCGGTACGGCCATGGCGGCGATCTTCGTGGCCACCATCCCACTGTTCTCGATGATCATCGGCCGTGTCTGGGGGCTGGAGAAAATCACCTTGCAGGGCCTGGCGGGCCTGCTTCTGGGCTTCGTCGGTATCGCCATGCTGGTGGGGTTTCCGGCCCAGCCGGTCAGCGACGTGTTCATCCACGGCTGCATCGCTTCGCTGTTCGGTGCCTTGAGCGCCGCGTTCGGCAGTAATTACGCCAGCCTGCACCTGCGCGGCCAGGACCCGTGGACCGTCACCGGCGGCGCCTTCCTGGCCGGCGGCCTGCTGACCCTGCCCCTGCTGTGGGTGGTGCCGTTGCCCAGCGTGCCGCAAGCCAGCGACTGGCTGTACTTGATGATCAGCGGCGCGGTCATGAGCGCCACCACGTACGTGCTGTATTTCGGCCTGGTGGCGCGCATCGGCGCCACCCGTGCCCTCAGTGTCGAGTTCGTGGTGACGTTGGTCGCGGTACTGGTGGGCGCGATGTTCCTCGACGAAGCCTTGAGCCTGCTGCAACTGGCGGGCGGCGCGGTGGTGCTGGTCGGCTGCCTGCTGGTGCTGGGCCTGCTGCCAGGGCGCAAACCGCGCCTGCCAAACTGAGCCCTCAGTCGCGCTGCGCGGTATTGCGCTCTACCGGAGGGGACAGGTGCAGTACGCGGTTACGCCCGCCTTCGGCAAGCAGGTAACCACCTTTGCCATCGGCAACGATTGCCTGGGGCGCCTTGAGGAACGACAGCACCGTCTGGCGCGTGCCATCGGCGTCGATGCGCAGCAGGCGGGCGCGGTGCGTGTTGTCTTCGCTGATCCACAAGCCGCGCTGGTCGCAAAACAGGAAGGTCGGGTTGCGCAGGCCATCGACCACCACCGGGTCCTGGCCGTCCTCGGACAATGCGCGAACCTTGCCGTTGGCTTTCTCGGTATACAGCAGGCGGCCATCGTTGCAGCGGGTCAGGCCTTCGGTTTCGCTGAGCCCTGTGCGCAGCACATCCAGCTGGCCGCTGCGCCAGTCATAGCGCATCAACCGCCCATTGCCCTTGCGGTCTTCGATCGCATAGAGGTGATCGCCATCGTTCCACAACCCTTGCACGCTCTCGCCTTCGAACAGGTGGGTGACCTGGCCGTCGCGAGACAGGCTGACCGGCGCAAGGCCACCCTCCTGGCTGAAGACCCAGCCGCCCTCGGCCGCGACCATGCCGTCGGGCTTGGACAGGTTGTCAATCACCACCACACGGTCACCTTGGGCAGTAATCTTGAGGATGCTGCCACGGCCGTCGTCCAGCTCGCGGCTGACCAGCAGGCTGCCGTCGGCCTGCGGCAACAACGACGCGGCCTTGGTCACATCGCGGTGCAACACCTCGACATCCCAACCGCTGGCAGCCTGGACGGGGTAAAAACTCTGCCAGGCGAAGAAGCCCAGCGTGGCAGCGAGCAGGCTGGCGGTGGCGGTCAGGGCGATGCGGGTGCTGCGTTTGCGCAGGATGTGCGGCATGAAAAAGGGCTCCTCGAGAGTGCGGGGATCCTAGCAAGAAGATGTGAAAAAAAGGTCATGGCACACTGCAATTTGCCGTGTAACGGGTGCTGAATCATGAATTACAAAAAGGATATAAAAATAACTAAACATTCTAACTAAATGGAATAAAGAAATTGAAAGCCAAACGCCACCTCCTTAGTCTGGGCGCATCGATTGCCACCCCATTCAAGGAATACGCCTCATGCCCGTCCGTACCTTCTCGCCCCTGCGTCGCCTGCTAATCGGCGGCCTGCTGGCCAGTGTCGCCAGCGCCCTGTTGCCCTGGTCCAATGCCCTGGCCGAAGACGCCAAGACCCTGCGTATTGGTTACCAGAAGTTCAACAGCATCAATATTCTCAAAGGTAGCGGCGCCCTGGAGAAAGCCCTCGCCCCGCAAGGCGTGACCGTCAGCTGGCACGAGTTCGCCGCAGGCCCGCAATTGCTCGAAGCCCTGAGCACCGGCGCCATCGACCTCGGCCACGCCGCCGACGCCCCGTCAGTATTTGCCCAGGCCGCCGGTAAACCGGTGGTCTACCTGGCCGCCGAACAACCCTACCCACGCGGTATCGGCCTGGTGGTACGCGAGCAAGACCACCTCACCCGCGTGCAGGACCTCAAAGGCAAGCGGGTAGCCACCGGCCGCGGCTGGAACGCCCAGTACCTGCTGGCCGTCGCGCTGGAACAAGCCGGCCTGAGCTACCAGGACATCACCCCCGCCTACGTCAATAATGCCGCCGACGCAGTGGCGGCCCTGCAATCGGGCAGCGTCCAGGCCGTGACCCTGTGGGACCCGTTCCTCGCGGCAGCAGAAAGCCAGCCAGGGCTCAAGAACCTGCGCGACGGCAGCGGCCTGACCAACAACCGCACGTTCTACCTTTCCACTGCTGCGTTCGCCGACCAGCACCGCCCGCTGCTCAAGGCCTTCTTCGGCGAACTGGGCAAGGTCAGCCAATGGGCCAATGCCGAGCCTGCGCAAGTCGCCGCGCTGCTGGCGCCGCAGTTGGGGATCAAGGCCGACGTGCTGCAAGTGGCCAGCGAACGCCGTAACTACAACGCCGTCGCCATTACCCCGCAGATCGTCGCCGAACAGCAGAAGCTGGCCGACACCTTCCAAGGCCTGGGCCTGATTCCGCGCAAGTTGCAGGTAGCCGATGCGGTCTACCCGGCTTCCGTGCTGCCGTGACGGGAGACTGACCGCCATGCCCCGCCCGATCCGCTTCAACGCCTTCAGCATGAACGCTGCCAGCCACCAGTCCCCTGGCCTGTGGCGCCACCCGCGTAACACCAGCGTGGCTTTCAACCGCCTGGACTACTGGACCAACCTGGCCCGCCTGCTGGAGCGCGGCCTGTTCGATGCGCTGTTCATCGCCGATGTGCTGGGCATCTACGACGTCTATCAGGGTGGCCCCAAAGCGGCCTTGCGCGGCGGCGTACAGGTGCCGGTCAACGACCCGCTGCTGCTGGTTCCGGCCATGGCCGGGGTCACCGAGCACCTGGGCTTTGGCGTGACCTTCTCACTGACCTACGAGCACCCCTACCCCTTTGCCCGGCGCATGTCCACGCTTGACCACCTGAGCAATGGCCGAGTCGGCTGGAACATTGTCACCGGCTACCTGGACAGCGCCGCGCGCAACCTGGGCCTGGCTCGCCAGCTTGGCCACGACCAGCGTTACGACCTGGCCGAGGAGTACCTGCAGGTGCTGTACAAACTGTGGGAAAAAAGCTGGGACGACGATGCGGTGGTGCTTGAGCGTGACAGCGGCCGCTACATCGATCCTGCCCGGGTACACCCGATCAGCCATGCCGGCGAGCACTTCCAGGTGCCTGGCATGCACCTGTGCCAGCCCTCGCCGCAGCGCACGCCGGTGCTGTTCCAGGCGGGGGCCTCGGCACGCGGCCAGCAGTTCGCCGCGCAACATGCCGAGTGCGTGTTCATCAGCGGGCCTACGGCCACGGTGCTGCGCCGCTATGTCGACGGCATCCGCCAGGCCAGCGAGGCTGCCGGGCGTGGCCGCGACGAGGTACTGATCTACGCCCAGGCCCTGCTGATCGTCGCCCCCACCCGTGAAGAAGCCGAAGCGCGCTTCGCCGAGTACCGTGGCTACGTTGACCTGGACGCCGCCCTGGCCCTGCTGTCGGGCTGGACCGGCATCGACTTCGCCGGCCTCGACCCGGATGCCCCCATCGAATATGTCGAGAACGATGCCGGCCGCGCGGCCCTGGCCGCCTTCACCGCAGCCGACCCCAACCGCCGCTGGACCGTGCGCGAGGCCGCCGAGTTCGTTGGCCTGGGGGGCCGCGGCCCGGTGCTGGTGGGCGCAGCCAGTGATATTGCCGATCAGTTGGAAAGCTGGCTGGACGAGACCGGCATCGACGGGTTCAACCTCACCTACGCCGTGCAACCTGATGACCTGGCCAATGTGGTCGAGCTGCTGATACCCGAGCTGCAACGTCGCGGCCGCTACCCCCTGCACTACCAGGACGGCACCTTGCGCCACAAGCTGTTCGGCCAGGGCAACCGCCTGCCAGAGCAACATGCAGGGCGCCAGGTTAGCATTCAGCCGGCAAATACCGGGTATTCCAACATTTAATTTGTAGATGGCACGCGCTCGACCCTATTCTGTCGGCACATCCCCTGCGCCGCACCGGCCGGTGCGGTTCACGGCACGGGGAGAGAACAACAAGTCGAGATCGTCCATGTCGAATCATTCCTACTTCGCCCCCCACGGTGGGCACCCGGCTCAAACCGAGCTGCTGACTGACCGTGCCATGTTCACCGAAGCCTATGCCGTCATCCCCAAGGGCGTGATGCGTGACATCGTCACCAGCCACCTGCCGTTCTGGGACAAGATGCGCATGTGGGTCATCGCCCGCCCGCTGACCGGCTTTGCCGAGACCTTCTCGCAGTACATCGTCGAAGTTGCCCCGGAAGGCGGCAGCGAGCGCCCGGAACTGGACCCCAACGCCGAAGCCGTGGTGTTCGTGGTCGAGGGTGAGCTCGACATCACCCTGGAAGGCAAGCACCACACCCTGACCCAGGGCGGCTACGCCTTCATCGCCCCAGGCGCCGAGTGGAGCCTGCGCAACCACAGCAAGGCCAACGTCACCTTCCACTGGCTGCGCAAGCACTACCAGAAGGTTGAAGGCCTGGACCTGCCAGAGTCCTTCGTCACCCACCGCGACAATGCCACTGTCATTGAAATGCCGGGTACCGAAGGCCGCTGGATCACCACCCGCTTCGTCGACATGGCCGATATGCGCCACGACATGCACGTCAACATCGTGACCTTCCAGCCAGGCGGCGTCATTCCGTTCGCTGAGACCCACGTCATGGAGCACGGCCTGTATGTGCTGGAAGGCAAGGCGGTGTACCGCCTGAACCAGGACTGGGTCGAAGTCGAAGCCGGCGACTTCATGTGGCTGCGCGCCTTCTGCCCGCAAGCCTGCTACGCCGGTGGCCCAGGCAACTTCAGCTACCTGCTGTACAAGGACGTCAACCGGCACGTGCACCTGACTCTCAACCCACAGCGTTGAGCCCAGGCTGATGGTCCGAAGCCCGCCACCTGGCGGGCTTTCTGTTTGCCGCTCATACTGATCACCCCTGCCCTGCGCGGTGCTCATCATGAACCGCTATCGCCTGCTTGCCGCCCTGTTGCTGGCGCTGTCCGGCGCTGCTCAGGCAGCCGATGACTGGAACCTGGCCTACGACAGAGAAGGCATCCGCGTCTACCTCAGTGCCGCTGCCGGCTCCCCTTACCAGCAATTTCGCGGTGTCAGCACCATGAAGGCCAGCGTGCGCACGCTCACCGACCTGCAGGAAAACCTGCGGGTGGCGTGCAAATGGCTGTACGCCTGTGCCGAAATGCGCCTGCTGGAGGTCGACGGCGACAGTACCTGGGTGTACCTGACCACCGACCTGCCGTGGCCGACGATGCCGCGGGATATCGTGCTCAAGGTCACCACCGAACTGCGCGACGATGGCACCCTGTTGCGCCACCTGCGCGCCGACCCCGGCAAGGTCCCCGAGGTGGCCGGGCTGATACGCGTGCAGCGCCTCACAGGCGAATGGGTGATGAAACCGCTGGGTGAACGGCAAACCGAGGTTACCTACCAGCTCAAGGCAGACCCTGCCGGGGATGTGCCCGGCTGGCTGGCCAACCGCTTCGTGGTGGATGCGCCGGTGGTCACCCTGCGCACCCTGCGGGCGGTGGCCGAGCGCCAACGCTGAGGCCCGCTCGCCGATACCAGGGGTTTCAGGACACCGTGGCAGCCATCTGCCGGGCACACACCTTGACCCGGCGCCGGTAGGCCAGCAGCAAACCGATGTACCACAGCGGCATGACATACAGCGCCGTACGCGTATCAGGCTCCAGGGCCAGCAGGCACAACACGAAGATCAGAAACAGCTGCGCCATGGCCGCCGTCGTCTTGCCACCCGGCAGCTTGAACCTAGACTGCTCATGTGCCTTGGGGTTCTGACGGCGGTAGGCGAAGTAGGACATCAGAATCAACGACCAGGTGACGATGATCATCACCGCAGAAATGGTCGACACCAGGGTAAATACGGTCATGACCTCGGGGATCACGAACAGCAGCGTCAGCGCAATCGCCATGCACACCCCCGAGAACATCAACGCCCTGACCGGCGTACCCGACCCGGACAGGCGCCCGAATGCCGTGGGTGCCTGCTGTTGATGCGCCAGGCCATAGAGCATCCGCGACCCCGAGTACACACCGCTGTTGGCGGACGAGGCCGCAGAGGTCAACACGACAAAGTTGATGATCCCGGCAGCAGCCGGCAGGCCGCCGAGCAGGAACAGCTCGACGAATGGGCTGCGATTGGCAGGCACGTTGGCCCACGAGACCACACTGATGATGCACACCAGCGAACAGATGTAGAACAGCAGGATACGCACCGGAATGGTGTTGATCGCCTTGGGCAGGGTCCTTTCGGGGTCCTTGGCCTCGGCTGCCGCCGTACCGATCAGTTCGGTGCCGACAAACGAGAAGATCGCGATCTGGAACCCGGCAAGGAAACCGAGAATGCCGTGGGGCATGACCACACCGGGCGCCACCAGGTGGCTGAAGGAGGCTGTGACGCCGCCTGGGGAGGTGTACGACGTGGCGACCATCACCAGCCCCGTCACCACCAGCAACACGATCGCGACGATCTTGATCAGCCCGAACCAGAACTCGACTTCGCCGAAGGCCTTCACGGCAAGCATGTTCAGGCCCAGCAGCAGGAACATCGTGGTAAAAGCCGGTAGCCAGGTGGGCACGCCGGGGTACCAGTACTGGACGAAACCTGCCACCACCACCACATCGCCCACCGCCGCCACCACCCAGCTGAGCCAGTATGACCAACTGAGGATGTAACCGGCACGCGGCCCCAGGTAGTTATGCACCAGGTCTGCGAACGACTCCATGTGCAGGTTGGCGAGCAGCATCTCCCCCATCGCACGCATGATGCAGAACACGAAAAAGCCGATGATGGCGTACACCAGAATGATCGAGGTGCCTGATAGCGCGATAATCTTGCCCGACCCCATGAACAGCCCGGTACCGATCGCGCCACTGATCGAAATGAGCTGAATATGCCTGTTTTCCAGCCGTCGCTTCAGTGTGCGGCCAGCCTCCGGAGTCGCGTCTTGCGAGTTGCACGTTGGATGCATAGTTGACCTCTTATTCTTTTTCTGTAAATCCCCCGCCCTCGCCACTGCGGCCGTTAGTTGGCACGAAAGTGCAAACGCCTTGATAACAAGCGTCAGGAGGTAGGGGTATTAATGCAGATGGATAAGCACGCCCAGATGAACTTTTCATCAGGCCTGAGAGTGATTGAAAGCCCACCACAAGTGCACGCCCATTATTCGGGGAGATGCCTGGCAAGACAGTGTTGAACGTGAAATACATGGCGCTGAAGCCGTTTCATTTTGCCAGCCGATAAGGTCAATCGGAACGCTACAGAGTGCGCACACGAAATGGGATATGTTGCACAGTGAAAAGCCCGGGTGACAGTTTGCTCTACGCCGCTACCCAATTGGGTTATCGACCTGATCACATCTTGTAGGTGGAGAGCAAAATGCTGGTCTCGGTGTTTTCGATGTGCGGTATCGAGCGGATGGTGTTCAGCGCCCGGTCGAAGGCTTCGAGGGTGTCGGCCCGCAGCTCGGCCATCAGGTCCCAGCGGCCATTGGTGGTGTGGATGGCCACGACATTGGGATGCCCGCGTAGCGCGTGCTTGACCTCCGCCGCGTGATGGCCACTGATGCCGATGCTGGTAATCGCCCGCACGCCCTGGTCCAGGGCATCAGACCTCAGGCGTATCGTGTAACCGATGATCACCCCTTGTTCTTCAAGCTTGGTGATGCGGTTTTGCACCGTTGCCCGGGCGACCTTGAGCTTCTTCGCCAGGGTCAGGATGGGCGTGCGCGCATTATCACGCAATAGCGCGATCAGTTCCCGATCTACAGTGTCCATGGTGCCTGCCAAGTAATCAGATTGTTATTCTGGGGTAACAGATTGTCTAGAAAGTTGACGAAACTGGCAACCTGCGCTCTTCAATTTGACGCAACCTTTCATCAAAATTGTCGTGCTGGCAACCCCTCAACAATCGTAAGCGTTCACCCTGCGGCAACGGGTGAGAACGCACACAATAAGGTGCAAGAGCATGACGTATTTCATTGATGTTCCAACCATGTCCGACTTGGTGCATGACATTGGCGTAGCGCCGTTCATGGGTGAACTGGCCGCCGCCCTGCGCGAAGACTTTAAACGCTGGCAGGACTTTGATAAGTCCGCACGCGTTGCCAGCCATTCGGACGTCGGCGTTATCGAATTGATGCCAGTCGCGGACACACATCGATATGCCTTCAAATACGTCAATGGGCACCCGGCCAACACTGCCAAAGACCTGCATACGGTCATGGCATTTGGCGTGCTGGCCGATGTGGCCACGGGGTACCCGGTGTTACTGTCGGAACTGACCATCGCCACTGCCCTGCGCACCGCCGCAACCTCGCTGATGGCCGCACAGGCACTGGCCCGGCCAAACTCGAAGAAAATGGCGCTGATCGGCAATGGCGCGCAAAGCGAATTCCAGGCGCTGGCCTTCCACAAGCACCTGGGGATCGAAGAAATCGTCGCCTACGACACCGACCCGCTGGCCACCGCCAAACTGATTGCCAACCTCAAGGAATACACGGGCCTGAGCATTCGCAAAGCCGGCTCGGTGGCAGAAGCGGTCAAAGGTGCCGACATCATCACCACCGTGACCGCCGACAAGGCCTACGCAACCATCATCACCCCCGACATGCTCGAACCTGGCATGCACTTGAATGCGGTAGGCGGCGACTGCCCAGGCAAGACCGAACTGCATGCCGACGTACTGCGCAATGCGCGCGTGTTCGTCGAGTACGAACCGCAAACCCGCATCGAAGGTGACATCCAGCAGTTGCCCGCTGACTTCCCGGTGGTTGACTTGTGGCGTGTACTGCGCGGTGAAACCGAAGGCCGGCAAAGTGAAAGCCAGGTGACAGTGTTCGACTCGGTGGGCTTCGCGCTGGAAGATTACACCGTACTACGGTACGTACTACAGCAAGCCGAGAAGCGCGGCATGGGTTCGAAGATAGACCTGGTACCGTGGGTGGACGAAGACCCTAAAGACCTGTTCAGCCACACCCGCGGCCGCGCTGCAAAAAGCCGTATCCGACGCGTTGCATAACTCTCCTACTCTCGGTATTCCAGATGGCATTTCCAACGCGTTCCATTCAAGCACCTGCGGCCGTGGTCATGGTCAGGCCGCACGCCTTCACCCCCAACCCGGAAACAGCAGCAGACAATTCGTTCCAAAGCACCCACCCCGACATCACCGCCCAGGCCTTGGCCAATGTGGCGCGCGACGAGGTTACCCAGGCAGCAGGCAGGCTCGAAGCAGAGGGTGTGCGGGTGCACCTGTTCGATGACTTCGGCGAGCAGAACACGCCGGACTCGGTGTTCCCCAACAACTGGTTCTCTACCCACCCGGGCGGCCATGTCGCGATCTACTCGATGTACTCGCGCAACCGTCGGCGCGAGCGCCGCGCGGACGTCATCGAAATGCTCAAGCATGAGTACCGCGTGCAGGATGTGATCGACTATTCCGGCCTGGAGCAGGACGAGCTGTTTCTGGAGGGTACCGGGGCGATGGTGTTCGACCATCTGTCCAGGGTTGCCTATACCGCACGCTCCAACCGCGCCGACCCGATCGCCCTCGAGCGTTTCAGCACCCACTTCAACTTCGAGCCCATGGTGTTCGACACGGCAGACGAGCACGGCACGCCGATCTATCACACCAACGTGCTGATGTGCGTAGCCACCGAGTTTGCCCTGGTCGGCTTTGGCACGTTCACCAACCCCGCCCGCGCACAGGAGGTGCGCATGCGGCTGATCGAGTCGGGCCGGGATGTCATCAACCTGAGCAACCAGCAGATCAGCCAGTTTGCAGGTAACGCCATCGAGCTGTCGGGCAGCGATGGTCGGATTCTGGCGCTCTCGCGCAAAGCGTTCGACAGCCTTACCGGTGAGCAGCGTCAACGCATCGAGCGTTCGGCGCGGCTGGTGCCGCTGGATGTACCGACCATTGAAATGGCCGGCGGCTCGGTGCGCTGCATGATCGCCGGGATTCACCTGTCACCGAGGGGCGCGCGGGGGCGGTTGACTGATCTGGGGTGTATTGCTGAGTTTTGAGGATCGTCTGTGAGGTGATTGGGGCTAGCGGTGCCTGTCTTGGTTTCTTTAGGGGGGCGGATATCGAGCGCCGCCCGCGCGGCGCTCGATCTCACAGGCGCTGAAAATGTTGTGGCGAACACCTATTACTGCACAACCCCACACGCCACGCGTGCACCGCCACCACCCAGTTTTTCGGGGTGGTCGCTGTGGTTGTCGCCACCGGCATGCACCATCAGCGCATGGCCTTTGAAGTCCTCGGCCTTGAGGCGGGGCGCAAGCACGGGGTAGGTGGCCTTGCCGTCGGCACCGACGTACAACGCCGGCAGGTCGCCACGGTGGCCGCTGTCATCGAACGGGCCCTTGTGCGCCTGGGTCGAATCCGGGTCCCAGTGGCCGCCCGCGCCACCTGCAGGCACAGGTTTGCCGTTTTCCTCGGTAGGCGCGCACGACCCCTTCTGATGCAAGTGGAAGCCGTGCACGCCAGGCGGCAGGTCCTTGAGATCAGGGGTCAACAGCGCGCCGTACTTGTTCTGTTCGATGCTGATGGTGCCTATCGACTTGCCTGGGCCGTCGGGGCCTGCCAGCTTGAGCTCCACCTTCTCGGCGGCCTGGGCGAGGCCGGCGCTGGCCAGCAATGCGATGAAAAGCGCTGCTTTCATGTTGTTTCTCCATGGCATGGGGAGGACGGGTGTCGTACCCGGATAACAAGTGGGACTGCACAGCCCCTCAGGCATTCCATCCGGCCATAGCCTGAAACACTTTACCTCCATGAGCCTGCACCGGGCTCTAGATCCCGCCGCCAGCCAGCAACTGTGTCATGACCTCGGCCAATGCCTTGACCATCACGTCCGCCGTGGGCCGGTGCACGATGACGATCTCGTAACTGTCGACTTCGGGCAGCCCTTGCTCGCCCCCCAGTACCTGGTGTTCACGCGTTGCCGCCCGAGGTGGCAGCAGGCTGATACCCATGCCATCGGCTACCGCAGCCTGGATGCCGCTGAGGCTGGAACTGGTGAAGCTGATACGCCAGCGCCGGCCCATGCCTTCGATGGCGGTGATCATGTCGTCGCGGTACAAACCGCGCGGCGGAAAGGTCACCAACGGAATCGGGTCGAGCTCGAAAGACGGCATGCGTGCACTGTCTATCCACTGCAGGCGCTCTGGCCAGCACGCCACCCCTTCGCGGCTGTTGCGCCGTTGTTTGAGCAGCACCAGGTCTAGCTCGCCATTGTCATAGGCCTGGCTGAGGTCGCGGCACAGCCCGCTGGTCACCTCCAGTTTGACCTGCGGGTGCAGGCGGCTGAACGCCGACAAGGCATTGGTGGTGCGCCCACCGACGAAGTCCTCGGGCACGCCCAGGCGCACCGTGACACCCACCATCGCCCCGGCCAACGCTTCGAGCATCTGGTCGTTCAAGGCCAGCATATGGCGGGCATAGCCGAGCAAGGTCTGCCCGGCGTCGGTCGGCAGCACATCACGGTTGCCGCGCACCAGCAGACGGTGGCCGACCATTTCTTCGAGGCGCCGCACCTTCTGGCTGATGGTGGATTGGGTCGAATGCAGCCGCGCGGCGGCGGTGGTGAAACTGCCGCAATCGGCCACCACGACAATAGCGCGCAGCAGGTCGAGGTCGAACAGGGCTCTATTCGATTTCACGCTGATAGACATCTTGATATTCAACTTCTAAATGACAAGGGTGATTTCTACCACGCTACCTGATGCCCCGCAACGCGCGCCCTCAATCGCCGAGCGCCACGCCTTCGCGCCGCGGGTCGGCGCCGCCTGACCAACCGTTGGTATCGCGCTGGATGATCTGCATGCCACTGGTCATGGTCATGGGCGTGACCTCGTGCCCCCAGGCCGCCAGCTGGCGGATCAGCGCCGGACTGGTCAACTGTGCTTCGACCTCGGTAGCGGCATTGCGGCTGCCGAAGTTGGGCAGGCTGCTGGCCTGCTGTGGGTCGAGCTGCCAGTCCAGCAAGCCGACCAGGGCCTTGTTCACGTAACCGATGATCTGCGACCCACCGGGCGAACCGAGGCTGGCCACCAGCTCCCCCGAGTTACGTGAAAACACCAGGGTCGGCGCCATGGCCGACAAGGGCCGCTTGCCGGGTTCGACCCTGTTCGCCACCGGCTTGCCATGCGCCTGCGGCAGGAAGGAAAAGTCGGTCAGGTGGTTGTTCAGCAGGAAGCCCTTGACCATCAGATGCGCGCCGAACGCGGCCTCCACCGACGTGGTCATCGCCAAGGCCTGCCCACTGTCGTCCACTGCAGAAAGATGCGAGGTGGAAATGCGCAGCGGTGAACGGTCAGGGGCCATGGCCAGGTCCGCGCCCTGCGGGGTGCCTGGGCGGGCGCGCTTCATGCTGTACTCGCCGATCAGCGCTGCTCGGCTGGCCAGATAGGTAGCGTCGATCAGGCCCTTGACCGGGACCGGCACGTAATCGCTGTCGGCCAGGTACTGAGCGCGGTCGGCATAGGCCAGGCGCTCGGCCTCGGCGATCAGGTGCACGGCCAGCGGCGATGCCTCCAGGCCTGCCGGTGACGCGTTCGCCAGCGGCCGCAATGCTGCCAGATCGCGTTGTGGCGTGGCGCGCTGCATGGCTTCAAGCACGCCCAGCGTCTGCAACACCGTCACCCCACCCGACGATGGCGGCGGCATGCCGCAGATACGCCAGGCCTTGTAGGGGCCGCACACCGGCTCGCGCTCTTTGGCGCGGTACTGCTCAAGGTCCTGCAACGACAGGTAACCGGCATTGGCATGGCTGCGCACCTTGGCCACGATGGCCACGGCGATTTCACCGGTATAGAACGCTCGGGGACCGTGCGCGGCAATCTGCTCGAAGGTTTGCGCAAGCTCGGGGTTGCGCAACGTCGTGCCCACCGGCAACGGCTTGCCCTTTTCATTCAGGAAGTAGCGGGCCATGGAGGGTGAGCGGGCAATATACGGGTCGCCCGCCACCAGGGTGTGAAGGCGTTCGGAAACCGGGAAACCGTTACGTGCCAGCGCAATGGCCGGGGCAAAGAGTTGCTGCCAAGGCAGCTTGCCGTGCTGCTCGTGAGCCAGTTTCAGCGCGCGCAGTACCCCCGGCACACCCACTGAGCGCCCGCCGATCTGCGCCGCCTTGAACGGCATCGGCGAACCATCGGCTTGCAAGAACAGTTTTTCCGTTACCTGCGCCGGGGCAGTCTCTCGGCCGTCGAAAGCCTGCACGCGCTTGCCGTCCCAGTACAGGATAAAAGCCCCACCACCGATGCCGCTGGATTGCGGCTCGACCAGGGTCAGCACCATTTGCATGGCGATGGCCGCGTCGATGGCGCTACCGCCGGCACGCAGCATCGCCCGCCCCGCTTCGGTGGCCAGCGGGTTGGCGGCGGCGGCCATATGCCGGTTGGCGTGCACCGGCTGCAGGCCAGTGCGATAGCCGGAAGCCAGCTCGGGTGGTGCGGGCATCACCTGGTCGGCACAGGCCCACCCACTCGCGACCGCCAGGCACAGCGCGCTCATCAGCGGTGTAGAGAACTTCATCGTTTTGCTTCCTGCCTTGTCTATTCAGCAGACCACTGTCGGTCATGCGCAAACTTAACTTCAAGGGCTGGTGTGATTTTTCTAGGATGCAGACAGGTCACCAAGGAGCCCATCCCATGCGTATACCACTCGCAACCATGCTGTTCGCCCTGTTCACCAGCCTTGCCGCCCACGCCGAGAACACCCCCCTGGACAACCGCCTGCACAACGCTGCCAGTCACGATGACGTGCGCACCTTGCAACAGTTGCTGACACAAGGTGCCCGACTGGAAAGCCGTGATGAGCAAGGGCGCACTGCCCTGCTGGTGGCCACTCACGGCAACCAGGTTGCGGCGGCCCAAGCGCTGATCGAGGCCGGTGCCGACGTGAACGCCAAGGACAATATTGATGACAGCCCTTATCTGTATGCCGGCGCCCGGGGCCTGAACGGCATCCTGCGGCTGACCCTGAACCACGGTGCCGACCTCCGGAGCACCAACCGATACGGGGGAACTGCGTTGATCCCTGCGGCGGAGCGTGGGCACGTCGAGACCGTGCAGATGCTGATAGACGCCGGGGTGGACGTGAACCACCTGAACCGGCTGCACTGGACCGCGCTTATGGAGGCAGTGATCCTGGGGGATGGCGGGCCGCGGCATGTGGAGATTGTGCGCCGGCTGCTGGCTGCGGGGGCGGATCGGCAGATTGCCGACAAGGACGGGGTTACCGCGCTGGAGCATGCGCGCCAGCGGGGTTACCGGGAGATGGAGGCGCTACTGACTCGCTAATTTCGAGGCAGGCACAATTCGTTTGCGCAATGGCAGGTCAGACTACTGCTTCGTACGGCAGCCCCACATAGTTCTCGGCAATGTTCAGCAGCCCCGCTGGGGAGTTCAGGAAGTACTCGCGGTCTGCCTCCTGCATCTTCTGGTCCCAGGCATCCTTGTGGCTGCCGAAGTCATGCAGCAGCTGGGTCATGAACCAGCTGAAACGCTCGCCCTTCCATACCCGACGCAGGGCCAGCGGCGAATATTGCTGAAGCAGGTCGGTACGCCCTTCGCCGTACACCTTGACCAGGATGCGGTAGAGGTAGTTGACGTCCGAAGCTGCCAGGTTCAAACCTTTGGCACCGGTGGGTGGGACGATGTGCGCAGCGTCACCGACCAGGAACAGGTGGCCGTACTGCATCGGTTCGACCACCAGGCTACGCAGCGGCGCGATGCTTTTTTCCAGGGCTGGGCCAGTGACCAGGTCAGCCGCAACCTCGGCGGGCAAACGGGCCTTGAGTTCGTCCCAGAAACGCTCGTCTGACCAGGCTTCGACCTTATCGTCCAGCGGCACTTGCAGGTAATAGCGGCTGCGCGTCTGCGAACGTTGGCTGCACAGCGCGAAACCCCGCTCGTGGTGGGCATAGATCAATTCGTGATTGACCGGGGGCGTATCGGACAGCAAGCCAAGCCAGCCAAATGGATAGACCCGCTCGTACTGCTTGAGCACGCCCTCGGGAATGCTCTGCCGGGAAACCCCGTGGAAACCATCGCAACCGGCGATGTAGTCACACTCCAGGCGGTGGGCCTGGCCGTCCTTCTCGTACGTCAGGTAAGGCCGCTCGCCTTTGAGCTCATGCGGCTGCACATTGTTCGCCGCGTAGATGATTGGCGCCCCACTGGCTTCACGCGCCTGCATCAGGTCACGGGTGACCTCGGTCTGGCCGTAGACCATCACTGTCTTGCCGCCGGTCAGGGCCTTGAGGTCCAACCGCTGGCGACGCCCGCCGACCAGCAGTTCGACACCTTCATGCACCAGGCCTTCACGGTCCATGCGCGCCGCTACACCGGCCTCACGCAACAGGTCGACGGTGCCTTGCTCAAGCACCCCGGCACGGATGCGCCCAAGCACGTATTCAGGGGTCTGGCGCTCGACGATGACGGTCTCGATACCGGCATTGTGCAGCAATTGGCCGAGCAGCAGGCCAGACGGACCTGCACCGATAATTGCAACCTGAGTTTTCATTGTTGTTGTCTCTAGTCGGGCGATGCCGGCCTGGACTGGCAGTGGCCGGGCATCTGCTGTTAGGGTTTGCACCTGCATTTTTACGGGCAACGGCAGCCGTTTAAGTGTGCTATTCCATGCAAAACCTGCACTTTTACAAAAAACGTTCGATTAACGGACAGGCATCCCCGCATGAAATCCACCCTCCCCGGCATTCCGTTGTTCCAGCTGTATGGCGAAAACCAGGCGTGGCCCGGCACCGACCTGCTGCACTGCGAGTCGATCCCGGCACGCAGCCGCCTGCACCACTGGGAAATCAAACCGCACCAGCACGCCGAACTGTTCCAGGTGTTGTATGTGCAACGTGGCCAAGCCGAGGTGGAGATCGAAGGTGTTCGCCGCGCGATCAGCCAAGCCTCGATCCAGGTAGTACCGCCACTGACCGTGCACGGCTTTCGCTTCAGCGCCGACATCCAAGGGCATGTGCTGACCTTCGGCACCGCGCTGGTGGCGGGCCTTGAGCAGCAACTGGGCGCGCCGCTGGGCATGCTTGCCGCGCCAGCGTGCTATGCGCTGGGCAAGGACCGTCAGCGCTTGCGCAGCCTGGTCGACACCTTGCAGCAGGAGTACCAGGGCAATGCCCCAGCGCGGGCGACGATGCTACAGGCGCTGGTCACAGCATTGATGGTGTGGATCAGCCGCCAGCAGCAACTGGGGCAGACGCCACGCAACCGTGACGAACGAGACCGGCAATTGCTCGGGCAATACCTGCGCCTGGTCGAGGCGCATTACCGCGAGCACCTGTCCGTGGAGGATTTTGCTGCGCGGCTGAACGTCTCGAGCCTGCAGCTGAACCAGCTGTGCCGCGCTTTGAGCGGGCAGACCGCCTTGCAGGTGGTGCATCAGCGCCTGCTGCTGGAGGCGCGCCGCAACCTCCTCTATACCCGCATGAGCATCGGGCAGTTGTCGGATACCCTGGGGTTTACCGATCCGACTTACTTTGCGCGGTTTTTCAAGCGACTAAGTGGGCAGACACCCAATGCGTATCGGCGCACAGGCGTGCCAGATTAGAAACCCTCACACGCCTTCAAGCCCTGCTTGACGTATACGTCAACCTGCATTCAGGATACCTGCATACTCCACGCCGAGCCCCAGCATGAGCCTTCAGACCTACAGCATCTCCGACCTGTCCCGCGAGCTGGACATCACCACCCGCGCCATCCGCTTCTACGAGGAACAGGGCTTGCTGAGCCCCGAGCGGCGCGGCCTGGAACGCATCTATTCGGCACGTGACAAGGTCAGCCTGAAACTCATCCTGCGCGGCAAGCGCATCGGCTTCTCCCTCGCCGAATGCCGCGAGCTGATCGAGCTGTACGACCCCACCAGCGGCAATCTCAAGCAGCTCAACAGTATGCTGGTGAAAATTGCCGAACGACGCGCCCAGCTGGAACAGCAGATGCTGGACATCCACCAGATGCAGCTCGAACTCGACACCGCCCAGGAGCGCTGTGAACAAGCCCTCGCCGCGACCTTGAACAATAAAGACAACCGTTGACCCGCCACAGGAAACCCGCCATGCCCTTGCCCAAAGAAGTCCGTCTGGTCGAAGTCGGCCCCCGCGACGGCCTGCAAAACGAAGCCCAGCCCATCAGCGTCGCCGACAAGGTACGCCTGGTGGACGACCTCACCGAGGCGGGCCTGGCCTACATCGAAGTCGGCAGTTTTGTCTCGCCCAAGTGGGTACCGCAGATGGCCGGCTCCGCCGAAGTCATCGCCGCAATCCAGCAAAAGCCCGGTGTCACCTACGCAGCCCTGGCCCCCAACCTGCGGGGTTTCGAAGATGCCTTGGCGGCAGGGGTAAAGGAGGTAGCGGTGTTCGCCGCAGCGTCCGAGGCGTTCTCGCAGCGCAACATCAACTGTTCGATCAGCGACAGCCTCAAACGCTTCGAGCCGATCATGGAGGCCGCGCGCAGCCACGGCGTGCGCGTGCGGGGCTATGTCTCCTGCGTGCTGGGCTGCCCCTATGAAGGCACGGTCAGCGCCGAACAGGTTGCTCCGGTCGCCCGAGCCCTGCATGAAATGGGCTGCTATGAAGTGTCGCTGGGTGACACCATCGGTACCGGTACCGCCGGTGATACCCGTCGGCTGTTCGACATCGTCTCGGCCCAGGTGCCCCGCCAGCAGCTGGCCGGGCACTTCCACGACACCTACGGCCAGGCCTTGGCCAATGTGTATGCCAGCCTGCTTGAAGGCATCAGCGTGTTCGACAGCTCGGTAGCGGGTTTGGGGGGGTGCCCCTATGCCAAAGGCGCCACCGGCAATATCGCCACCGAAGACGTGCTGTACCTGCTCCAGGGGCTGGGCATCGAGACCGGCATCGACCTGGACCGCCTGATTGCTGCGGGGCAACGCATCAGCCAGGTGCTTGGCCGGGCCAACGGCTCGCGGGTGGCGCGGGCACGCAGCGCGCAGTAAGTCATACGGGTGTCACACGAATGTGGGTGGAGTGTTACCTCCCCCACGTTTCACAGCAAAAAATCGGGTAACAGGGAAACAAATCGACAAAATTTCAGGTCCGGTGTTTTTGCCCTAAGCGCTTAAGTGATTGATTTTAAAGGGTTTGCAAAAGTTGGCACGGGCCCTGCTATATCTTTGGTACAAGAACAAGAAAAACGACGCACTCAATAAAAACAACAGGTAACGGCTCTGACATAACAAGAACAACACGGCAGAGGCGTAGCAAGCAGATTTTTTTGGAGTAGGCACGCTTTTCAGGGGTACGCCCCGCGGTCTGACACAGAACAATAAAACTACCTCAAGGTAGCAGCAGTCAGCACCGGACCAGACATGGTGAAAGCAGGTCAGCGCTCAAAAAAATACGTTTGCTCTTGACCCCGCATGGGGGTCGCTCGCAACACAAAGACAGGCTTACAAAAACAACAAAAGGCCAGTCTTCAATAATAAAAAAGAGCAGGCAACATCACTTTGAGGGGAGCTTAGGCTCCCCTCAGTGCTTCCTGCGCTCCTCCTCTTCCTCCTGCTTCGCCTCATCCACATTCTCGACCTTCTCCACCAGCAAAGGCATCGTGCCCAGCACCAGCAAGGCCAGCACCGTGCTGATCAATGCCGTGGCCTCACGCCCCATGCCGGCAGCCGTGCCGATGGCGGCGGTCATCCACAACCCGGCAGCGGTAGTCAGCCCTTTCACATGGCTGGTGTCCTGGCCGTTACCCTTGAGAATGGTCCCCGCGCCCAGAAAGCCGATACCGGCGACAATGCCCTGGATCACCCGGCTCAGCGCCTGCTCGTCAGCGCCGGCCATGCTCGGTGACAACACAAACAGTGCAGCGCCAAGCGAGACCAGCATGTGCGTGCGCACGCCGGCAGACTTGCCTTTGTGCTCGCGCTCGAAACCCAGTACCGCACCGAGCAGCGCGGCCATCAGCAGGCGCACGAGGACCTGGGTCACTTCGCGCTCGTCGGTGATGTCGGCGAACTCGGCTTGTATGGCCTGCCAGATGGGGTGCCACCAGGGGTTCATAGTGATGCTCCTCGACCGGCTTGGCGTGCGGCCCTTCTGAGGGTTGACCCACTGCGCGCTGACAAGTGCGATGCCGCCCGCCCGGCGGAACGATGCAGCAACCTGCCATGTGCTGCGGTCACAAGCTGTAACCGCCACCAAGAGGATGTTCCCATGCCGGTTGAAATCGACGAAAGCACCCGCCGCTGCACCCTCATCGGCGAGGATGTGCATCTGGAAGGCGATGGCCCAGCCATCGAAATCATCACCGACGAACAGCTGCGCATGTCGGTGGCGCTACTCGCCGGGCAACGCGTACCAATCACCGAGGCAGAGGCCGATGCCCTGACCGTGGCGGGTGCGGTGGATAGCCGCAGGCATCTGAAGACAAGCGTGCCAGGCTCGGTAATATGAGGCCTGGCGGCCTTCAGCTGCGCATCTGATACGGTTTTTATCGCAAAACCTGAGCCTGTGCTGATAACAGCTCGGGGGCCATAGTGCTCATGCCTGATCGAGGCCTGATGAGCACCGAGCCATGAACGATAGAATTCAATTTACCGAGATTGCCGCGCCCGTAGTCACCGCCGCCAAACGCCATGTCGACAGCGGCATTCACACCCGCAGTTTCACCGGGCTGTACCGCAACCTGCGCATCGGCTTCGCCGGGCTGTTGTTTCTCCTGTTTTTCGGCACCGTCTGGCTCGACTGGAACGGCCGCCAGGCCGTGCTGTGGGACTTGAGCAGCAGCAAGTTCCATATCTTTGGCGCCACCTTCTGGCCGCAGGACTTCATCCTGCTGTCGGCGCTGTTGATCATCTGCGCCTTCGGCCTGTTCGCCATCACTGTCTACGCCGGCCGTGTGTGGTGCGGTTACAGTTGCCCGCAAAGCACCTGGACCTGGCTGTTCATGTGGTGTGAAAAGATCAGCGAAGGCGACCGCAACCAACGCATCAAGCTCGCCGCAGCCCCGTGGGGCCTGGAGAAGCTGGCCCGCCGCTCACTGAAGCACGGGTTGTGGCTGGCCATCGGCCTGCTCACCGGCCTGACATTCGTTGGCTACTTCACCCCGATCAAGCCCCTGGCGGCGGAGCTGTTCACCCTGCAACTGGGTGGCGTCGCGCTGTTCTGGGTGCTGTTCTTCACCGCCGCCACCTACATCAATGCCGGTCTGTTGCGCGAAGCGGTCTGCCTGCACATGTGCCCGTATGCCCGTTTTCAGAGCGTGATGTTCGACAAAGACACCCTGGCGGTAGCCTACGACCCGCGTCGGGGCGAAACCCGTGGCCCGCGCAAGAAAAGCAGCGACGCCCAAGCCCAAGGCCTGGGCGACTGCATCGACTGCACGATGTGCGTGCAAGTCTGCCCCACCGGCATCGATATCCGCGACGGCCTGCAAATGGCCTGTATCGGTTGCGCGGCCTGCATCGATGCCTGCGACGGGGTCATGGACAAGATGGGTTACGCCCGCGGCCTGATCGGTTACAAGTCCGAACACAGCCTGCAGGGCGGCACCACCCACTGGCTGCGGCCGCGCCTGCTGGGCTATGCCGCCGCGCTGGTGGTGATGGTCGGCGCACTGGTGCTTGCCTTGCAGTGGCGCCCGATGGTGTCGCTGGACGTGATCAAGGACCGTGGCCTGTTCCGCGAAAACGCCCTGGGCCAGATCGAGAACATCTACCTGCTCAAAGTCATCAACAAGACCGAAAGCACCCAGCGCTATCACCTGCGGTTGCTGGACGCCGACGGCTTCACCCTGCAGGGCAAGACCGAGTTCATCATACCGGCCGGCGAAATGAGCGAACTGCCTGTCTCGGTGGCGATGCTCGCCGAGCGCCCCACCAGCAGCTCGCAGACCTTGAGTTTCGAGGTGCAGGACAGCGACGAACCTGCTGTACGCAGTGTTGCCCAAAGCCGCTTCGTCGCGCCGATCAACCGCTGATCCCTTAAACTGTTTGTCTACCTTGCCTGCCAGGCTTCGACAGAAGGCCAGAATGAAACGCTACGAACGATTCGCCGACGACATTGCCGAACTGATCCGCTCGGGTGTGCTGGGCCCCGGCCAGCGCGTACCCTCGGTACGCTATGCCAGCCAGACTCACGGGGTCAGTCCGTCCACGGTGTTCCAGGCCTATTACCTGCTTGAGCGGCGCGGGCTGATCCGCGCCCGGCCGCGCTCGGGGTATTTCGTCAACGCCCATGCACCGCGCCAGTTCAGTGAGCCGCAGGCGTTGCAGCCGGTCAGCGAGTCCACCGATGTCGACGTCAGCGCGTTGGTCTTCTCCATCCTCGACTCGATCAAGGACCCCAACACCGTGCCGTTCGGCTCGGCGTTCCCAAGCCCCGAACTGTTCCCACTGCAGCGCTTGTCGCGCTCGCTGGCCAGCGCCAGCCGCGCAATGGACCCGCGCATGGTGGTCACCGACCTGTCCCCTGGCAACCCCCAGCTGCGCCGGCAGATTGCCCTGCGCTACATGGTCGGCGGGCTCATGCTGCCGATGGAAGAGCTGTTGATCACCAACGGCGCACTCGAAGCCCTCAACCTGTGCCTGCAGGCCGTGACCGAACCCGGCGACCTGGTGGCGATCGAAGCACCGGCCTTCTATGCCTGCCTGCAGGTGCTGGAACGGCTGAAACTCAAAGCGGTGGAAATCCCCGTTCACCCGCGCGAGGGCATGGACCTGAGTGTGCTGGCGCAGACCCTGGAGAAGCACCCGGTCAAGGCCGTATGGTGCATGACCAACTTCCAGAACCCGGTGGGCGCGAGCATGCCGGAGGCCAAGAAGCAGGCGCTGGTCGAGCTGCTGGCACGCCACCAGGTGCCGCTGATTGAAGACGACGTCTATGCCGAACTGTATTACGCGCAACAGGCGCCCAAGCCAGCCAAGGCCTTCGATACGCAGGGCCTGGTGATGCACTGCGGTTCGTTCGCCAAGAGCCTGGCGCCCGGCTACCGGATCGGTTGGGTGGCCGCCGGGCGCTTCGCCCAGAAGATCGAACGGCTCAAGCTGATGACCTCGCTGTGCGCCTCGATGCCCGCCCAGGCAGCCATCGCCGACTACCTGCAGCACGGTGGCTATGACCGCCACCTGCGCAAGCTGCGTTACGCCCTGGAGGGCCAGCAAGCCAACATGCTCGCAGCCATTTCCCGGTACTTTCCGGCACAGACGCGGGTCAGCCAGCCCTCCGGCGGCTACTTCCTGTGGCTCGAACTGCCAGAGCAGATGGACGCACTGAAGCTGTTCCACATGGCCTTGGCCCAAGGCATCAGCGTTGCGCCGGGGCCGATCTTTTCGCCGACCCGACGCTTCGGCAATTGCATCCGCCTGAACTACGGCAGCCCTTGGCATGACGGTGCCGAACGGGCAATGGAGACCCTGGGGCGCATCATTCGTTCATTTTGATGGCTGGGGGCATTGAGACACGACTATAGTTTATGCGAATTGTTCAACGGATCGAACAGCATGCCGCCAGTCACTCAACCCTCCTACCAGCAGCTGCAGGCACGTGTCGCAGAGTTGGAAGCTCTGCTGAGCGAGCGCGAGGACATCGCGCAGGCCAACAACAAACTGCTCGGTCAACTGGTCGACAGCAGCCTGGCCAACGTGTTTGCGGCCGACCGAAAGATGCGCCTGGTGGCAATCAACCGCACTGCCCGCGAAACCTTCCAGCGTTTGCGCGGTTTTGTGCCACAGATCGGCGATTACATTCCGCAGTTCCTTGCCAACCAACCGGACATCATGGGCCGGTTGGCCCCGGTATGGCCGCGCCTGCTGGCCGGCGAAGCGTTCATCGATACCATCTCCCTCGGGCCACCTGACGACCTGCGCCACTACGAAATCCGCTACAACCCGCTGCGCGATGAGCAGCAGCGCATTCAGGGTGGCTACATGTTCGCCTATGACATCACCGAACGGGTTGCCGAGCAGGGGCGCCTGCGCCAAACCGAAGAAGCCCTGCGCCAATCGCAGAAAATGGAAGCGGTCGGCCAGTTGACCGGCGGCATTGCCCATGACTTCAACAACCTGCTGGGGAGCATGCTTGGCGCACTGGAGCTGGCTGAGCAACGCCTGGGCCAACAGCGCTACTTCGACACTGCCAGGATGCTCGACGTCGGCAAGCACAACGCATTGCGCGCGGCTTCGCTGGTGCAACGCCTGCTGGCATTTTCGCGCCAGCAGACACTGTTGGCGCAACCGGTCGACGTGCAGTTGCTGGTGGCTGACATGAACGACCTGATCCGTAGCTCGATTGATTCGCACATCGACTTCCAGGACCTGACCCAGGCAGGACTGTGGTCGATCTGCATCGACCCTCAGCAGCTGGAAAATGCCCTGCTCAACCTGTGCATCAACGCCCGCGACGCCATGCCGCTGGGCGGCACATTGCGCATTGGTTGCGAAAACACCGAACTCGACAAAGACCAGGCGAGCCGCATGGACCTGCCGTCGGGGCAGTTCTTGCATATCCGCGTGGACGACACCGGCATAGGCATGAGCAAGGACATTATGCAGCGTGCGCTTGATCCCTTCTTCACCACCAAGCCCATGGGCCAGGGTACTGGCCTTGGGTTGTCGATGGTCTACGGCTTTGTACGCCAGTCGGGCGGCCAGTTACGCATCGACAGCACGCCGGGCCAAGGCACCACCGTTCACCTGTATCTGCCTCGAGACGAAAGCATCACCCCCCCAGCGCCCTGTGTGGCACCCGAAGAGATCCTCGAAAAGCCGCAACACAGGCCTTATCGGATCATGCTGGTTGAAGATCAGGCGACCATGCGCCTGGTGCTCAGCGAAGTGCTGCAAGAACTGGGGCACGAGGTCCAGGTTTGCGAGGACGGCCTTAGCGCCTTCAATGCATTGCGGGAGGGGCCGTTGCCGGATTTGCTGATCACCGATGTCGGCCTGCCCGGCGGCATCGATGGGCAGCAACTCGCCGGGGCCTACCGAAGCCTTGCCAGTGAGGCGCCGGTGATACTGATCACCGGTTATGACATCACCAGCAGCGTGGCCAGCAGTCTGCCTGCCGGCCCTACCGAAGTGCTTTGCAAGCCGTTCGAGCTCAAGGCACTTGCGCAGCGCATCGATCGCCTGCTGGGCGTTGACGCGCATTTGCGTTGAGCGGCTTTTCGCCCTCGCCGTAAACGCGTTAAGCCTTTGTGGCAACGTGCGCTGTCGGGCGAACAGTTCACCTTGACCCAGCATTTAGGCAATGGGGCTGCACAGCGGCATTACGAGCTGTGCTTCAATTGCTTGCGTGCCCCTGATGGCGTTGTTCAAGGCGCCTACCTGTTCGCCTACGACATCAGCGAACGGGTCACGGCCCAACAACGTCTGCTCAAGGCTGAGGAGGCATTGCGTCATGCCCAGAAGATGGAGGCCGTTGGCCACTTGAGTGGCGGCATTGCCCAATACCGCGTACGTCACCCGCACAGCAAAGTACTGTTCATTACGGGTACGATGAAAGCGCCGTACTCAGCAACGGTCAGCCACTGGAGGCTTCCAGCGTGCTGACCAAACCTTTCGACCTGGCTGATTAACTAACGGCCACCGGATAGCGATGGAGCGCAAAGGATGCCCAGTGACTCTCGCTTGAGCACTACCGATGAATTGAATTTTCTACGCCAACGGGTTGATCAACTCGAACGACGCAACACCGAGTTGAGCAGCGAATTGTCGCGGTTGCACGAGCGCACTCAGGAGGCGGAAGGTTACCGATTCCTGTTCGAGAACATGGAAGAAGGCTTCTGCATCATCCAGTTCATCGACGGCCCTCTGGGGCCATTGAGCGACTACGTGCACTTGATGGCCAACCCCGCTTACTGCCGCCATGCCGGGCTGCCCGATGTGGTGGGCCGCACCCTGCGTGAAGTGATCCCCGACGAGGCCGAGGTCTGGCTCGACTATTTCGGTACGGTGGAGCGCACCGGCAACCCCCTGTATTTCGAGCACGAGCTGCTGGCCACCGAACGCTGCCTGGGCCTTGCGGCAATCCGTATTGAGCCTGCTCACCATCATCAGGTTGCGGTCATCTTTCGTGACGTGACGGCACGCAAGCGCGCTGAAAGCGCCCTGCAACACCTCAACGCAGAGCTCGAACAGCGCGTGGAACTGGCCGTGGCGCAGAGCCAGAAGGCCGAGGAAGCGTTGCGCCAGGCGCAAAAGGTCGAAGCCGTGGGGCAATTGACGGGGGGCATCGCGCACGACTTCAACAACCTGCTCGGCGGCATCCTCGGCGCTCTGGAACTGGCCAGAGACAGGCTTGCAGCCGACCCGCGCAAAGCAACGATCAGCCCGCTGCTCGACAGCGCCCACGGTGCTGCGCAACGGGCAGCTGCGCTTGTGCATCGGCTACTGGCGTTCTCGAGACAGCAAACCTTGCAACCTCGCCCGACGGATGTCGCCGAGTTGGTCAGCGGCATGCTGGACCTGATCAGCCGCAGCACCGGCCCCCACATCGCAATCGACTACCAGTGCAAAGACGCCCTCTGGGCGGTACGTATCGACCCTCCTCAGCTTGAGAGTGCCCTGCTCAACCTGTGCATCAATGCCCGCGATGCCATGCCCAATGGGGGCCGGGTCCGTATCGCGCTGTGCAATACCTCGCTCACGCTTGACCACGCCAGCGAGCTGGAACTGGTACCTGGCGACTATCTGTGCCTGAGGGTCGAGGACACGGGTGGCGGCATGACGGATGACACGCTCAGCCGCGCCGTGGACCCTTTCTTCACCACAAAACCACTGGGCCGCGGCACAGGCCTGGGCTTGTCGATGACCTACGGCTTTGTGCGGCAATCCGGCGGGCAGTTGAAAATCACATCGACGCTTGGGCACGGCACACAGGTGCTGCTGTACCTGCCGAGGTACCACGCGCAATTTGCCCCTGCCGCGCTCAAGCCCCTGGCGCCGGCAGCGCGCCCGAGCAGCGGCGCCGCAAAGCGGATCGTCGTGGTCGAGGATGTAAGCGCGATGCGCCTGGTCATTGCAGAAGTGCTGCATGACCTGGGCCATGAAGTGGAGATGTACGAGGATGGCCCCATGGCGCTTGCCGGGCTGGAAAACCAGCCGCCACCTGACCTGCTGGTCAGTGACGTGGGCTTGCCGGGTGGCATCAACGGGCGCCAGTTGGCCGACCGGCTGCGCCTACGCTACGTCGGCCTCAAGGTGCTGTTCGTCACAGGTTACGACGAGAGCACGGCGCTTGGCCAAGGCGACCTCGACACGGACATGCGTGTGCTGACCAAGCCCTTCACCCTTGAGGCGCTGGCCGAGCAGGTCGGCCAGTTGCTGGACGGCTGATAGCCCTCAGCGCCCGCCGCCCAGGTCGACGAAGCTGCCGGTGGAATAGGACGCTTTGTCCGAGAGCAACCAGATGATCGCCTCGGCGACTTCTTCAGGCCGGCCACCACGGCCCATGGGCAAACCGGGTTCGAGTTTGGCGACGCGGTCGGGGTCGCCGGAAAGCGCATGGAAGCCAGTGTGTATGTAGCCTGGGCGCACGCCATTGACTCGCACACCGTCCCCCGCCACTTCCTTGGCCAAGCCAAGGGTGAAGGTGTCCAGTGCGCCCTTGGAGGCGGCGTAGTCGACATACTCGTTGGGCGAGCCCAGGCGAGCGGCCACCGAAGAGACGTTGACGATAGCCCCGCCCTGCCCGCCATGCCGGCGTGCCATGCGCAGCAGGGCATGTTTGGCGCAGAGCATGGGGCCGACGACGTTGGTCTTCATCACCTTGAGCAGGCGAAACTCGGACATCTCCTCGACGCGGCTTTGCTGGCCAATGGTGCCAGCATTGTTGACCAGTGCAGTGACGGGACCAAGTTCCTGGTCGACGCGCTGAAACAGCTGGATGACCTCATCCTCGACGCTGGCGTCGGCGCGCACGGCGATCGCCTCGGCGCCCAATGCCCGCACCTGGCTGAGGATATGCTCGGCGGCCTGGTCGTCGGCGTGATAGTTGATGCAGATGCGATAACCCTGCTGTGCTGCCAGCAGCGCGGTGGCGGCGCCGATACCTCGACTGGCGCCAGTGATGACGATGACATTCTCCATGGGTCTGCCAATGTGTTCGAAAGTGGGGCTTCGACAATAGGGGAAATGCCAACTCAAGGGAATGACATCAACCCTGCAAAGCGTGCTATCCCCCCCGCTCTTGATCTGGCTCTTGATCTGGCTCTTGATCCAGCTCTTGATCTTGATCTTGATCTTGATCTTGATCTTCAGCGACTCAGGAGGCCGAGCGCAGGCGTCTGGAGGGCCAGGTGCGCAGCACCCTTCGGCGTAGCCGAAGGCGCGAGATGTAGGTTTGCGCAGCAAACCGTAGGCCGCGCGGGCCCGGAAGGCGCCGGAGCGAGGGAACCCCGAAGCGCAGCGTAGGGGCCGTATGATGGAGCGCAGCCCTTTTTGGTTACTTTTTGGGGCGTTTGCCAAAAAGTGACCCGCTGTAAGAGCGGAACGGTGACTAAGCGTCACCCTCGCAAATGGACTCCGCCAGATATCAATACCAACCGATCAATATCACCGACTAGTATCACCGACCAATATCACCGACCAACCAATCAATGCCCAGCCGAAGCCGGCCCAGCCTTGGCCGTAAACGGCGGCCGCGCAAACCACACCAACAAGATCAACCCAGCAAACACCCACGTCATCATCATGAAGTAGTCCACCGTCGACATCATGTAAGCCTGCGCATTCAGAATCTGCTCCAACTGCGCATAATGCTGCGGGCTAGCCCCCCCAAGCTGCTCGAGCGTATGCCGAGTCGCCGGGTCAAACTGGCTGATGTTCTCGCTCAAGTAGGCATGATGCTGATCAGCCCGGCGAATCCAGATCCAGGTCGTCAACGACGCCGCAAAGCTCCCCCCCAGCGTACGCAGGAACGTCGCCAGCCCCGAGCCATCGGCAATCTGATGCGGCGGCAGGTCCGAAAGCAGAATGCTCAACGTCGGCATGAAGAACAGCGCAACGCCAATCCCCATGAACAACTGCACCAACGCCACATGCTGGAAGTCCACCTCACTGGTAAACCCGGCACGCATGAAGCAACTGGTGCCAATGGCCAGAAACGCCAACCCTGCCAACAGGCGCAAGTCGAACCGGTGCGCGTACTTGCCGACAAAGGGCGACATGATCACCGGCAACAGACCGATGGGCGCCACCGCCAGCCCCGCCCAGGTAGCCGTATAGCCCATCTGCGTCTGCAGCCACTGCGGCAGGATCAAGTTGATACCGAAGAACCCCGCATACCCCCCGACCAAGACGATGGTGCCGACCCGGAAGTTGCGGTGCACGAACAACCGCAGGTTCACCACCGGGTGCCGGTCGGTCAGTTCCCAGATCACGAACACCGCCAGGAACACCACCGAGATCAGGCTGCCGATGATGATGAACGACGACTCGAACCAGTCCAGGTCATTGCCTTTGTCGAGCACCACCTGCAACGCGCCGACACCGACGATCAGCGTCAGCAGGCCGATGTAGTCCATCGGCTGACGGCTGGTCACCACCGGCCGCGTGCGCATCTGTTGGCGTACCACGGCGGCGGCGAACAGGCCGATGGGGACGTTGATGAAGAAGATCCATGGCCAGCTGTAACTGTCGGTGATCCAGCCCCCCAGTATCGGCCCGGCAATCGGCGCCACCACCGTGACCATCGCCAGCAGCGCCAGGGCCATGCCCCGCTTGGCCGGGGGGTACACGGCAATCAGCAAGGTCTGGGTCATCGGGTACAACGGCCCCGCCACCACCCCTTGCAGCACACGAAAGCCCACCAGCTCCGGCATCGACTGGGCGATCCCGCACAGGAACGATGCCAGCACGAACAGCAACGTGGCCCAGATGAACAGCTTCACCTCACCAAAGCGCCGGCTCAGCCAGCCCGTCAGCGGCAAGGCGATCGCGTTGCTCACCGCGAACGAGGTGATCACCCATGTGCCCTGCTCGTAGCTCACCCCCAGGTTGCCGGAGATGGTCGGCAAGGCCACGTTGGCGATGGTGGTGTCGAGCACCTGCATGAACGTCGCCAACGACAGGCCGATGGTGGTCAGCAACAGGCTCGGCGGGGTGAACTGGGCGGCGGCCTGGTTGCTCATCGCTGCGCCGTCTTGCCGGATGCGCTGTTGTCGTGAATCAGCCGGGCAATCAGGTGGTCGGCTTCGACCAGTTGGCGGTCATACACCTGGGTGGTGTAGCTGGCCTGTTGTGGCGGTTGCTGGGCCAGGGTCGGGCCGCTCTGGTCATGCAGGTCGACCTCGACCACCGTGGACAGGCCGATACGCAGCGGATGGTCCTTGAGCTGATCAGGGCTCAAGTGAATACGCACCGGTACCCGTTGCACGATCTTGATCCAGTTGCCGGTGGCATTTTGCGCCGGCAGCAGCGCGAAGGCGCTGCCCGTACCTGCACCGAGGCTGTCCACCGTGCCGCTGTACTTGACCTCGCTGCCGTACAGGTCGGCGCTGATTTCCACCGGCTGACCGATGCGCATGTCGCGCAGCTGGGTTTCCTTGAAGTTGGCATCGATCCACACCTGGTCCAGGGGGATCACCGCCATGGTCGCGGTGCCAGGTTGCAGGCGCTGCCCCAGCTGCACGGTGCGCTTGGCGATATAACCGGTCACCGGCGCCACCAAGGTGGTGCGGGCATTGTCCAGGTAGGCCTGGCGCAGGTCGGCCGCAGCCGCCATGACTTCGGGGTGCGAGGACACCACGGTGTCATCGACCAGCGCGGTGCTGGTATTGAGCTGCTGGCGGGCGCTGGTGAGGGCGCTCTGAGCGACGCTCAGGTCGTCGCGAGCGTGGGAGATTTCTTCCGCCGCAATCGCCCCGCTGTCGGCCAGCACCTTGCGCCGGTTGTAGTTGTCCTGGGCCTTCTGCAACTCGGCCTGGCGTGTCTGCAACTGGGCCTTAAGCGCATCCACGTTGCTGTACAGGCCGCGCACCTGGCGCACCGTGCGCGCCAGCTTGGCTTCGGCGGACTGTAGCGCCACCTCGCTGTCGGCCGGGTCGAACTGCAGCAACACCTGGCCGGCATGGACCAGGTCGCCGTCATCGGCACCAATGCTGGTGACGGTACCGGTCACCAGCGGGGTGATCTCTACCACGTTGCCGTTGACGTAGGCGTCATCGGTGCTCTCGTGCCAACGCCCGACCAGGGAGTACCAGGCCCAGGCGCCGATGCCGCCAACAATCAACAGCAGCAGCAGGCCGAGCAGCCAGGCCTTGCGTTTGCGCGACGGCTCGGGCGCGTCGGCGGGGGGTGTGGTGTCTGTGGGAGTAGCCATGACAATACCTTGGAAAATGCGTAACAGGGATCAACGATCGCCGAAGCGGCGGATCGTCAGAGGGTCGCCAGCGCTGAGCAGCACCTTGGCCAGCAAGCCCTCGAGGGTCTTGAGTTCTTCAGGTTGCAGCACGCCGCACAACTCGTTCATCGCCGCCGCACCGATCTCTGGCAGCCGATCAGCCAGGCGCTGGCCATCGTCGGTCAGGGCCAGGCGCACCTGGCGGCGATCGTCAGCGCAGCGGTTGCGTACGATCAGGCCCTTCTGCTCGAGGCGATCGAGCATGCGGGTCATCGAACCACTGTCCAGGCCCAGGTAGCGGCACAGCTCGGCCGGGGTGTCGACCTGGTACTGGGTGACGATGATCAACACTTTGAACTGCGCGGCGGTGACGCCCTCGGATTCAAGGTGCCAGTCAAGAATGCGGTCCTTGAGGATCGCCGCGCGGCCCAACAGCATGCCAATGGCACAGGTCTGGAAATTCTCGGGAGAAAAATGCGCCATAGGATCTGCCGTGGGTAATTGTGTGGAAATGTTACTGCCTAGGCAGTGAATGTCAAAGCTTTGATTAGGCTGCTATGCAAAACTTCATGATTTGACGCTCATGACTTGCTGATGTGGTTGCGCTGCTACGCCAACGCCGGCACCGCGCCACAGGCAATCGCCATGCCCACCAGCTCGGCCAGGCTGCCGGCCTGCAGCCGTTTCATCACCCGCCCCCGGTACAAGTCCACGGTCTTCACGCTAACCCCCAACTGCACGGCGATCTCGCGGTTGCTCAGGCCTTGGGCCAGCGGCACGAACACATCGCGCTCGCGCGGTGTCAGGCCATCGATGCGCGCCTGCACCTGGGCCAGCGCCTGGTTGCCCTGACGCGCGCGGCCGGCGCGCTCAAGCGCTTCCTGCACACTGTCGAGCAGCAACTGGTCACTGTACGGCTTCTCGATGAAGTCGCAGGCACCGGCCTTGAATGCCCGCACCACGATCGGCACATCGGCATGGCCGCTGACGAAGATCACCGGTAAGTCCAGGCCCCGCTCCCTCATCAGCTGCTGCACCGCCAGCCCACCCAGCCCCGGCATCCGCACATCCAGCAGCACACAGGCGGGCCCATCATCCCGGCACGCGTCCAGAAACGCCTGGCCACTGGCAAACGACAGGGCCTCAAGCCCCACCGACTGCAACAGCCAGACCGTGGAATCACGCATGCCCTGGTCGTCGTCGACCACATACACTTTCGCTTGCACCCTGACCTCCTCTTAGCCCCTGCTCACCGCCAGGCGGCAGCACACTACCAAACCGCCCTGCTCGCCCGCACGTGCCCACACACTGCCGCCAAACCCTTCGACAAGGCTGCGACTCATGCTCAAGCCCAGCCCCAGGCCATCGGCCTTGCTGGTGGTGAACGGGGTAAAAATGTCTTCCAGGCGTTCGGCCGCAACCCCTGGTCCTTGGTCGGCCACCTCCACCAACACCCCATCACCCTCGCGCACGGCGGCCAGGAGGATACGTGACGGGCGTTCGCCATGCTGCTCGCGGTTGGCATCAATGGCGTTGCGCAGCAGGTTCAGCAGCACCTGCTCAAGCAATACCCGATCGGCATACACCGCCGGCAATTGCGCGCTCACGCGCAGCTCGATGCTGACCTGGTCACGCGCCGCCTCCCAGGCGCACAGGCGCATGGCCTCGTTGACGACATCCAGCATGTCCAGTGCCTGTAGCCGCCGCGGCCCTTTACGCAGAAACACCCGTAGCCTGCGGATCACTTGCGCGGCGTGGGTCGCCTGCTCAGTGATGCGTTGCAGCCCCTGCCCGACCCGCACGCGTGCCTGCGGGTCGCGCTCCAGGCCCTGCAGGTAACGCTGACTGGCATTGGCATAGTTGACCACCGCAGCCAACGGTTGATTGATCTCGTGGGCGATGCCCGAGGCCAACTCGCCGAGGGTGGCGAGCCGGGCACTGTGCGCCAGGTTCTCCTGGGCCTCGATGCGCAAGGTGATGTCACGCGAGACACTGACGATCTCCACCACGGCCCCGGTATAGGTTTCGCGGATGGCGCGGCTGGCGATCTCGAACCAGCGGTAGCCGCCAGCGGCCTGGCGCACCCGGCAGGTCATGGTGTGATAACCGTCCTGGTCCAGGGCGGCGGCCGCCTGAGCCAGCACCTGGCGGCGCTCGCGCGGGTGCAGCAAGGTCCGTACGGCCATGCCTCGCAGTTGCTCGGGCCACAGGCCCAACAGGCGGAACGCCGCCGGTGAGGCATCAAGAAAACGGCCATCGGGGCTGTGCCGGGAAATCAGGTCGGTGGTGTTCTCGATGATCAAGCGGTACAGGCGCCGGGCGCGGCTGGCTTCACGCGCTCCCTGGCGCTCGGCACTGGCGTCACGGCAGCGGCCGAGTACCTGCTGGCCTTGGTCGTCGGGGATGAACGTCCACAGCACGATGCGCTCGCCCACTTCTACTTGCACATCGGCAATTGCCCGGTGCTGTCGCAGGCAGGCGCGCACCAGTGCGGCGCAGTTGGCCGGCAGCCAGCAGGCCAGCGCAGGGCCTTCATCAACCCAGGCCTGCAAGGCCGGGTTGCAGGCCAGCGGCCTGGCATCGGCGGCCAGCAGCAGGCTGGGCTGGGGGTCTTTGGCGAGCAAGGGAGAGAGGGTCTTGTCCACGATGTGAGGCTCGTTGTTATAGTAGTTTTACTATATTGCTATAGTCGATATTCCATCTACCATAGCGACTCGCGTAAAACTGCGACAGGGGAATTGCGGCCAACCGTACGCCTTCCCACACCCTGAACAGAGCTAACAATCAGCCACCGGGGGCCAAGCGCACAGGCTGCGCCTGCCTCCCCAACAGGATTACCGCATGTCGATCTATGCCCAGGGCCTGATGCCCGCTGCCGTCAACCACGTCGCCCTCACCCCACTGAGCTTCATCGAACGCACCGCAGCCGTGTATGGCAACTACCCGGCTGTCATCCATGGCGCCATCCGCCGCACCTGGCAGGAAACCTACCAGCGCTGCCGGCGCCTGGCCAGCGCACTGGCCGGCCGTGGCGTCGGGCGTGGCGACACGGTAGCGGTCATGCTGCCAAACACCCCGGCCATGCTCGAAGCGCACTTCGGCATCCCCATGACCGGTGCAGTGCTCAACACTCTCAACGTTCGCCTGGACGCCGAGGCCATCGCCTTCATGCTGCAACACGGCGAGGCCAAGGTGCTGATCACCGACCGCGAATTCCACTCGGTCATCGAAGCTGCCCTCGCCTTGCTCGAACACCCGCCCCTGGTGGTCGATGTCGATGACCCGGAGTACGGCGAAGGCCGCGCGGTCAGCGAGCTGGATTACGAGGCCCTGCTGGCCGAGGGTGACCCGGACTTCGCCTGGGAATGGCCCGATGACGAATGGCAGGCCATTTCGCTCAACTACACCTCCGGCACCACCGGCAACCCCAAGGGCGTGGTCTATCACCATCGCGGCGCTTACCTCAATGCCCTGGGCAACCAGATGACCTGGGCCATGGGCCACCGCCCGGTGTACCTGTGGACCCTGCCGATGTTCCACTGCAACGGCTGGTGCTACCCCTGGACCATCACCGCCCTGGCAGGCACCCACGTGTTCCTGCGCCGGGTCGACCCGCAGAAGATCCTCACCCTGATCCGCGAACACCGGGTCACGCACCTGTGCGGCGCACCCATCGTGCTCAACGCCCTGGTCAACATGCCTGAGGCCGCCAAGGCTGCCATCGAGCACCCGGTGCAGGCGATGGTCGCAGGTGCCGCGCCACCGGCCAAGGTGATTGGTGCAGTGGAAGAAATGGGCATTCAGGTGACCCACACCTACGGCCTGACCGAGGTATACGGGCCAGTGACGGTATGCGCCTGGCATGAAGCGTGGGACGGGTTGCCGCTCGAGGAACGTGCGCGCATCAAGTCGCGCCAGGGCGTGCGCTACCCGACCCTCGACGGCCTGATGGTCGCCGACCCGCAAACCCTCGCGCCGGTACCGCGTGACGGTAACACCCTGGGCGAGATCTTCATGCGTGGCAACACAGTGATGAAGGGCTACCTGAAAAATCCCGAAGCCACGGCCGAAGCCTTCCGCGGTGGCTGGTTCCATACTGGGGACCTGGCCGTGTGGCACGCCGATGGCTATGTCGAGATCAAGGATCGGCTCAAGGACATCATCATCTCCGGTGGCGAGAACATCTCTACCATCGAGGTCGAGGACGCCCTGTACAAGCACCCGGCGGTGCTTGAAGCCGCCGTGGTGGCACGCCCCGACGAGAAATGGGGCGAGACGCCGTGCGCCTTCGTTGCCCTCAAGCCTGGCCGGGAAGACACCCGCGAAGCCGACATCAGCAGTTGGTGCCGGGAGCACCTGGCCGGCTTCAAGGTGCCCAAGACGGTGATCTTCGGCGAACTGCCGAAGACCTCCACCGGCAAGATCCAGAAGTACCTCCTGCGCGACCGGGCCAAAGCCCTCTGACCGTTCATTGGCCTCGTCGTCGGCAATCCGCCGCCGAGGCCAGCACCACACCCGTTGCTTCTACACCTACCGAGCCGCTGATGACCGACTACATCGCCCCCCTGCGCGACATGCGCTTTATCCTGCGTGACGTTTTCAACGCCCCTGCCCTGTGGGCACGCCTGCCCGCCCTGGCCGAGCGCATCGACGCCGACACCGCCGATGCCATCCTCGAAGAAGCGGCCAAGGTCACCGGCCAACTGATCGCCCCGCTCAGCCGCAACGGTGACGAACAAGGCGTGCACTTCGAGGCCGGCCGGGTGAGCACCCCGGACGGTTTCCGCGAAGCCTGGCGCACCTACCGGGAAGGCGGCTGGGTCGGCTTGGGGGGTAACCCCGAGCATGGCGGCATGGGCATGCCGAAGATGCTTGGCGTGCTGTTCGAAGAGATGCTCTACGCTGCCGATTGCAGCTTCAGCCTGTATTCCGCCTTGAGCGCCGGCAGTTGCCTGGCGATCGATGCCCACGCCAGCGAGGCGCTCAAGGCCACCTACCTGCCACCGCTCTACGAAGGCCGCTGGGCCGGCACCATGTGCCTGACCGAGCCCCAGGCCGGCACCGACCTGGGGTTGATCCGCACCCGCGCCGAGCCACAAGCCGATGGCAGTTATCGCATCACGGGCAGCAAGATCTTCATCACCGGTGGCGAGCAGGACCTGACCGAGAATATCGTCCACCTGGTGCTGGCCAAGCTGCCGGATGCCCCCACTGGCGCCAAAGGTATCTCGTTGTTCCTGGTGCCCAAGTACCAGGTCAATACCGATGGCAGCCTGGGTGGGCGCAACGCCGTGCATTGCGGCTCGGTCGAGCACAAAATGGGCATCAAGGCCTCGGCCACCTGCGTGATGAACTTCGATGGCGCCACGGGCTACCTGGTGGGCGAAGCGAACAAGGGCCTGGCGGCCATGTTCACCATGATGAATTACGAGCGGTTGTCCATCGGCATCCAGGGTATCGGCTGCGCCGAAGCGTCGTACCAGAGCGCTGCGCGCTACGCCGGCGAACGCCTGCAGAGCCGCGCCGCCAGCGGCCCGCAGGCACGGGGCAAGGTGGCCGACCCGATCATCCAGCATGGCGATGTGCGGCGTATGCTGCTGACCATGCGCACCCTCACCGAGGGCGGCCGGGCATTCGCGGCCTACGTGGGGCAACAACTGGACCTGGCCCGTTATGCCGAAGACACAGGCGAGCGTGAACATGCCCAACGCCTGGTGGCGCTACTCACGCCGGTGGCCAAGGCCTTTTTCACCGACAATGGCCTGGAAAGCTGCGTGCTCGGCCAGCAGGTGTACGGGGGCCATGGCTACATCCGCGAATGGGGCCAGGAACAGCGTGTGCGCGACGTGCGCATCGCGCAGATCTACGAAGGCACCAACGGCATCCAGGCCCTCGACCTGCTCGGGCGCAAGGTACTGGCCGATGGTGGCCAGGCCCTGGCCAGCTTCACCGCCGAAGTGCGCGCGTTCAGCGTTGCCGCGCCGCTGCATCGCGAAGCTCTACAGGCCAGCGTTGCGCGCCTGGAGGCGACCAGTGCGTGGCTGCGGGCCCAGGCCAGTGAAGACGCCAACCTGGTCAGCAGCGTGGCCGTGGAGTACCTGCACCTGTTCGGCCTAACCGCCTATGCCTACATGTGGGCGCGCATGGCAGCCGTGGCGCAGGCCAAGCATGAACAAGACCCCGCTTTCCATGGAGCGAAGCTGGCCTGTGCGGCGTTCTTCTTTCAGCGCATCCTGCCGCGCAGTCTTGGGCTGGAGGCAAGCATCCGGGCGGGCAGCGCCAGCCTTTATGGCATGACAGAAGCGCAGTTCTGATCGGCCCAGGGGGTGCGCAGCGCCCCCTGGCATTGCCCGCGAAGGGTTCTCAAACGCTGAAATTCCATTGCAAATCCGACGAAAAACCGTCACAACTGATAGTCATTCGCCATTACCTCGGTTCTCGGGACCCCTTAGCAAGGGTAGAATGCGCAAAACCCGGAGCCGCAATGAACCACGACCGCCTCAATCCCAGCTCAGACGATGCCATCACCGACGCCGCCGCGCATTGGTGCATGCGCCTGCACGCCGAAGATTGCACTGCGGCCGAGCGTGAGGCGTTCGCCCGCTGGCTGGCGGCCGACCCACGGCACGCCGAGGAATACCACGCGATGCTGGAGATCTGGCAAACCGCCGACCTGCTGCCACGCAACGCCACCGTGGTCGATTTCAACCCGCCTGCACGCCAAGCACCGCGGGTACGCAACTGGCGCCCGCTGGCCTCGGCCGCGGCCATTGCCCTGGCGGTGCTGCCCTTGGCCGGCTGGCTAGGCTGGGAACAAGGCTGGCTGCCGAACCACTACCAGCACTTTGAAGCCAGCAACCGCATGCAGACGGTGGAGCTGAGCGACGGCAGCACGGTGGAACTCAACCTCAACACCGAGCTGACCTACCTCAACTACAAAGACCAACGTCAGGTCACCCTCAAGCGCGGCGAGGCGTTTTTCAAGGTGCAGCACGACAGTGCACACCCGTTCATCGTCCGCGCAGGCCGCGGCCAGACCCGCGTCACCGGCACCCAGTTCAACGTGTGGAAGTACCAGGACCAGGTCAAGGTCACGCTGGTGGAAGGCTCGGTGCTGGTCACCAGTGACGGCAGCGCGGGCGGTTACCGCCTCGGCCCTGGGATGCAGGCCAGCTATCACAAAGGTGATTTCGAGCCACAACTGGAGCAGAGCGACGATTACGGCAATACCCTGGCCTGGCGCAGTGGCAAGCTGGTGCTCGACAACCTGAGCCTGGAGCAGGCGTTGCCGGTGATCAACCGCTACCTCGACGCCCCGCTGCTGCTGGCTGATGCCAGCACCGGCCGGATCCGCATCAGCGGCATCTACAACACCCGTGAAGTCGGGCGCCTGGTCAACAACCTGCCCAAGGTACTGCCGGTGTACCTCACCCGCAGCAAGGACGGCAGCACCGTCCTCAACCGCATTTCGCCGCCGCCCGGCAAGGGCTGACGCCTTACAGCGTCATCGCCGCCAACCAGCCGAAGGCCAACAGCGGCAGGTTGTAATGTAGGAAGGTCGGCACCACGGTGTCCCAGATATGGTGGTGCTGGCCATCCACATTCAGGCCCGAGGTCGGCCCCAGGGTCGAGTCCGACGCTGGCGAACCAGCATCCCCCAACGCCCCCGCGGTGCCGACAATACACACCGTGGCCAGTGGGTCGAAGCCCAGCTGCACGCACAGTGGCACGAAGATCGCCGCCAGGATGGGCACGGTGGAGAACGACGAGCCGATGCCCATGGTCACCAGCAGGCCCACCAGCAGCATCAGCAAAGCGCCGACGCCCTTGCTGTGGTCGATCCACTGCGCTGACGCCTGGACCAGGCTGTTGACCTCGCCGGTGGCCTTCATCACATCGGCAAAGCCCGAGGCGGCAATCATGATGAAGCCGATCATGGCCATCATCTTCATGCCTTCGGTGAACAGGTCGTCGGTGTCTTTCCAGCGCACGATGCCAGACAGCGAGAAGATCAGGAACCCGACCATGGCGCCGATGATCATCGAGTTCAGCCACAGCTGAACAATGAACGCTGCGGCGATCGCCAGGCCCGCGACCATCAGGGTCAACGGGTTGTATTGCACGCTCACCTGCTCGACCTGCTCGATACGCGCCAGGTCGTAATCGCGCTTCTTGCGGTAACTCCACAACACCGCCAGCAATAGGCCGGCGAGCATGCCCGCAGCCGGAATAGCCATGGCATGGGTGACGTTGACGCCACTCACATCGACCCCCGCCCGGGCGACGTTGGCCAGCAGAATTTCGTTTAGGAAGATGTTGCCAAAGCCCACCGGCAGGAACATGTACGGCGTGATAAGGCCAAAGGTGATGACGCAGGCGATCAGCCGGCGGTCGATGCGCAAACGCGTCACCACATACAGCAGCGGCGGCACCAGCAACGGGATGAAGGCGATGTGGATGGGCAGGATGTTCTGCGACGACACCGCCACCACCAGCATCAGACCGATCAGCAGCCACTTGACTTTGTCGCCATTGGCGTGGCCCTGGCGATCGATCATGGCCAGGGCACGGTCAGCCAGGGCGTGCGCCAGCCCGGACTTGGCGATGGCTACCGCAAAGGCACCCAGTAGCGCATACGACAACGCCACTGTGGCGCCCCCGCCCAAGCCGCCATTGAAGGCCTTGAGCGTCCCCTCGATGCCCAGCCCGCCGACCAGGCCACCGACCAGCGCGCCGATGATCAGGGCGATGACCACGTGCACGCGCGACAGGCTGAGTATCAGCATGATGCCGACTGCGGCGATCACTGCATTCATGGTTTGGCTTTCCTCGTAGCTGCGGACAAAAAAGCGGGCACTCTGAAGCAGTGGGCGGCAGATGTCAAAAGCGCCACGTGTCGGCGCATTACCCAGCCCCTTCGAGTTTAAATTGAACGTTTGAATAAAGAAAAAAGCGCCACGGCCGACACAGTCGTCAGCCAGCACTATTACAAGGGATTCGCCCATGCCTTTGCGACAACTTTCCATCCAGTGGAAGATCACCCTGCTTGCCGGTCTCTGCCTGGCCGGTATCGTCACCCTGCTCGTCGGCCTCTCGCTGTACCGCATGGACCACAGTTCAGACCTGGTCAAGGCAAGCAGCATGCAGATGCTCACCGAGGCGGCCCAGGGGCGCATCGAGTCGCAAGGTGAAGTGCAGGCCTTGAACATTCGCCGTCAGTTCATGGACGCCTACCAGTACGGCGCCGGCTTCGCCCGCCAGGTACTGTTCCTGCGCGAGCAGGCCGAAAAGCGCTTTCTCGATGCCTACGACCTGCGCGAGGACATGACGCGCCAGGTACGTGCCGCGCTGCAGGCCAACCCTGACCTGCTCGGTTTGTCGCTGGTGTTCGAGCCCAACGCGCTGGACAACAAGGACAACCTGTTCACCGCCAAGCCCGAGCTGGGCAGCAACGAAACCGGGCGTTTCGCCCTGTACTGGTCGCAACCGCGTGCCGGCCAGCTGACGGCCATGGCCCTGCCCGAACAGGACATGGCCAACACCGAGATCGGCCCCAGCGGCCAGCCCGCCAACACCTGGTGGGTGTGCCCGCGCAACACTGGCAAGGTCTGCGTGGTGGAGCCCTACTTCTATGACATCGATGGCCAGCGGGTGCTGATGACCAGCATCGTCTTCCCCCTGGCAGTCAACGGCAAGGTGATCGCCACCCTGTCCATCGACATCAACCTCAACAGCCTGCAGGCCTTGACCCAGAATGCCAGCCGCAGTCTGTACGAAGGCCGCACCACCGTCGGCATCCTCAGCCCGGTGGGCCTGTTGGCCGGTTACAGCGCCGATGCCGGCAAGCTGGCCCAGCGCTTCGACCAGGTCGACACGGCCAAGGGTGCCGAACTGGTGCGCAAGCTGGCCGAAGGCAAGTTGAGCATCCTGCATGACCAGCAGCGCCTCAAGGTGCTTGCTGCCTTCGAGCCGATCCCCGGCGCCCAGCCCTGGGGCGTGCTGCTGGATGTACCGGAAAACGCGCTGACCGGGCCTGCCGAAACGCTGAAGCAGGAACTGGACGCACTGAACACCAGCGGCACCCTGCTGGAGCTGGGCCTGGGCCTGGCCGCTGCGATCGCCGGCCTGCTGCTGGTGTGGTTGATGGCCCGCGGTGTTACCCGGCCGATTCTCGGTGTGGCAGCGATGCTCAAGGACATCGCCAGCGGCGAAGGTGACCTGACCCGTCGCCTGACCTACCAGAAGCACGACGAACTGGGCGAGCTGGCGGGTTGGTTCAACCGCTTCCTCGACAAGCTGCAGCCGACCATTGCCGAGGTCAAGCAATCGGTACAGGCCGCCCGAGGCACCGCCGACCAGTCCTCGGCCATCGCCAGCGAAACCAGCGCCGGCATGGAGCAGCAGTACCGCCAGGTCGACCAGGTGGCGACTGCCTCGCACGAGATGAGCGCCACCGCCCAGGACGTTGCCCGCAGCGCCGCCCAGGCCGCGCAGGCGGCCCGTGAAGCCGACCAGGCCACCCGTGAAGGCCTGGCCGTGATCGACCGCACCACCCACAGCATCGACGCCCTGGCTGCCGACATGAACAACGCCATGGCCGAAGTCGAAGGCCTGGCACAGAACAGCGAGAAGATCGGTTCGGTGCTGGAAGTGATCCGTTCGATTGCCGAACAGACCAACCTGCTGGCGCTCAACGCCGCGATCGAAGCTGCCCGCGCCGGCGAGGCAGGCCGTGGTTTTGCCGTAGTCGCCGATGAAGTGCGCAACCTGGCCCGACGCACCCAGGAATCGGTGGAAGAAACCCGCCAGGTGATCGAAGCCCTGCAAGCCGGTACCCGCGAAGTGGTCGGCGCCATGGACAACAGCCACCGCCAGGCCCAGGGTGGCGTGGAACAAGTCGGCCAGGCCGTCACCGCGCTGCAGCGCATCGGCCAAGCAGTGACGGTGATCACCGACATGAACCTGCAGATCGCCTCGGCCGCCGAAGAGCAAAGCGCAGTGGCCGAGGAGATCAACAGCAACGTCGCGACCATTCGTGATGTGACCGAGTCGCTGTCAGGGCAGGCCAACGAATCGGCGCGGGTCAGCCAGTCGCTCAATAGCCTGGCCAACCAGCAGCAGGCATTGATGGATCAGTTCCGGGTCTAGGCCTGAGGCGCGCACTCGTCGCCGCAGAAACCATCGTCCGGCAAGTGAAACCGACCGGCCTGGAGGATTTGATCGAGCAACACCAAGGCGCCCAGCACATTCGGCCGGGCGCCCATGGGTAGCCTGCTGGCGTCGGGCAACGTAGCGTCCCTATACCCCGATTGCATCACCAGCAGGTGCATCTGGTCGGCGTTCAGGTACAGGTGGTGCTGCTCGATGGCATACGACTGGATCAAGGCCAGGGCACCGGTCACCATCGGCGTGGCACTGGAGGTCCCCCCATAGGTGCTGGTGTAGTCGCGATCGTGCCCGTTCTTGTCCTGCAATGCCCCATACCCTAGCGTTGCGACGCTATCCCCCCAGCCATTGAGCATGCGGTAGCGATAGTTGTAATTGGAGTACTGATGCGGTTTGCCATCCCAGGAATGGCAGGCGCCCACCAGAATTGCATCGGCCTCACCATGGTCGTCGAAGTAACGCCACTGCTCCAGGTCGACGCCGTAACCTTGAGTGGTACGGGCGTTGTGATCGGACACGCTGGTACCATTGCACGCCGCATTGAGCACCACTACGCCTCGCTCGGTCAGCGACCGGGTGACATCCCACCAGGTCCTGTCATGCAAAGAGGGCAGGAAGGTCCCCAGGACATTCACATTGGCTGTCTGGCGGTTGACGCCAACGATATCGCCAGCCCTTGCATAAGCCAGCAGCTTTTTCAGTGTCTGAGAATACCCACGTGCATCGTAGGCACGGTTGTCATACAGGAACAACTCCGCGGCATGGCAAATACCGGTCATGCCCAACCCATTGTCATGTGCCAGCAACACCCCCACCGAAGCCGTGCCGTGGTCAGGCTCCGAATCGACTGTTGGCGGGATGACTTTGAGCCTGGGGTTACCACGCAAGTCTTCGTGATTGGCATAGAGCCCACCGTCGGAGAAATGCACGCGTACCCCTCTGCCCTGCACACCCGCCTGCCATGCGTTGCGGATGTTCAAGCCTTTGGCGCTGCTGTCTGGCTCGCTCAGGTAGCGCTGCAGCGCTTCAAAGTCGGGTGTGGGCTGCGCTTGCTCATTGGCATTGGTGCCAGCGGCGTAGGCGCCGCCAGTCAGCAGCGTCGCGATGACAGCGGCAGCAGCGAAGGCCAGCAGATTGCCCGGTTCGAGTTGCGGTGGGAGCAGTGCGGTGTCTTCAACGTACGCAAGCCCATTCAGGCTTTGGACCAGGGCGCTGAAGGTTGCGTTGGGCATGCCCTGCGGCTGCTCGACCCAGTAGTGGTTGGCGAGTACCTGCAAGTGCTCATGCTCACGCTCGTGAGGTTCCAGAAACGGTTGCAGGTCAATGATTTGCTGAAGGCCGGGCCAATCATGGGCCAATGACGAGCTGGCATCAGCTTGCACGTCAGCCATGAAACGCGCATGCCCCCTTCACTGAACACCAGAATCAGCGCGGGGTAACGCTGCCCTTCAGGCAGAGGCGGGAGCGTTGCGCCCTCCTGCGTGGCCCGCCTTCGCCGGGTGTTGGACGACGACAGCGGCACCGTATCAAGAATGCGCCGGGTCAGTTCACCTTCACTGACCTCGATCAGCAATGGCCCCTCACGCAAGGTAGCGTCTGCATCAGCGTCCAGGTCCTGCTTGATGACTTCGCTGTCGATCAGCGTGACCAGCGGGGTGACCCTGTAGGTACCTGCCAGCACCTCGCAACTGAGGGTGGCCGGGCATCCATGATTGGCGACCGTGCCACTGTGAACCTGTGAAAGCACGTTAACGGCATCCAGCTGAACCACACCTTCGGGGACCTCGCGCTCAAGTAGATACTGGATGGACTTGACCTTGTGCAGGTCGTCCCCTGTGCAACGCACATGAAACTTCCCATCGAACCTGAAGTTGCGGTAATACACGAAATCCAGATTGAAACCCATTGCGTACTCCTGTCAGCGCTACATGCCCAGCGGCCGCGGGCACAGGTGCTTAGCCTTGCAACCTGTATCCAACGCGCCTAGACAGAAGCGGTTCCTGCTGGTGCAGCAGGGGCCGCAGCAACTTCGGCTACAAGTACCTTCGACTACACTTTCGCGGCAACTGGAATGACAACCCACGAGGCCCCGATGAAAAAAATTCCAACGTTGCTGGCCAGCCTGCTGCTCGCCGCCGGCCTGGCCAGCACCGACAGCGCCGCCTCAGCGGAGCGCACCACGCCCATTCACTTTGGCGCCATTGGCTGGGAAAGCGGCGCCCTGACCACCGAAATACTGCGGCTGATCGTCGAGCGTGGGTATGGCTACCCCACCGACACCCTGCCTGGCAGCACCGTGAGCATGGAAGTGGCGTTGGCCCGCAACGACCTGCAGGTGATCGCCGAGGAGTGGGCCGGGCGCAGCCCCGCCTGGGTCAAGGCCGAACAGGCCGGGCAAGTGTTCGCTCTGGGCGATACCGTCAAGCACGCCGAGGAAGGCTGGTGGGTGCCGGCTTACGTGATCGAAGGCGACCCTTCGCGCAATCTCAAGGCCCTGGCGCCGGACCTGCGCAGTGTCGATGACCTCAAGCGCTACCCACAGGTGTTCCGCGACCCCGAGTCGCCGGCCAAAGGGCGCTTCCTCAACAGCCCCAGCGGCTGGACCTCCGAAACGGTCAACAGCCAGAAGCTCAAGGCCTACGGGCTCAGCGACAGCTATAGCAACTTTCGCAGTGGCTCCGGCGCGGCGCTGGATGCCGAAATCGGCTCCGCGATCCGGCGCGGTCAACCGGTGTTGTTCTACTACTGGAACCCGACCCCATTGATGGGGCGCTACAAACTGATACGCCTGCAAGAACCGCCCTTCAATGCCCAGGCCTGGGCCACCCTGACAGATGCCAGCAACCCCAACCCGCAAGGCAGCCAGTCACTGCCGGCCAAATTGTCGATTGGCGTGTCCAAGGCGTTCCACGAGGGTTACCCGGATTTGGTGGCCGTGTTCGAAAAGGTCGACCTGCCGATCGATCGGCTCAACCGCGCCCTGGCCGAGATGAGCGAAAAACGCACACCGCCGAACAAGGCTGCCCTCACCTTCCTGCGTGACAACCCAGACGTCTGGAAAGCCTGGTTGCCGGCAGAGGTCGCCGCCAAGGTCGAGGGCAGCCTATGAGTGGCGGCTTTCCCGAAGCGCTGCAGTTTTCCTTCGCTGAACGCGTCAACCAACTGGTCGACTGGCTGGTGCTGAACTACGGCGATCACCTGCGCAGCGTCTCGGACCAGCTGCTGCAACTGTTGGTAAGCCTGGAGAACCTGCTGCGCCTGCTGCCCTGGTGGGCACTCTTGCTGCTGGTCGGGCTGCTCGCCTGGCATGCCAGCCGCAGCGTGCTGCGCAGCGTGGCGATGGTTGCTCTGCTGGCCTTGATCGGCGTGCTCGGGCTGTGGGACAAGCTGCTGCAGACCTTGGCCCTGGTGCTGGTCAGCACCGGCCTGTGCGTGCTGGTCGGGGTGCCGCTGGGCATCCTGCTGGCGTCACGCCCGCTGGCTCGGCGGTTGTTGATGCCGGTGCTGGATGTGATGCAGACACTCCCCGCCTTCGTCTACCTGATCCCGGTGCTCATGCTGTTTGGCCTGGGCAAGGTACCGGCAGTGTTCGCCACCCTGATCTACGCCTTGCCGCCACTGGTGCGGCTGACCGACCTGGGCTTGCGGCAGATCGACCCGTCGTTGCTGCAAGCCGCACACGGTTTGGGCGCCAGCCGCTGGCAGCGGCTGCAGCGCATTGCCCTGCCGTTGGCCCTGCCGAGCATCATGGCCGGCCTCAACCAGTCAGTCATGATGGCGTTGTCGATGGTGGTGGTGGCTTCGATGATCGGCGCGCGCGGCCTGGGTGAGGATGTACTGGCCGGTATTCAGACCCTCAACGTCGGCCAGGGCATTGAAGCAGGGCTGGCGATCGTGGCCCTGGCCATGGTGATTGACCGCATCAGCCAGGCGTATGGGCAGGTCAAACGCTGATCTCGGCATCTGCCGGCTTGCCGGCGACCGGGCCGGCGCTGACAATGCGCTACCGTCCGCTCAGCCCTGGAGGCTTTCAGCGTGTCCCTCAAAGCCCTGCGCACCTTGGTGACCATCGCCCGCCACGGCACCTTTGCCCGAGCGGCAGACCTGCTCAGCCTCACCCCTTCAGCCGTGAGCCTGCACATCAAGAGCCTCGAAGACGAGCTGCAGGTCAGCCTGTTCGATCGCAGCCGGCGCCAGGTGGTGCTGACCGAAGCCGGCCAGCTGGCAGTAGCGCGCGCCGAGGGCATCCTCGGCGCCTATGACGAATTGGCCGACGCCTTGACCAGTGGCCCGAGCCTGCGCGGCCGCTTGCGCCTGGGGGCGATCCACACCGTGCTGGCCCGGCGCCTGCCCAAGGCGCTGCTGTGGATCAAGACCCATCACCCGCAGCTGCATATCAGCGTCGCTTCAGGCATGTCGGCGGAACTGGCGCGGCGCGTCGAAGACGGCGAACTCGATGCGGCGATCACCACCGAGCCAATCAGCCCCTACCCCCAGAGCCTGGTCTTCACACCCTTGTTCGCTGACCGCTTCTGGGCCATCGCCAGCCCCGAGCTGGCGGGCCAGAGCCTGCCAGCGCTGTTGGCCAGCCAACCGTTTTTGCGCTTCGACAAGCGCGCCTGGGCCGGGCGGCAGATCGAACAGGAGCTGCGCCGCCAGCACCTGCAAGTGAGCGAACAGATGGAGCTGGACAGCCAAGAAGCCCTGGCACGCATGGCGGTGATGGGCCTGGGGGTGGCGATTATCCCCATGGCCGACGAAGACCTGCAACGCTTGCCGGCGGCCACCTGCCTGCCCTTTGGCGAGCCGCAACTGACGCGGCGGGTGGTGCTGCTGGAACATGAAAAAAGTCAGCGGCGCCACTTGAGCGCGGTACTGAAGACAGCACTTGAGGCCTGAGCCCAAAGCAACCGTGCATTTATTCTCAACGGTCGCTGAAGAAAACAACGTTTTTCCAAACCAAAGCGCCCCCGTAGGCTGTAGCAGTACCCGACTACGGAAGGCCGACCATGCTCCACCTGCTGCTGACCACGCTGTTACCGATCATCCTGCTGATCGCATTGGGCACCTTTCTGCGTGTTCGCGGTTTTCTTGCCGAAACCTTCTGGCCCGGTGCTGAACGCCTGAGCTATTACGTGCTGCTGCCGTCGCTGTTCCTCCACGGCCTGGCCACTGCCAACCTCGACGGGGTGCCGGTGCTGGGCATGGTCGGTGTGCTGATGCTCTCGACCCTGCTCGGCGCCCTGCTGTTGGTGCTCTACCAAGGTGCGGTCAACCATGACGGCGCCGATTTCACCTCGGTATTCCAAGGTGGCGTACGCTTCAACAACTACATCGGCGCCACCCTGGCCGCCGGTATCTATGGCAGTGCCGGCATCGCCCTGGCGGCGGTGGCCAATGCCGCCATCGTGCCCTTGGTCAACCTGCTGTGCGTCCTGGTGTTCGCCCGTTTCAGCGCCCGCCACAGCTCACCGGCCACGGTGTTGCGTGCGATTTTCGCCAACCCACTGATCGTTGGCTGTGCCGGCGGCCTGCTGCTGCGGGTCACCGGGCTTGGCTTGCCCGCAGGGCTTGAGCCTACCGTCAAGGCCCTCGGCCAGGCCGCCCTGCCCCTGGGCCTGCTTTGCGTGGGCGCGGCCCTGGGGGGCGCCCGCGTCGGCCAACAGGTGCGCCCGTTGATGGCGGCGTCGGCATTCAAGTTCCTGGTGATGCCGCTGACCACCTGGGGCCTGTGCCGCGTGTTCGGCCTGAGTGGCCAGGCGGCGGTGGTGGCTGTGCTGTTCCAGGCGCTGCCTACCGCATCCTCTTCCTATGTGATGGCTAGGCAGATGGGCGGCAATGCACCGCTGATGGCCACCATCATCGCCCTTCAGACCGTGGCCGCTGCCGCAACCCTTCCTTTGGTGCTAATGCTTACGCTTGGCTAGACTGTGATTCAACCCACAGTTCGGAAGCTCGGCCATGCGCTTTTCGTGGATGCTGATCGGTTTGACTAGCGCCCTGCTTGCAGGCCCAGTGCACGCAGTTGACACGGCCAAGGCCGCCGTCGCCGAAGACAAGGCCGAAGTGCTTGAGGAAAAGGTGGTGGAGGATGCCTCGCCACCGAAAAAGGCCGAGACCATCACCCCGGGCGAGGTGAAGGCCGTCGACCCGGCCGGCAAGTCGCCGCTGGACGACAGCATCACCTGTCTGGCCCGTACCATCTACTGGGAAGCCAAGGGTGCCGATGCCAAGGACATGACCGCAGTGGCCAGCGTGGTGCTCAACCGCCTGGGCCACGATGGCTTCCCAGACACCATCTGCGGCGTCGTCAAGCAGGGCGTGGAGACCAAGGCCTGCCAGTTTTCCTGGTGGTGCGACGGGCGCCCCGATCAGGTTGAAGAGGCGCAACGCTACGACATCGCCAAAGAGATCGCGCGCAAGGCGCTGAACCAGCAGCTCAAGGACCCCACCGGCGGGGCGCTGTACTTTCACGACCGCAATGTGCACCCGCAGTGGGCCAAGGCCTACCGCAGGACGGCCGAGACCACGCACTTTCTGTTCTACAAGCCTCACCAGGCGCTCGCCCGCTGATCGGCGCGGTCAGAAGTCAATCGAGCCGGAGAACTTGACCAGGCGCGGGTCGCCCTGGGTCAGGTAGCCGCCGTTGGCGGAAGCCCAATAGTGCTTGTCGGTGAGGTTTTCCACGTTCATGCGCAGGGTGACCTCTTTTTGCTGCACCTTGAAGCGGTAGCGTGCGCCCACATCGAAGCGGTTCCAGGTCGGCAGGCTGAGGGTGTTGGCCGGGTTGGCGTACTGCCCCCCGGTACGTAGCATACGGGCGTTGAGCGCCACGCCCTGCAAGCCAGGCACGTCCCAATCGACGCTGGCGTTCAACTGGAAGGTCGGCACCCCGACCGCATGGTTGCCGTCATCGGCCCCGCCCTGGGTGTTTTTCAGCTCGGTGTCCATGCGCGTTCCGCCGGCCATCAAGCGCAGCCCCTGCACCGGCTCGCCGAACACACTCAGCTCGACGCCCTTGTTGACCTGCTCGCCATCCTGGACGAAAACATCGCCCTGAACAAAACCGTCGGTGGGCCGCTCGATACGGAACAGCGCCAGGTTGGCACCGAAGGTCTGGTAGTCGAGCTTGACCCCGGCCTCGACCTGCTTGGTCTTGGCCGGCGGGAACACCTCCCCGGCATTGATCACCTGGCCCGATGCAGTCGCACCTTGGGCCAGCCCTTCGATGCGGTTGGCGTACAGCGAGATCGACGGGTTGACCTTGTAGACGATGCCGTAGACAGGCGTGGTGACCGACTCATCGTAGAAGGCGTTGCGGCCAAGGTCCGGCCCCTCGCCGTCATAGGCATAGCCTTCGACGCGCAACTGCTGGCGCCGCACGCCGACGGTGACCAGCAAGGTATCGTCGAACAGGCCCAGCGTGTCAGACACGGCAAGGCTGCGGTTGCGCGTCTTGCCGGTAACCCCGGGATCGTCCAGCTTGCCACCGGTGAAGGTGGGGGTGGTGGGTTTGGGCAACGGGTCGGTGTGGTAGAGGTTGGTGGCCTGCGAATTGTAGAAGACGAACGCGTTTTCTTGCTGGGTCCAGATGCTGGCAGCGCCGAGGTTCAGTTGGTGGCTGACCGGGCCGGTCTGCAAGCGGCCGTTGATGCCGCCCATGAAGGTGGTGTTGTCTTCGTTATGGGGGATTTTCGAGCCGCCGATGGTGGCAGCACCGCTGGCGGCGTCAGTGAGAACCGGCGTGCCATAAAAACCGTTTTCGTGGGTGTGCTTGACGCCACCCGCCAGGTAACCGCTCCAGTTGTCGTTGAAGTCGTAATCGCCGCGGACCATGCCGAAGGTGTCTTCGGTCTCGGTCCAGGCCCAGTCCTGGCCATAATTATGGTCGGCATCCGGCGCCCGGGGGATATCGCTCAGGCCAGCCCCCAGGCGTACCGAGTTGCGCATATGGTTGACCCGCTGCTTCTGGTAGCCGATGTCGGTAGACAGGCGCAGCTTGTCGCCACGGTAGTCGAGGCCGACGATGAACAGCTTGCTGCGTTGGTCCTGGTCGTCGACTGCGGTTTCACCTTCACGTTGCGACAGGTTCAGGCGCACGCCAAAGCGATTGTCCTCACCAAAGCGCTGGCCGAGGTCCAGGTGCTCACCCAGGCGGCCATCGCTGCTGATGTCCTGGGTGTAGCGGCGGGTCGGCGTATCGCCGGCACGCTTGGGCTGCAGGTTGACGTTACCGCCCAGGCCAGTACCCGTGGGGCTGGCGCCGTTGAGAAAGGCGTTCGGCCCTTTCAGCAGCTCGACCCGCTCCACGGCATCGGTGCTGATCATCTGCCTGGGCAGCACGCCATACAGACCATTGAACGCCACATCATCGCCGTTGAGCGGCAACCCCCGAATGACGAAGACCTGCGACTGGTTGCCGAAACCGAACGACTGGCGCACCGACGGGTCATTGAGCAGTACATCGCCGATGTCCTCGGCTTGCTGGTCTTCGATCAACTGCGAGGTGTAGCTGGTCATGGTGAACGGCACGTCCATCATGTCCTGATTGCCCAGCACGCCCATCTGGCCACCACGGGCAACCTGGCCGCCGGCAAAGGCTTCCGGGGCTTCGCCCTTGCGCTTGGCGGACTCGGCATTGATGGCGGTGGCGTCCAGCTGGATCACACCGTCAGCCGCCTGGGCGGTAACGGCCACGGAACAGCAGACGGCGAGAAGGGTCGATTGATACTGACGGGATCGTGCCATGCAAGGCGCCTCGATAACGGGATGGGGCCTTCCTGGCACGGTGAAACTGCGGGCATAGGGTATAAGCGATTGAGTATTGTTTCTAGCCGAAACTAAGAATGATTACCAAGTGATCGCACTTTTTGCCCGACCAGTGGTCTACTCCCTCTTTTGCCGCCTGCAACGATTGCCGGCGTTTTCATTGCTTTACACGATACCGGGCCAAAAACCCTGGGCTTGTGTAGGATGAGCAGCGCTTACCACGACGCTGCCAGTCATAGGGAGATTCACATGCGCGTCCTGTCATCTGTTGCCGCCTTGTCGCTGGGCCTGGTCATCTCGACCGGGGCCTTCGCTGTGACTGGCGAAGAGGGGCAACTGATCGATTCGATCAATGCCTACCGCAGCAAGGCCCAGCCTTGCGGTGGCGAAGCGTCGCTGGAGCTTCCCCCCCTCAACAGCGACACCCGCCTGGCATTGTCACCCGAGGGCACCCGCGACTTGCAGCAGGCCATGACCCGCGCTGCCTACCCGATGGTCAACGTGCAGGCGATCAGCCTCTCGGGCCCGCGTGATGCACAAGCGGCCATGCATGCTATCGAAGAGAGTTTCTGCCAAGTGGTGCTCGACCCGCAGTTCGTCGATATCGGCGTCAGCCAGGAAGGCCGCGACTGGCGCATCGTCCTCGCCCGCCCGTTGCTCAGCGGGCGCCTCGGTGACTGGCAAGCCGAGGGGCAGAAGGTGCTGCAGGAAATCAACGCTGCGCGCAAGTTGCCGCGCCAGTGCGGCGGCCAGCCCTTTGCTGGCGCCCCGGCGCTGACCTGGAATACCACCTTGGCCGGCGTGGCCGCCGACCACACCCGGGCCATGGCCAACCAGAACTTCTTCGACCACATCGACCAGGACGGCCGTACCCCCGGCGATCGAGCGGAGTTGGCCGGTTACCTGTATCAGCAGGTCGGCGAGAACATCGCTGCCGGCCGCGACAGCGCGCACAAGGTAGTCGACGGCTGGCTGGCCAGCCCTGGGCATTGCGCTACGTTGATGAACCCTGATTTCCGCGAGTTGGGGGCCGCCTATGCGGTGGACCCGAAGAGTGATGCCGGGATCTACTGGACGGCCTTGTTCGGTACCCCGCAATAAGCACCTGAACAGCCTGGGCGGCCTCAGCCAGCAGCCGCCCCGCTGCGCAGCTGCAACGCCGTACAGCCAAACCGCCGTCGCACGCACTTGCCCAGGTGGCTGGCATCGCCCAACCCGACTTCATCGGCAATCTGCGCCAGGCTGTGGCTGGAATTGAGCAACCGCCAGCGCGCCTGCTGCAAGCGCATTTCCCGCCACCAGGCCTTGGCGCTCATGCCCTGGCTGGCCAGGAACTGTCGATCGAGCTGCCGACGGCTGATGCACAGCTCTGCCGCCAGGTGCTCGACCGACAACGGTGAACCCAGGTGATGGCGCATCAACGCCAATGCGCGCTGAACCTGCCGCCCCTGCCCCACCCCCAGCTCCAGCGAGCGCAAGGCGTGGCGGCTATCGCGCGTTTCGTCTACCAGCATGTCGGCCAGGCCCTTCAGCGCTCGGGCTCGCCCACAGGCGCGCGACAACAGTTCTACGGCCAGGTCGACGGCCGCCGTCCCCCCAGCACAGGTGATGCGCCCACCTTGAATGCAATAAAGCTGATCGCGCAGGACCTTCAGATGAGGGAACGCGGTACGGAACTCGGCCTCATGCCGCCAGTGGACCACCACGTCGTGCCCCTCCAGCAGGCCGCACGCGGCCAGTAGAAACGCCGCGTTATCGACACCCACCAGCTTGACGCCAGCCTTGGCGGCCCGTTTCAGCAAGCCCTTGTAAGACGGTGCCAGCTCGGCGGTGGCCATGGCGTTGCGGCCGCCAAACAGCACCAGGTAATCGTACTGCTGCAGGTCGAGCTGTTCGGCGATGGCCTCTACCTGCACCACCACGCCACTGCTGGCGGCCACCGGCTCGCGGGTCAGTCCTGCCAGGGTCCAGCTGCAGTAGCGCTGACGGCTGTAGTCTTCGTCATCGGCGCTGAAGCGGAGCTTGTCGAGAAACGCCCCGAACGGCAGCAAGGCGAACTCCGGCAGCGGCACGATCAGCAGGCGGATATCAGGGGGCATCGCAGGGCGTCCGGATTGAACCATAGAATGTCCAGATAATACCCTCTAAAAACGTCGTCGTGGCCTAGACTGGCGCCCTGTGACCCTACAAGGCATTGCCCATGGCACTCGACACTTGGCTTATCTACCTGCTGGCCAGCATTGGCCTGTCGCTGACCCCAGGCCCTAACAGTTTGCTGGCCTTGACCCACGGTGCACTGTATGGCGCGCGCCGCACCCTGTTCACCATCGTTGGCGGGGTATTCGGCTTCAGCGCCCTGATCGCCCTGGCGATGTTCGGCCTCAGTGCACTGCTGCAAACCTCTGCATCGGTGCTTGGCATCCTAAAGTGGGTGGGTGGCGCCTACTTGGTCTGGCTGGGTGTGCAGCTGTGGCGCAGCCCGGCGCTGCACCTGGAGGTGACCCAGCGAACCCCGCGCTTGAGCAATGCGAGCCTGTTCCGTCAGGGGCTGCTGTCGGCCATGGCCAACCCCAAGGTGCTGTTGTTCTATGGCGCGTTCCTGCCGCAGTTCCTCGACCCCCAACGGGGGCTGTTGCTGCAGTTCGTGGTGATGGCGGCGACCTTTGCCAGCGTGGAGTTTGTGGTCGAGTACCTGCTGGCACGGCTGGCGTTTCGCATTCGGCCCTGGCTGGCCAAAGGCGGCAAAGGGTTCAATCGCTGCTGCGGGACATTGTTCGTCGTGATTGGCGTGGCGTTGCCCCTGGGCCGCTGAGCGGCCGTTTGTAGGAGCGGCCTTGCGTCGCGAAAGGGCTGCGCAGCGGCCCCAGATTTCAGCTTCGCCGCATAGATTGTCGGGGCCGCTACGCAGCCCTTTCGCGACGCAAGGCCGCTCCTACAAACCCCGCCGGGCCTGGATGAGGAACACGATCAGCGCCACCCCGGGCAACCCGGCGCCCACCAGCGCTACCCCGTGCCAGCCGAACTGGGCAAACAGCGCACTGGCCACCGCCGAGCCCAACGCCCCGCCCAGAAAGATGCTGGTCATGTACACCGCGTTCAGCCGCCCACGGCTTGCCGGGTCCAGGGCATACACTTCACGCTGGCCTATGACCATGTTCATCTGCACCGCGAAGTCCAACAGCACGCCTGTCAGCGCCAGGCCGATCACGCTGAAGCCAGGCGAAGTCAGCCCGATCAGCAGCGCCACCGGCGCCAGCAGCAAGGCCGCCAGCGAACCGGCACGGGCATGCCCGGCATCGGCCATGCGCCCGGCCAAGGGCGCGGCCACAGCGCCCACCGCACCGACCAGGGCAAACAGCGCGATCTGGCTCTGCGACAGGCCGTACTCCCCTGCCAACGCCAGTGGCACCGCGGTCCAGTACAGGCTGAAGGCCGCGAACATCAATGCCTGATACAGCGAACGCTGACGCAGCACCGGATAACGGCGCAGCAGCGCGATCAGCGACATCATCAGCGCGGCATAGCTGGCCTTGTGCTCGGGCACTCGCCGCGGCAGGGTCAGGGCCAGCAGCACGATGATCGCCAGCATCACCCCTGCCGCGCCGATGAACACGGTTCGCCAGCCGAAGTGGTCGGCCACTAGGCTCGACAACGGCCGCGCCAGCAGAATGCCCAACAGCAGCCCGCCCATGATATTGCCGACCACACGCCCACGCTGCTGCTCAGGTGCCAGGTGCGCCGCCAGCGGGATCAGCATCTGCACCGCCACCGAACTGAACCCGATCAACAGCGCATAGCCCAGAAACAGCTGGCCCTGGCCACTGCCGCTGGTGCCTGCCAACAGCAGGCTGATGCAGGCCAGCACCGCAGTGGCGATCATCAGTCGGCGGTTTTCCAGCAGGTCGGCCAGCGGTACCAGCAACAGCAGGCCCAGCGCGTAACCCAGCTGGGTCAGGGAAACGATCAGGCTGGCGTGCTCGTTGGAAAGCCCCAGGTCTGGCGCGATCAGCCCGACGATGGGCTGGGCATAGTAGATATTCGCGACGATGGCGCCGCAACAAAACGCCAGCAGTGTCACCAGGGCCCGGCTCAGGCCGATGGCCGAGGGCTGCTCTGCAGCTAGGGAGGGGTTCATAGGATGTGCCTCGACATGGGACGAAATATGCCGCACACCTTACCCAGGCGTGCCGCAGGCGAGAATCCGGCCAGCACGCAACAGGGCTTTGCACCCTGCGCAACGCTGGTGTTTCAGGGGGCCAGCAAGCCTTCACAGAAGCCGATGAACGCCTGCACCCGACGCGAGCCGCGGTGGTTGGGCAAGTACAACGCATTGATCCTTTCATTGGCGGTGCCGGGGCTGACCTGCCAATCAGCGAACACGCGCTGCAGTGCGCCGCCAGCCACATCCTCACGCACCAGCCAGTCGGCCAGCAGGGCAATCCCGCTACCCGCCAGCGCGGCTTCACGCAACAGGTCGGCATTGGCGCTGCGCAGCGGCCCGCTCACGTCCAGCTCCAGCACCTGCTGCCCGCGAGACAGGCGCCAGGGGCGAGCTTTTTGCCCATAGCGAAAACGCAGGCAGGCGTGCTCCATCAACTGTTGCGGGTGGGCCAGCGTTTCGCGACCGCTCAGGTAGGCGGGGCTGGCCACCAGCCAACGCTCGAACCGACCTAGAGGGCGGCACACCAGCTCATCATTCGGCGCAGGGTCGCCCAGGCGGATCGACAGGTCGTAACGGCCATCGAGCAAGTCATCCAGGCGATCGCTCAGGTCGATGTCCAGCTCCAGGGCCGGGTGCCTGGCCAGAAACGCCCCCAGGTGCGGCGCGATCACCCGGCGCCCGAATTCCACTGGCAGGCACAGGCGCAGCACGCCGACCGGCTCCTCGCCCCGGTCGGCGACACTGGCATCGGCTTCGTCCAACGCTTCGAAGATGCCCCGGGTACGCGCGTAGTAGCGGGCGCCCGCCTCGGTCAGGCTGACCTGGCGGGTCGAGCGGTTCAACAAGGTCGCCCCAAGCTCCGCCTCCAAGGCATCGACCAAGCGTGTCACCGACGATGTCGCCAGCCCGAGCTTGCGCGCTGCTGCAGAAAACCCCTGAGCATCGACGGTCGCCGCGAACATCTTCATGGCCAGGAGTTTGTCCATTTTTCGCCCATCGTTGAAAACTCGGAACGGTCCTACAATCTAGTGGGCGGGTCAAGAAGCGCGCGGCCCGGCAATCACGTCCATAGTGGAAGCACCTCCCTTTGAACGAGATGACACATGGTGCCCCTCAACGTGCTCAGCCCCCTCCCGCCCTGCGACCCGACCTCTGCCGAGCGGGTCGACGAGCTGCTCAGCCGCCCCTGTGTGCGGATAGAGCGCATTGTCTCGAGCGGCCAATGCAGCCCAACGGGGTACTGGTACGACCAGGCCGAAGGTGAATGGATCGTGCTGCTGAGCGGCGCAGCCGGCCTGCGCTTCGAGCATGAAAACCATACCCGGCTGCTGGAGCCTGGCGATTGCCTGGACATCCCGGCGCATTACCGCCACCGCGTGGAATGGACCGCACCCGGTACCCCGACTGTTTGGCTCGCGGTGTTCTACAGCAGCACCACCCCGTGGCCCGACTGAGGCTGTGCGGTGCAATCGGGGCCTGCAGGTGCTGCAGGCTTTCGTGGGCAGCGACTCGACCAAAGTATGAGTACCGATTGCATAGCCCGCATGAACGCATGGTTTACTGCAATTTTCAGCGCGTGATCTAGACTTTTGCCGACACCTTGGCCAGTTCAGCCCTGCGACAATCAGCCTCACAAAACTTTGTACTAACTTGTTAATTAGCTTGCTAAGGGCTTAAACTGCGCACATTCCACCTGCTGAGATCCCTGGCATGAAAGAAACACCGCGCGCCTCTGGCGCCACAACCCTCATTCTGGTCGGCCTGGGCGTTATCGTCGCCCTGCTCGGCCTGCTCCTGGCCGCTGGCGGCATCAAACTGGCCGGCCTCGGCGGCTCCTGGTATTTCCTGGTCGGCGGGCTGGCCATGGCCATCGCCGGTATCCTCATCGCCCGTCGCAAGGTCGCTGGGGCCTGGCTGTATGCCGTGTTCCTGATCGGCACCGCGATCTGGGCACTGATCGACGCGGGCCTGGTGTTCTGGCCGCTGTTCTCCCGCGTGTTCATGTTCGCCGCGATCGGTATGGTGGTGGCGCTGGTCTACCCGCTGCTGGTCCGCGCCAACGGCGGCACCACCGGGCGTGGCGCCTACGGTATCGCCGGTGTGCTGGCGGTGGCGCTGGTGGTTGCTGCAGGCAACATGTTCGTCGCCCACCCAAGCGTCGCCCCTACCGGCAAAGGCCCTGGCATGACCCCGGTCGAAGCGGGCAAGGAGCAGAAGGACTGGGCCCACTACGGCAACACCGAAGGTGGCAGCCGCTTCGCTGCGCTCGACCAGATCAACCGTGACAACGTCAACAAGCTGAAGGTGGCCTGGACCTACCACACCGGTGACGTCGCCATCAGCGACGGCAACGGCGCCGAGGACCAACTGACCCCGCTGCAGGTTGGCAACAAGGTGTTCATCTGCACCCCGCACAACAACCTGATCGCACTCGACGCCGACACCGGCAAAGAGCTGTGGAAGAACGCAATCAACGCCCAGTCCAAGGTCTGGCAGCGTTGCCGCGGCATGGCCTACTTCGACGCCACCGCGCCGCTGGCCCAACCGACCCAGCCGAACAGCTCGCCGATTGCCTCGGCCACTGTGGCGGCCGGTGCCAACTGCCAGCGCCGCTTGCTCACCAACACCATCGACGGCCGCCTGATCGCAGTCGATGCCGACACCGGTGAGTTCTGCCAGGGCTTCGGCAACAACGGCCAGGTCAACCTCATGGCCGGCCTGGGTGACGTGCCGGACTCCTTCTACCAACTGTCGTCCGCGCCGCTGATGGCCGGTACCACCGTGGTGGTTGGCGGTCGCGTTGCCGATAACGTCCAGACCGACATGCCAGGCGGCGTGATCCGTGGCTTCGACGTCATCACCGGGGCCATGCGCTGGGCGTTCGACCCAGGCAACCCGGAAGACCGCAACGCCCCGGCCGACGGCAGCAGCTACGTGCGCAGCACCCCGAACAGCTGGGCACCGATGTCCTACGACCCGGCCATGAACACCGTGTTCCTGCCGATGGGTTCGTCGTCCACCGACATCTATGGCGTTGAACGCAACACGCTGGATCACACCTACGGTGCGTCGGTACTGGCGCTGGATGCCACCACCGGCAATCAGAAATGGGTCTACCAGACCGTACACAACGACCTCTGGGACTTCGACCTGCCGATGCAGCCAAGCCTGATCGACTTCACCAAGGACGACGGCAAGACCGTGCCTGCGGTGGTGATCGGTACCAAGGCCGGGCAGATCTACGTGCTTGACCGTGCCACCGGCAAACCGCTGACCCAGGTCGACGAAGTACCGGTCAAACCGAGCAACATCCCCAATGAGCCGTACTCCCCGACCCAGCCGAAATCGGTAGGCATGCCTCAGATCGGCGCGCAGACCCTGACCGAATCGGACATGTGGGGCGCTACCCCGTATGACCAGTTGCTGTGCCGCATCGACTTCAAGAAAATGCGCTACGACGGCCTGTACACCGCGCCGGGCACCGACCTGTCGCTGAGCTTCCCGGGCTCGCTGGGTGGCATGAACTGGGGCAGCATTTCCACCGACCCGGTGCATGGTTTCATCTTCGTCAACGACATGCGCCTGGGCCTGTGGATCCAGATGATCCCGTCGCAGAACAAAGGCGATGCCGCTTCGGGTGGCGAAGCACTGAACACCGGCATGGGCGCCGTCCCCCTCAAGGGCACGCCTTATGCGGTGAACAAGAACCGCTTCCTGTCGGTTGCCGGCATCCCCTGCCAGGCACCGCCATTTGGCACCCTCACCGCCGTCGACATGAAAACCCGCCAGATCGCCTGGCAGGTACCGGTCGGCACCGTCGAGGACACCGGCCCGCTGGGTATCCGCATGCACCTGCCGATCAAGATCGGCCTGCCCACCCTGGGCGGTACGCTGTCGACCCAAGGCGGCCTGGTGTTCATCGCCGGCACCCAGGACTTCTACCTGCGCGCCTACGACAGCAGCAACGGTAATGAAGTGTGGAAGGCCCGCCTGCCGGTGGGTAGCCAGGGTGGCCCAATGACCTACGTTTCGCCGAAAACCGGCAAGCAGTATGTGGTGATCACCGCCGGTGGCGCGCGTCAGTCAACTGACCGTGGCGACTACGTGATTTCTTACGCACTGCCATAAACCGCGTCACCCCCCTCGCTGGCAAGCCGGCTTCCACAGGCCCTACACGGAACCTGTGGGGGCCGGCTTGCCAGCGATGAGGCCCTGAAAGATCAATCGAGACCCCGCAATGCCATCCGCAATTCGCATCACGTCTTCCCTGCTGCTTGCCCTGGCCAGCAGCAGTGCCCTCGCCGACGGCGACCTCATGAACCGCAGCACGATGACCGGTGACTGGGGTGGCCTGCGCCATCAGCTCGAAGAAGACGGCGTCAAGTTCACCGGCGACTACAGCGGTGAAACCGCCTACAACGCCCACGGCGGCCTGCACCGTTCGGCCCGTTACTCGCAGAACCTCAAGCTTGGCGTACAGTTCGACCTGTCGAAACTGTATGGCCTGGAGAACGGCGGCAAGGTTCAGCTGACCATCAACGACCGCCGCGGCAACAGCGCCTCGGAAGACCTGGTGGGCAACCGCCTGCCGATCCAGGAGAACTTCGGTGGCCTGTACACCCGCCTGACCGAACTGAGCTACGAGCGCACCCTGTTCACCCCGGCCCTCAACGTCAAGCTCGGCTACATGGCCATGGGCAACGACCTCGGCGGCCTGGACAGCGGCATTCTGTGCAACTTCATGAACGCCGGTTTCTGCGGCCACCCGCTGAACATGTCCGGCGGCAGCGGCTGGACCAACTACCCCAACGCGCACCTGGGCGTGCGGGTCAAATACGACCTGTCGCCGTCCTGGCAGCTGCGGGTGGCGGCGTTCAACGTCGACCCCGAAAGCAACGGCAACTCCAGCCGTGCCTGGCACCTGGGGCCCAAGCACACCACCGGCACCGTGGTGCCGGTGGAGCTGGTGTACAAACTGCAAGGCGAGCTGCCAGGCGAGTACAAGCTGGGCTACTACTACGACAGCTCCGATGTGAAACGTATCGGCAGCGACAAGGACGTGTCCGGCCGTGGCGGCCATTACCTGTTGATCGACCAGGCCGTGTGGAACGACCAGGGCTCGCCGGGCCGCAGCCTGCATGCCTTTGGCCAGTACTCGGCATCGAGCAAGGCCGCTTCGCCGTTCACCAAGTGGTATGGCGCCGGCGTGGTGCTGTACAAGCCGTTCGAAGGCCGCCCGCGCGATACCGTGGCCCTGGGCTATGGCCGCGCCGTGCCTAACCCGCGCAGCCGCGATGTGCTGGAAGACGCCGCGTTCGACGCAGGCCAGCAGTTCCCGGACATCGACAGCGCTGAACAGTTGATCGAACTGAGCTACGGCTACCAGGCCACCCCTTGGCTGAACCTGCGGCCGGATGTGCAGTACATCATCGAGCCTGGGGCGTTTTCGGGCAAAGCCATCGACAATGCGTTGGTCGTCGGTTTGCAGGTCAAAGCGACGTTCTGACCTTAATTGGCAGTGACATCCTGGGGCCGCAACGCGGCCCCCGTTTTTCAGCCCTGCCGCAGGTAATCCACCAGCCGCAGCAACATGGCATCACACCCCTGCAACTGCTCGACACTGACAAACTCGTCCGGCTTGTGACCCTGCTCCATACTGCCAGGCCCGCAGACCACCGTCGGGATTCCCGCCTGATCGAACAGGCCGCCTTCGGTACCGAACGCTACCGTGCCGAACGCTTGCGAACCACTGAGCAACGCCACCAGCTGCGCCGCCTCGCTGTCAGCCGGCGTGGCCAGCCCCGGGTAGGCACTGAGTGCTTGCAGGCGGATATCGGCGCCCTCGTTGACGGCGCGCATGCGGGGCAGCAACTCGGCCTCGGCGTAACCCTGCAACTGGTCAGCCACCCCTTGCGCGTCGAAGCCCGGCAAGGCACGCACCTCGAAGTCGAACTCGCACTCCTCGGGCACGATGTTCAGCGCCCTGCCCCCCTTGATCACGCCGGTCTGCACCGTGGAGAACGGCGGATCGAAACGCACGTCATGCTGCTCGGGCTGCGCCAGCCCCTCACCCATCTCGCCCAGCTTGCCGATCAGGCGCGCCGCGTACTCGATGGCATTCACCCCATAAGGCGCATAGGCCGAATGGCAGGCCGCGCCATGGACCTGACAACGCATGGCCAGCTTGCCCTTGTGGCCTAGCACCGGCTTGAGCTCGGTCGGCTCGCCAATCAGGCACAGCCGCGGTTTATGGGGCCGCTGTTCAAGGGCCGCGAGCATCGAACGTACCCCCAGGCAACCGACTTCTTCGTCATAGGAGAACGCCAGGTGCAGCGGCATACGCAAAGGCCGCGCGAGAAACGCCGGGACCGCCGCCAGCACCGAGGCAATGAAGCCCTTCATGTCCGCAGCGCCGCGCCCGTACAAGCGCCCATCACGTTCGCTCAGGGCAAACGGCTCGACCGTCCAGGCCTGGCCGTCCACCGGTACCACGTCGGTGTGCCCCGACAGCACCACACCGCCCACGTCCTGCGGGCCGATGGTGGCAAACAGGTTGGCCTTGGTGCCTTCGGCGTTATGGAACAACTCGCAGTCCACGCCAAGACCCGCCAAGTAGTCACGGATAAAGCCAATCAGCGCCAGGTTGGAATCGCGGCTGACCGTGGCAAAGCCGATCAGCCGGGCAAGCAGCGCGCGGCTGGCGAACTCACTCATTCCCCGGTACCCCGTAGCTTGGCGCTGCCGTGGGGTCGAGGGCGCGGGTCACGTAGTCCTGCATCTGGGGGCGATAGGCCTGCCACAGACCCTCCAGTTGCCCGATCGGGTCCTCATCGGCCCAGTCGACACGCAGGTCCACCAAGGGCCAGGTCAGCTCCCCGGCAATCTTCAATGCCGCAGAGTGCACAGGGCCGGCCTCGCCCCCCGCCGCCATGGCCGCGTGCATGGCCGCCAGCAGGCGGTCGGCCAGATGCCCCTCGGCCTGTTCGAAGGCGTGCACCATGGCCTCGATCACCTGCCGGGAAGACAGCAAGTTACCGGCCGCAGCGCACTGCTCGCCCGCCACGGCATCATGTACACCCAGGGCCTGCTTGCCGGTGAACAGCGCAACTTGGCCATGGCTGTCGATCACCGTGACCTGACGGTATTCGCTCCAGCCGTTGGCATTGAGCACCCGGTCCAGCGCGGCAGGCGGCAACTGCCCCTGCTCCAAGGCATCGAGCAGCTGCGGCCCGAGTGCCGGCAAGGTGATGTTCTGGGTCGCGACCGCCCCCACACCTGCACGAACCCAGGGGCAGCGTGCCCCTACCGCAATGCTCGACGAACTGATGGCGATACCGACCTGGCCGGTTTCCTGGCAGCGACCGATGATGGAGAAAGTCATGTCATGGCTCCTGTTGTTCTGTCCAATGCACGCCATTCTGGGTGGAAGCATCCAGCACGCGAAACGACCTTTTTCCGAGGGCTTGAACAGGAAAAAACTAAGCCCCTCGCCCGCCCTGCGAAAAACCGCCAAAACACCGTTGCAAGCCGCACGAATCAAGGCCTTCGCCGTTTTATCGGCAAGCACCAGCTAAATACTATTTTCGCCATTTGTGCTGCATCCCTAGTCTGGCCCCAGGCAACGGCGGTCCTCCAAACCGACCTTACAAAAATCGCCAGAAAAGGGCTCGGACATGACTCTGAACAACATCGAAATCGACACCCTCGTCGTCGGCGCCGGCCAAGCCGGCGTGGCCATGAGTGAACACCTGAACAAGCTCGGCGTGCCGCACCTGGTACTGGAGCGCAACCGCATCGCCGAAGCCTGGCGCACCGGCCGCTGGGACTCGCTGGTCGCCAACGGCCCGGTCTGGCATGACCGCTTCCCGGGGCTCGAATTCAACCTCGATGCCGATGCCTTCGCCGGCAAGGACCAGGTCGCCGACTACTTCGAACATTACGTGCGCAAGTACAACCTGCCGGTACGTACCGGCATCGAAGTGAAGAAAGTGGTGCGCAACAGCGACCGCCCCGGCTTCACCATCGAAACCAACGAGGGCGTGATCCGCGCCAACCGCGTGGTCGCCGCCACCGGCCCGTTCCAGCGCCCGGTGATTCCGGCCATTGCGCCGCAAGACCCACGTCTGCACCAGATCCACTCCGCCGCCTATTTCAACCCCGAGCAGTTGCCCGCAGGCGCCGTGCTGGTAGTGGGTGCGGGTTCTTCGGGCGTGCAGATCGCCGAAGAACTGATGCGCGCCGGGCGCCAGGTGTACCTCTCGGTCGGCGCCCATGACCGCCCGCCACGGGCCTACCGCAACCGCGACTTCTGCTGGTGGCTGGGCGTGCTGGGCGAGTGGGACGCAGAAATCGCCAAGCCCGGCCGTGAGCACGTGACCATTGCCGTTAGCGGCGCACGCGGCGGCCACACGGTGGACTTCCGCGCCCTCGCCCACCAAGGCATGACCCTGGTCGGCCTCACTCAGTCGTTCAGCGAAGGCGTTGCCCGCTTCCAGGACAACCTGGCGGACAACATTCGCCGTGGCGACGAGAACTACCTGGCCCTGCTCGATGCCGCCGATGCCTACATCGAACGCAACGGCCTGGACTTGCCAGAAGAGCCCGCAGCTCGCGAGCGGCTGCCCGACCCAGAGTGCGTCAGCAACCCGCTGCTCGAACTCGACCTGATGAAGGCCGGCGTCAGCAGCATCATCTGGGCCACCGGCTATGGCGTGGACTTCAGCTGGTTGCAGGTCGACACCTTCGACGCCAACGGCAAGCCTCAACACCAGCGCGGCGTTGCCCGCGAACCGGGCGTGTACTTCCTCGGCCTGCCCTGGCTGTCACGCCGCGGCTCGTCGTTCATCTGGGGCGTGTGGCACGACGCCAAGCACGTCGCCGGCCACATCGCCACGCAACGGACCTACCTGGCCTACCGCGACAGCGATCAACGCGCAGCGGATGACCAGCAACAACCCACGATCAGCAACGTCAGCACCCTCGGAGCCCACTGATGCCTACCCATACCCGTATCCGCATGTTCAACACCAAGGTCACCTACCCCAACCAGACCCTGGACAACGACCTGTGCCAGGCAGTGCGCGCCGGCAACACCGTCTACGTACGCGGCCAGGTGGGCACCGACTTCGAAGGGCGACTGGTGGGCCTGGGTGACCCACGGGCACAAGCCGAACAGGCGATGAAAAACGTCAAGCAGCTGCTTGAAGAGGCAGGCTCGGACCTGTCGCACATCGTCAAGACCACCACCTACATCACCGACCCGCGCTTCCGCGAGCCGGTGTACAAGGAAGTCGGCAAGTGGCTCAAGGGCGTGTTCCCGATTTCCACCGGGCTAGTGGTGGCAGGCCTTGCCCAGGCCGAGTGGCTGATGGAGATCGACGTGATCGCCGTGGTGCCGGATCAGGCTTGAGCCACCGCCTGCGCACTCAGCCAGGCCTGCGTTACCCGCGCAGCCGCCGTTAGCCGCTGTGCCCCGTGCAACTGGGCTGACGGCACTTCCACGCTGAGGCTGACGCCTTTGGGCAAGGCTGCGAGCAACTGCACCAACGGCAGTTGCCCGTCGCCCGGCAACTGCCGGCCCTGGCGCGCTTCCTGGATGATGCCGCTCTCGGGTGGCGCCTGCAGGGGCGCATCGCATAACTGCACGGCCTGCAAGTAACGCGGGTCCATGTGGGCAAGGTCCGCCACCTGCCCCCCCGCGCGAAACAAGTGCAGGGCATCGACCAGCACACCGCTGTTGCCTTGCCCCGCCCCTGCCACCACGCTGTAGGCCTGCTGCACGGTCGCCACCGGCCGCCAGCGCATGAACTCAAGGTCCACGCGCAGGCCATAACCCCGCGCCAGCACGCACAAGGCCGCGAAGTGCCCGGTCAGCCGCGCGAAATCGGCGTCATCCCCCGACACCGTCAAGCTCACCGCCCCCAGCTCTGCACCTGCCGCCAGCAACGGCTCGTAATCGGCGACCACCACCTCGGGCGTCAATGACACGAACTCGATGTCAGCGACCCGCACGCCCTCGCCCGCCATCACCGCCTTGAGCTCACGCAGCGCCTGGCTACCCGCCGCTTCCGGGTAAGCCAGTGCACCCGGGAGCACCGGGTGCAAGCGCAGCCCCACCGAACTGAAGCCGGCACGGCGCGCCTCGCGCACCAGCACCGCAGGCGCCAGGTCCAGCGCCGTCAGGTGAGCGACGCCGAGGCCACTCAATAGGTCGCCCTCCCGCCGCTGAGGTCGAACACGAAGCCGGTGGTGAAACTGCACTCGGGCCCGGCGATCCAGCTCACCATGTTGGCGATTTCCTCTACCTTCAGGAACCGCCCCATGGGGATCTTGGCCTTGCTCGCGGCAATGTGCTCCGGGGTCATCTCGGCCATCAGCGGTGTTTCGACCATGGCCGGCGCCACGCAGTTGAGCAACACGCCATCCTGCGCCAGCTCCTTGGCCGCGGCCTTGGTGAAGGCGATCACCCCTGCCTTGGCTGCCGAGTAGGCCGAGATGTATTGCACGCCATCCTTGCCGGCCATCGAGGCGACATTGACGATGCGCCCGTAGCCGCGCTCACGCATGTGCGGGATGGCGGTGCGGCAGCAATAGAACACGCCGTTCAGGTCAATGGCGATGACCTTGTCCCAGGCCGCTGGCGGGTATTCCCAGGCGGGCACCACCGGGCCATTGATACCGGCGTTGTTGACCAGGATCTCGACCTGCCCGACCTGCGCCAGCACATGGGCGAAGGCCGCCTCTACCGAAGCCAGGGACGACACATCGACAGACTGACGCAGCACAGGCTCGAAACCGTGCTGGGCCGCGTCCCAGCCATCGACCGCGAGGTCCCAGATCACCACCTGGGCGCCGGCAGCGTGCAACCGCTGCGCAATGCCCAGGCCGATGCCACGCATGCCGCCGGTGACGATTGCAGTCTGCCCTTGCAGGTATTGGCTCATTGCTTTGCTCCATTATCGAGAGAGGGAACGTCTGGCAGGCGACGCAGGTCGCTCACCATGAACAGGTAACACAGCGCACCCAGGACGGTGATCGACGACACGAAGACCAGGGCCCAGACAAACGAGCCGGTCATTGACACGATGATGCCGATGGTCAATGGGGTGACGATGCCCGCCGCGTTGGCGAACAGGTTGAACAGGCCGCCACTCAAACCCAGCAGGCCTTTAGGCGCGATATCGGAGACGATCATCCAGGCCAGCGCCGACATGCCCTGGGCAAAGTAGGCGATGCAGAGAATGGCGATCACCAGCGCGTCGGATTCGACATAGTTGGCCAACACAATGACCGAGGCCGTGAGCAGGCCGGCAATCACCGGCAGCTTGCGCGCCACGTTCAGCGAGTAGCCACGGCTCAGCAAGGCGTCGGACAACCAGCCGCCGACCAGGGTCCCCAGCGACGCGGCGATGAAAGGCAGGACTGCGACCCAGCCGACCTTCAGCCACGGCATGTGCCGCTCGGTCACCAGGTACGTCGGAAACCAGGTCAGGAAGAACACGTTGGTCGAGTTGCAGGCAAACTGCCCCAGGCAGATACCCAGCATGTTGCGGTGCTTGAGCAACGCCGGGATCTGCGACCAGCGGAACACCGTGGCTTTCTGGCCACCGTCGACCACGCCGCCGCCGGCGGCGATGTAGTCGAGTTCGGCCTGGTTAGCCGTGGTGGACTGGTGCGGTTCATGGTATTTGCGCCACCAGACCAGGCCATACAGGATGCCCATCAGCCCGACCGCCATCAGCAGAAAACGCCAGCCGTAGGCATGCAGCACCCAGAACAGCAGCGGCGTTAAAAAGGCCAGCCCGGTGTACTCGGCGAAGGTGTAGATACCGGTCGCCCTGGCCCGTTCACTCTGCGGGAACCAGGTCGCCACTACGCGACTGTTGGTGGGGAAGCACGGTGCTTCGGTCACCCCCACCAGAAAACGCATGCCCAACAGCGACAGAAAGCCCTGGGCCAACCCCTGCAAGCCGGTGAACAGCGACCACAGCGTCAAGGCCAGCCAGTAGGTAAACTTGGTACCCAGCCGGTCGATGAGGATCCCGCCCGGGATCTGCGCCGCCGCGTAGGTCCAGGAAAACGCCGAAAAAATCACCCCCATCATCGCCGCATTCAGGCCCAGGTCGGCACTGATACTGGGCGCCGCTATGCCCATCACGCTGCGGTCGAGGTAGTTGATCATGGTGCCGCCAGATATCAGCGCCAGGATCATGAAGCGCGTGCGGGTGCGTTGTTGCAGGCGTGCTGGGGTGTCGAACACCCCCAAGCCGATGTTCTGCTCAGTGTTCATGACGGTTGCTCTCTTGTTATTGGAATGGCAAAGGGCGCTGCGTCAGGCGAACCCGAACAGACGTCGCGGCGTGTCCCACATGACCTTGCGGCGCAGTTGCGCGTCCGGCATCAGGCGCTCGGCCAGTTTCAGCAAGGGCCCGTAGTCCACCCGCGCGCGCTGGCGAATGAACGGCCAGTCGGAGCCCCACACACAGGCAGCCGGGCCAAAGGCCTCGATCAGGGCATGGACGTAGGCACTGCTCTGCGCCAGCAGTGCATCGGCCGCGGCAAACTTCTGCATACCGGACAGCTTGACGCTGGCCCGGCCGCTGCCAGCCAACTGCAGCAAGGCCTGGAAGCCCGGCTGCTGGACGCCGGCGCATACGTCTGGTCGGCCGCAGTGGTCGATCAACAGGCGTGCCGAGGTACGCTGCAGCAGCCCGCGCAACGCCAGCAACTGGTCTTCGCAGACCTGCACCTGGGCAAACAGGTCGAGTTCGGCGAGCTTGCCGAACAGCCCGTCGACCGCGTCGAGGCTCGCCACACCGTACAGCGCCGGGTTGAAAGCCACCCCGACCACCCCTTGGGCCCGCAGCGCGGCCAGCGCATCGAGGGTGATGCCAGGGTCGACCACCGCCACGCCCTTGAAACGCCCCTGCCCCACGGCCAGGGCGTGCAACAGGCAACGGTTGTCGGTGTGGTAGCCGCTGTTGGGGCCTACCAGCAAGGCATGCTGCACACCGTAGGCTTCCATCACCCGGTTGAACTGCTCGAGGGTGGCGACCTCCTGCCCGGAAGGTGCATAGGGCGCGTCGGGGTGATAGGCAAAGCGGGCGGGGTCAAACAGATGGTTATGGCAATCGATCTTGGGTTCGTCAAAGATGTTCACGCAGCACTCCCCTCAAGCGCCGCTGCGCTTGCCTGCAGATCTTGTTATGGTGCGCCGCAAAGGCGGCTCGACTCGGTTCAAGATACTGCGAGCCCAGCGGAAGCGCTCATACCCAGATGGCGAATACCATAACCAAAGGTAATGCTCATGCCCCTCGACAACGAAGGCCCGGAAACCCGCGCGCTGGTGTTCAAACTGCGGCACATGGAAGTGTTTCGTGCGGTGATGCTGACCGGGTCGATCAGCGCGGCGGCGAAAATGCTTTATGTGTCGCAGCCGGCGGTGAGCAAGTTGATCCAGTACATCGAGGGGCGCCTGGCGTACCGGTTGTTCGAGCGCATCAACAACCGCCTGGTGCCTACCCACGAGGCGCAGATTCTCTTTCGCGAAGTCGAGCGGGTGTATCAGGCGGCGCTGGAGGTCAATGAATGTGCGTTGTCACTGGCCAGTGGCGGCCATCGCAACCTGCGCATCTCGTGCAGCGCATCACTGTCGACCGTGGTCATCCCGATTGCGCTGGCCCAGCTCAAGCGCGAGTCGCCCTCGCTGAACATCGAGTGGCAAACCTCGCTGATGGGTGAAATGCCGAACCAGATCCTGTCGAAGAAGGTCGACCTGTCGATTGCCGCCTTGCCGGTGATCCACGATCACCTGCATTCACGGGCGTTCATGCGTGGCCGCATGGTGGTGGTGATGCCGCCGGAGCACGCCCTGGCGCGGCAGGCATCCCTGACCCTGGAGCAACTGCAAGGCCATGACTTGCTGTTGTTCAGGCCCGACATGCCGTTTGGCAAACTGCTGGCCGAACACATCCACCAGCGCGGCCTGCAGCTGCAATCATTGTTGTCGTTCACCAATGCCAACGAAGCCGTGGCCCTGGTCAAGCAAGGCATGGGGCTTACCCTGATCGACGAGTTCGTGGCGCAGGACAGCGGCTTGGCGGTGGTGCCACTGGCCGAAGAAATCCACTTCGACATCAGCTTTGTCTATTCGCGCTTCGAACCGCCCTCGCACTCGGCGCTGCACCTGATGCAGGTGCTGCATGCGCAGGCGTTGAAGCTTGGGCGTGGGGTTGCCGGGTTCGAGCTGCCTACCGCCTGAGGCAGAGAAGCGGCCCGGCAAGGCCGCCTCTGCAGGGAATCAGGCGATGGCGGCGTCCACCAACACCTGCGCTTCCTGCACCAGGCGCTGCAGGTGCGCCTCGTCGATGAAGCTCTCGGCGTAGATCTTGTAGATGTCCTCGGTGCCCGACGGCCGCGCGGCAAACCAGCCGTTGGCGGTCATCACCTTCAACCCGCCAATCGCCTGGCCGTTGCCTGGCGCATGGCTGAGGATCTGCACGATCGGCTCACCGGCCAGTTCGGTCGACTTGACCTGTTCGGGTGCCAGCTTGCTCAGCAACGCCTTCTGCCGTACATCGGCCTTGGCCTCGACACGCGTAGCAAACGGCTTGCCCAGTGCCGCCGTCAGGTCCGCATAGGCCTGGCTCGGATTACGCCCGGTTCGTGCGGTCATCTCTGCGGCCAGCAAGGCCGGAATCAACCCGTCCTTGTCAGTGGCCCAGACCGAGCCATCGCGGCGCAGGAACGACGCCCCCGCGCTTTCCTCGCCACCAAAACCCAACGAACCATCGAACAGGCCTTGGGCAAAGAACTTGAAGCCCACCGGCACCTCATACAGTTCGCGGCCCAGGCGCTCGGTGACGCGGTCGATCAGGCCGCTGGACACAACGGTCTTGCCCACTGCCGCGTCGCTGCGCCACTGCGGGCGGTGACGGAACAGGTAGTCGATGGCCACAGCCAGGTAGTTGTTCGGCTGCAACAGGCCATCCGGGGTGACGATGCCATGGCGGTCGTGGTCCGGGTCGCAGGCAAACGCCACGTCGAAGCGCTCGCGCAGGCCAATCAGGCCCTGCATGGCGTGGGGCGAGGATGGGTCCATGCGGATCTGGCCGTCCCAGTCGACGGTCATGAAGCGGAAGGTCGGGTCGACCTCGGTGTTGACCACTTCCAGGTTGAGCTTGTAATGCTCGGCGATCGCCGCCCAGTAATGCACCCCGGCCCCACCCAACGGGTCAACACCCAGGCGCAGGTTGGCGCTGCGAATCACATCGAAGTCGATGACATTGCCCAGGTCTGCCACGTAGTGGCTCACGTAGTCGTGGCGATGGGTGGTGGCCGCTTGCAAGGCCTGGGCATGGTCCATGCGCTTGACGCCCGCCAGGTTCGCCGCCAGCAGTTCGTTGGCCTTGGCCTCGACCCACTTGGTCACGTCGCTGTCGGCCGGGCCTCCATTGGGCGGGTTGTACTTGAAGCCGCCGCTTTGCGGCGGGTTGTGCGACGGCGTGATGACGATGCCGTCGGCAAGGCCTTGTTCGCGGCCACGGTTGTAGCAAAGGATGGCGTGGGACACCGCCGGGGTCGGCGTGTACTCGTCGTCTTTGGACAACATCACCTGCACGCCGTTGGCCGCCAGCACTTCCAGCGCACTGGCCGAGGCCGGTGCCGACAGCGCGTGGGTGTCGGCGCCGATGAACAGCGGGCCGTCGATGCCCTTCTCCTGGCGGTACAGGCAGATGGCCTGGGTGATGGCCAGCACGTGGTACTCGTTGAAACTCAACTCGAAGGAAGTACCTCGGTGCCCCGAGGTGCCGAAGGCCACCCGCTGGGCCGCCACCGCCGCGTCGGGGCGGCCGGTGTAGTAAGCGGTGAGCAGTCGGGGAATATCGACCAGCACGCTGGCCGGAGCCAGCTTGCCTGCCAAAGGACTGAGCGTCATGCAGAAACCTCGAGTTCAACGGATGTTGGTGTTGGAGCCTGCAGTGTACTGAGAGTTGCAATGCCGCGCGATGGTCTAGAGTATTTGCCATCACTCCCCGGCAACGAGGCCCCATGGCTGTCCACCGCCTGACCCGCACTCACCCCCGCCTCACGCTCGCCGCCCTGGTCGGCATCATCGGCGCCTGGCTGGTCCCGGCAGGTGACACCGTCCAGCACATCCTCGTCGGCTGGAACCTCGGTGTCTGGCTTTACCTGCTGCTGGTGCTGTGGCTGACCTGGAACGCCAACCCGGATAAAGTCCGCAAGGTCGCCCAGATCGAGGACGAAAACGCCGGGCTGGTTCTGTTTACCGTGTGCATCGCCGCCATCGCCAGCCTGGCCGCGATCACCCTGCAACTGGTCTCCAGCCGCGGCCTGCAAGGCAATGCGCTGACCCTGCACTACCTCTACACCGGCTTGACTGTGGCCGGCTCCTGGCTGCTGATCGGCTGCATTTTCAGCCTGCACTACGCCCGGCTGTTCTATAACGGGCAAAACCACGAACCCCCACTGCGCTTCGCCGATGGCGAACGCAACCCCGATTACTGGGACTTCCATTACTTCTCGTTCACCATCAGCGTGGCGGTGCAAACGTCCGATGTCGGCGTCGCCGGGCGCGGGCTGCGGCGGGTGGTGCTGGCGCACTCCGTGGTCGGCTTCGTGTTCAACACGGCGATTCTGGGGTTCACCATCAATATTGCGGCGGGCCTGCTGGGTTAATTACCCTGACAGTTCTGCCAGTAGACGGCCCGTCAACAGGCAGAAAGAATAAGGAATTCGTTATCCGCTGCAGGTCGAAACCATGACTATTTTTGCCCAACCTCCAACGTCTACGCGATTCTTCTACGAGGCAAATCGCTTATGCAGTATCAAGGGTGCCTCATCCGAGCGTATCCTGCGGGCTCAGGGAATCGGGATCGGGCAAAAATCTGATACCACGAATGTGCAGCTTTACCAGTTAGACGACGCACGCTCCATTATAGGAAGCGCTTCAACACGCTCGGCATTTCCCTACACACCTTATGGTGGCGGGAGCTCGGATGAACCCTTGCTTTCGTCATCTTTCGTCGGCCAACGCTTCGACACTGCTTCTGGCGGTTATCCGTTGGGCAATGGACTGCGTCTCTATAAACCCGGCATTTTCCGGTTCGCCTCATCGGACGCGCTGTCTCCCTTTGGAAAAGGGGGATTTAATTCATACAGCTATTGCCAAGGCGATCCAGTCAATCGACATGATCCAAGCGGTCAGTTTTGGATAGTTCGATACCTACTCCGTGCTACCCGCGGGTTAATTCGCACTGCCACTCATGTCATTAAGGAGACTTGGGGCCATCTGGCTGACCAGATAGCGCCAGGCTTTAGGGTACTCGGCGACGTGGCAATGGCTGCCGCGTCTGTCCCAACCGAGCAGTCGATGAGGGCCAGGACATTGATTCTACGGGAACAGCCCACCCTTCAGCCGCCATTAGAAATTGCATCTCAATTCAACCGTCCACGCGTATCAGATGCCATCGGCGGACTGCCCCATATTCAATCGAGCGTCAGAAATGGCACGCCGCACCATTCGTCTGAAATTACTACGTACTGATTGTGCAGAATAAAGTTGTATCCGCGCGCTGTTGCCCAAGGAAAACGTTTGCCAAGACGTCATTAGCCCAGTGCGGTCCATGAAAAGGATGTGACCACGGTCATGCATTGGCACATTAACCCTATCTGCAGCCGGGAATTCCCCATGGCAGGTGCTATGGTTACATTCCCGGCGGCCGTGCCTGCGGCCACCCGCTCACCGCGTCCAGGTAAGGACAAGGAGGCTGGCATGAACAAGATGACGTTCCCGAACGCCTGCCAGGTGATGCGCTGGCATTTCCACCCGTTGGGCTTCGAGGCCAGCATGGATGCGCCGCGCAGCATGATCGCGCGCCTGTTCGACCGCGCCACCGGGGAAACCCTGCTGGCCATCGCCGGCATCCCTTGCGCCGCCATCATGGCCGCAGCGGATGTCGAGCGCATCATCGAAGCGGTCGAGGCCGAAATGGACGCCTTCGTACCGGTCTTCGCCTTGCGCGACGCAGGCTAAACCGGCACCTCGGGTTCCTGGCGCAGCGACTGCAAATTGCCCATGAACTGCTCTGCCGGCACCGGCTGGCCCAGCAGATAACCTTGCAGCGAATCGCACCCCAGGCGGGTGAGGAAGTCTTGCTGTTTGTCGGTCTCTACCCCTTCGGCAACGATGCGCAACCCCAGTGCCTGGCCCAGGGCAACGATTGCAGAGACAATCGCGGCGTCATCGCTGTCCTGCTCCAGGTCACGCACGAAACCACGGTCGATCTTCAGTTCGTTGGCCGGCAGGCGCTTGAGGTACATGAGGCTGGAGTAACCAGTGCCAAAGTCATCGATTGACAAATCCACGCCCATGTCGGACAGGCGTTGCAGCACCGTCAGGCTGGCATCGGCGTCGTGCATGGCGGTGGTTTCGGTGATTTCCAGGGTCAGGCAGTTGGCCGGCAGGCCATTCTCGCTCAAAGCCCGGGCCACGCTTTCGACCAGCCCAGCGTGGCAGAACTGGATGGCCGAAAGGTTGACCGCCATGCGCCAGCCCAGGTGCCCTTGGTCCAGCCACTGACGCATCTGCCGGCAGGCTTCGTCGAGCACCCATTCGCCAATGGGGATGATCAGGCCGGTCTTTTCCGCCAGGCCGATGAACCGATCAGGCAGCAACAACCCCTGCTGCGGGTGCTCCCAGCGCAGCAGGGCTTCGGCACCGATCGGCTGGCAGGCCTGGGCATCGAACTTGGGCTGGTAATGCAGGCGGAACTGGCCCTGCTCCAGCGCCTGGCGCAGGTCCTGCAGCAACTGCAGTTGCTGCCGGGCGTTGCTGTTCATCGACACGTCGAAGAAGCTGTAGCCATTCTTGCCTGCGCTTTTGGCGTGGTACATCGCGGCATCGGCATTGCGCAGCAACTCGTGCTGGTCCAGGCCATTGCCGGGGTACAAGACGATGCCCAGGCTGGCCGTGAGTTGCAGATCATGCTCGGCGACACGGAACGGCCGCGACACCAGGTTGACCTGTTTGACCGCCACGTCCATGGCATCGTTTGGCTCCTGCAATTCCACCAGCAGCACGAACTCGTCGCCGCCAATGCGCGCCAAGGTGTCCTGGCTGTGCAAGTGGCCACGCAAACGTGCGGCCACGGCCTTGAGCAACAAGTCGCCGACATGATGACCAAAGGCATCGTTGACCGGTTTGAAGCCATCCAGGTCGATGAACATCAAGGCAAAGCACCCGCCCTGCTCCGCCACCTTGCCGATGGCCTGCTCGATGCGGTCGGCCAGCAGGGTACGGTTGGGCAGGTCGGTGAGCGTGTCGTGCAGGGCCAGCTGGGTCAGCTCCTGGTTGGCCAGGGTCAGCGAGCGGGCAAGTTCAGCGGTGCGCGCTTCCAGGCGCGCGTCCAGCACCGAGGTCAGCAACGCCACCGCCAATACCGCCAGGGTGGTGATCAGCACCAGGTAGACCAGCCCGTCGCCTTGCAGCCCGCCGCCCAGCGCACCACAGAAGCTACCCGCAGGGAAATTGGCCGCCGCCATGCCGGTGTAGTGCATGCCCACTATGGCAACCCCCATGATCACGGCCGCCAGGCCCCGGATCTGGCGCACGTAAGGGGTGTGCCTGCGCAAGCGAAACGCGATCCACAGCGCCGCCGCCGAGGCGCCAACGGCGATCAACAGCGAAGCGCCGAACAGCGTTGGGTCATAGTCGATGCCCGGTAGCATGCGCAGCGCGGCCATACCGGTGTAGTGCATGCAACTGATGCCTGCCCCCATGATCAACGCACCCAAGCCCAGTTGCAGCCAGGGCAGGCTTGGCTGGCTCACCAGCCACAAGGCAAAGCCTGACGACAGCACAGCGATCAACAGCGAAAACGCCGTGAGCCCTAGGTCGTAGCCCAGGTCGATGGGCAGGCTGAACGCGAGCATACCGATGAAGTGCATCGACCACACGCCGATGCCCATGGCCAGCGCGCCGCCCCCCATCCACAGGTGCACAGCCCTGCCTTTGGCCGTGGCAATACGGCCGGTCAGGTCAAGGGCGGTATAGGACGCCAGGATCGCCACGCACAGCGAAATCAACACCAACGAAGAGGAGTAGCTGCCTGTGAGCATTGGGAGTTCCAGCGACAGGCCAGGGGCCCGGAAAAAGCTGACGATTGTACTCAAGCTTTGGCGAAACGCACGGGGTTTTTGCGAATGGGAATGGATCCAACATCCCCTTCTTAGGCCCTGCCCAGGCGCGGCCTGTGGGAGCGGGCTTGCCCCGCGAAGCAGGCACCGCAGAGAATGGCACGGGCTTCGCCCGTATTCGCGGGGCAAGCCCGCTCCTACTGGGTCATGCGTGTTTTCTGAGTTTCGAGCAAGACCGGTGCTCACACAGCCCTAGGGCTGGGCGAGCTCCTACTCGGCAAACGCCTGCTCGGCATCCCAACCGCCGCCCAGCGCGGCAATCAGTTGCACACTCGCCACCAACCGCCCTTGCAGCAGGTTCAGCACACTGCGCTCGTTACTCAACGCCGTGGTCTGCACGTTCACCACATCCAGGTAGCCGATCAGCCCCGCGCGGTACTGGTTCTCCGTCAGGCGAAGCGACTCACGCGCCGCGTCCAACGCCTCCTGGCGTACCACCGCTTCATCGCCGTATACCTTCAGCTGCACCAGGTAGTTTTCCACTTCCTTGAAGCCATCGAGCACGGTCTGGCGATACTGCGCTACGGTCTGGTCATACACCGCCACGGTACGGTCCACCTCGGCGCTGCGCTTGCCCGCATCGAACAGGGTCATGGCCAGCGAAGGCCCTACCGACCAGTACCGGTTCGGCAGTTCGATCCAATTGCTGAAGCTGCTGCTGGAATAGCCCCCACTCAGGCTCAGGCTCAGGTCGGGGAAGTAGGCAGCCCGCGATACGCCGATATTGGCGTTGGCGGCCATCACGTTGCGCTCGGCCGAGGCAATGTCCGGGCGGCGCTCGAGCAATTGCGAGGGCAATGTCACGGGGATGTCCGGCAGCGCCGGGATGCTCTTGCTGTCGGCCAATGCAAAGTTAGCCGGGGCCTTGCCCAGCAACACGGCAATGGCATTCTCGAACTGCGCACGCTGCCAGATCAGGTCGATCAGGTCCGCCTGGGTGCTTTTCAGCTGGGTCCGCGCCTGCGCCACCGCATCTGGCCCGGACACACCGGCGCGGTACTGGTTTTCGGTCATGCGCAGCGAGCGCTCGTAGGTGGCCACGGTCGCTTCCAGCAGGCGCTTCTGCTCATCGATCACACGCAACTGCAGGTAGTTCTGCACCAGCTCCGACTGCTGGCTCAGGCGGATCGAGGCAAGGTCGGCAAAGCTGGCTTCGGCACTGGCTTCGTTGGCGTTCAAGGTTTCACGCAGCTTGCCCCACAGGTCGATCTCCCAGCTCACGCCGAGCTGCGTGTTGTAGGTGTTGCGAATGCCGCTGCTGTTGTTCGACAGGCTGGAGCTGGAGCTGCCAGTGCCTTGAGCCGAACGGTTCTTGCTGGCGCTCAGGTCCAGGCTCGGGAACAGCGCGGCGCGGCTGCTGCGCACCAGCGCCTGGGCCTGGCGGTACTGGGCTTCGGACTGCGCGACGGTCTGGTTGCTGCGGTTGAGCTCTTCGACCAAGGCATTGAGCCCGGCATCGCCATAGACCTCCCACCAGGCGCCACGGGCAATGGCGTCCGACGGCTTGGCCTGGCTCCAGCCCTCGGCCTGCTTGTACTGCGCCGGGGTGCTCAGCTCGGGGCGGTGGTAGTCCGGGCTCAGGGTACAGGCACTGAGCAGCGCCACACACAGGCTGGCGCCGAGCAGGCGCGAGCCACGCCCCAGGGTCAACGACTGCAGGGTACGGTGAAGGGGTGTCTGGGCAAAGTTCATAGCGGGGTATCCAGAGCGGCGTCGGTGCGCACGCCGCGCCAATGGTTGAAACGGTGACGCAGGCGGTCGAGGTACAGATAGACCACCGGTGTCGTATAAAGGGTGAGGATCTGGCTGAAGACCAGGCCGCCGATGATGGTCAAACCCAGCGGCTGGCGCATTTCCGCGCCTTCGGCACGGCTGACCAGCAGCGGCAAGGCGCCAAGGATGGCCGCCAGGGTGGTCATCAGAATCGGCCGCAAGCGCAACAGGCAAGCGCGGCGGATGGACTCTTCCGGCGACAGGCCCTGGTGGCGCTCCAGTTGCAGCGCCAGGTCGATCATCAAGATCGCGTTCTTCTTCACCACGCCAATCAGCAGGAACAGGCCCAGCAGCGAGATGAGGCTGAACTCGCCGCCGGTGACATACAGCGCCAGCAAGGCACCGACGCCCGCCGAGGGCAGTGTCGAGAGAATGGTCAGCGGGTGAATGTAGCTTTCATAAAGAATGCCCAGCACCAGGTACACCAGCACCAGCGCGCCGAGGATCATGAAGGGCTGGCCTTCCTGGGTCTTGGCGAAAGCGTCGGCGGTGCCGCCGAGCTTGGCGATGACTTCTTCGGGCAGGCCCAGCTTGGCCACCGCCCGCTCCACTGCAGCCATGGCCTGGTCGGGGCTGTAGCCTTCGGCAACGTCGAAGGCAATGTCTTCGGAGGCAAACTGGCCCTCGTGGCTGACCCGGTCATTGGCCAGGCTGTTCTCGTAGTGGGCAATGGTCGACAACGGCACCCGGGCGCCATCATTGGTGATCACCTGCACCTGCTCCAGGGTACTCGGGTCCCAGGCGTATTTCGGGTTGATCTCCAGCACTACCTGGTACTGGTTGAGGCTGTCGTAGATGGTCGAGATCTGCCGCTGGCTGTAGGCGTTGTTGAGCACCGTGGTGACCATGTCCATGTCGATGCCCAGGCGCTTGGCCTGGTCACGATCGACCACCAGGGTTACCTGCTGGGTGCCGGCGCCGTCACGGGCGTCGATGGCGGTCAATTCGGGCAAGGCACGCACCGCCGCGACCACTTTCGGGAACCACTCGCGCAGGGCTGCCAGGTCGCCGCTCTGCAGGGTATAGAGGTACTGCGACGAAGTCTGGTCACGCCCGCCGCCACCCAGTTGCAAGTCCTGGTCGGCCATCAGGAACAGGCGCCCGCCGGGCACCTTGGGCATCTCTTTACGCAAGCGCTCGATAACCTTCTGGGCATCGATCTTGCGCTCGTTGATCGGTTTCAGGCGCACGAGCACCATGGCATTGTTGGTACCACTGTTGCCGCCGATAAAGCCCGCCACGCTCTGCACCGCAGGGTCGGCGAGCAAGGCGCGGCGGTAGATTTCCATCTTCGGCTGCATCACGCTGAACGACAGGCCATCGTCACCTCGGATAAAGCCCATCAACTGGCCGGTGTCCTGCTGCGGCATCAGTGTCTTGGGCACCACCACGTACAGGGCAATGTTGATGCCGATAGTGGCCAACAGGCTGAGCAGGGTCAGGCGCTTGTGGCGCAGCGCCCAGCCAAGGCTGCGGTCATAGCCATTGACCATGCGCTGGTGCAGCTTGTCGCTCCAGCGCTGCACGCGCGTCTGCTGCGCCTGGTGCGGCTTGAGCCAGCGCGCGCAGAGCATCGGTGTCAGGGTCAGCGAGACCACCAGCGAGACGATGATCGCCGCCGCCAACGTGATCGAAAACTCCTGGAACAGGCTGCGCACGATGCCGCCCATGAACAGGATCGAGACGAATACCGCCACCAGCGACACGTTCATCGACAACAGCGTGAAGCCCACTTCCTTGGCACCCAGGAACGCCGCACGCATCGGCGGCTGGCCATCCTCGATGTGCCGGGAGATGTTCTCCAGCACCACGATGGCATCGTCCACCACCAGGCCCGTGGCCAAAATCAGCGCCATCAGCGACAGGTTGTTGAGGGAGAAACCGCACAGGTACATGACGGCAAAGGTGCCCACCAGCGACACCGGTACCGCCAGGCTCGGGATCAACGAGGCACGCAGGCTGCCAAGGAACAGGTAGACCACCAGAATCACCAGGCCTACCGCGATCAACAGGGTGTGCTCGGCCTCCTTGAGGGTCGCCTTGATCACCGGCGAGCGGTCCATGGCCACGTTCAGCTGGACGCTGGCCGGCAGTAGCGACTGCAACGCTGGCAACTGCGCCTTGATCTGGTCGACCGTCTCGATGATGTTGGCCCCGGTCTGGCGGTTGACCACCAGCAGCACCGCGCTCTGGTCGTTGAAGAAGCCGCTGTTGTAGCGGTTCTCGACGCTGTCGGTGATGGTCGCCACGTCGGACAGACGCAGAATGGTGCCGTTCTGCTGGCGGATCACCACCGGCTCGTAGTCCTTGGCCGTTTCCAGCTGGTCGTTGGCCCGCACCTCCCAGCTACGCTCGGCATCCTCGACGAAGCCCATGGGCCGGCGCTGGTTGGCGTTGGCCACGGCGGTGCGCACCTCGTCCAGCGACACGCCGTACTGGTTGAGCAACTGCGGCTCCACCGAAATGCGCACGGCCGGCAGCGAACTGCCGCCGATCTGCACCTCCCCTACCCCGGATACCTGGGCCAGGCTCTGCGACAGGATGGTGTCTGCCAAATCGTACAGCTGGCCCTTCTGCAGCACATCGGAGGTCAGCGACAGCACCATGATCGGTGCCTGCGACGGGTTGATCTTCTTGTACGTGGGCATGCTGCGCATGCCGCTGGGCAGCAGGTTGCGGGTGGCATTGATGGCCGCCTGCACCTCACGCGCCGCGCCGTCGATGTCACGGCCCATTTCAAAGCCGATGATCACCCGCGTCGAGCCCTGGTTGGAGCTGCTGGTCAGCGTGGTAACGCCGGCGATACTGCCCAGCTTGCGTTCCAGCGGCGTGGCCACGGTGGCGGCCATGACTTCAGGGCTGGCACCGGACAGGTTGGCCTGCACCACGATCACCGGGAAGTCCATCTGCGGCAGCGGCGCAACCGGCAGCAGGCCGAAGCTGACCCCACCCAGCAGCATGATCGCCAGGCTCAGCAGCATGGTCGCTACCGGGCGCCGGATGAAAGGACCGGACAGGTTCATTTGTAGCTCCAAGCTGCAAGTTGCAAGCTACAAGTGGGCGTGCGAGCAGGCTCGGAACTCCGGCTCACGCCAATCAGCTTGCAGCTTGCGGCTTGATGCTTGAGGCCGCTCATGCCGGCTCCTCCGCAACGTCCTGCCGACCAAAACGATGCGCAAGCCGATCAAAATAAAGGTAGATGACCGGCGTGGTGAACAGTGTCAGCACCTGGCTGACCAGCAGCCCGCCCACCATCACCAGGCCCAGCGGCTGGCGCAGTTCGGCACCGGAGCCGGTTGCGAGCATCAGCGGCACCGCACCGAACAACGCGGCCAGGGTGGTCATCAGGATCGGCCGGAAGCGCAGCAACGCGGCCTGGTAGATGGCGTCCTGCGGGGTCATGCCCTGATGGCGTTCGGCTTCAAGGGCAAAGTCGATCATCATGATCGCGTTCTTCTTGACGATGCCGATCAGCAGGATGATGCCGATGATGGCGATCATGCCCAGGTCGTTGCCACTGATGAGCAATGCCAGCAACGCGCCGACCGCCGCCGAGGGCAAGGTCGAAAGGATGGTGACCGGGTGGACGTAGCTCTCGTAGAGCACACCCAGCACGATGTACATGGTCACCACGGCGGCGAGAATCAGCAGCAAGGTGCTCGACAGCGAGGCCTGGAAGGCTTCTGCGGCGCCCTGGAAGCGGGTTTGCACGCCAATCGGCATGCCGATCTCCTGCTGCACCTGCTCGATGACCTTCACCGCCTCGCCCAGCGACGCGCCATGTGCCAGGTTGAACGACATCATCACCGCCGGGAACTGGCCGATGTGCGAAATCGCCAACTGCGCCTGGCGCTGCTCGATACGCGCCAGCGCCGACAACCGCACCTGGCCGCCATCGGTGGCCTTGACGTGGATCGACTCCAGCGCCTGCGGGCCGATGCTGGCGGCGGCTTGCGACTGCAGCACCACGCGGTACTGGCTGGCCTGGGTGTAGATGGTCGAGATCTGCCGCTGGCCGAAGGCGTCGTACAAGGCGTTGGTGATCTGCGCAACCGTGATGCCAAGGCGGCTGGCCATGTCGCGGTCGATCACCAGGTACACCTGCAGGCCCTTGTCCTGCAGGTCGCTGGCCACGTCGGCAAGCTCCGGGCGCTGTTGCAGCGCCTGCACCAGCTTGCCGCTCCACTGCGCCAGCAGGTCGGCGTCAGGCGAGGACAGGCTGAACTGGTACTGGGTGCGGCTGACCCGATCCTCGATGCTCAAGTCCTGCACCGGCTGCATGAACAGGCGGATGCCCACCAGCTTGTCGAGCTGCGGCTGCAGGCGGCTGATGACTTCGCCGGCGGTGACGTCACGTTCACCGTGCGGCTTGAGGTTGATCAGCAAACGCCCACTGTTGAGCGTGGCGTTGTCGCCATCCACGCCAATGTAGGACGACAGGCTCTGCACGGCCGGGTCCTGCAGGATTACCTTGCTCAGCGATTGCTGGCGCTCGCTCATGGCGGCGAACGAGGTCGATTGCGGCGCTTCGGAAATACCCTGGATCACGCCGGTGTCCTGCACCGGGAAGAAGCCCTTGGGCACCGCCATGTAGAGCACCACGGTAAGTGCAAGGCTGGCCACCGCCACCAGCAGGGTCAGCGGCTGATGCCTGAGCACCCACTGCAGGCCGCGGCCGTAGTGCTCGATGAGCCAGTCGATCCAGGCGCCACTGGCGCGGTAGAAACGGCCCTGCTCTTCTTCCTTGGGCTCGCGCTTGAGCAAGCGCGCGCACATCATCGGCGTGAGGGTCAGCGACACGACCAGGGAAATCAGGATCGCCACCGCCAGGGTGATCGCGAACTCGCGGAACAGCCGGCCGACCACATCGGCCATGAACAGCAGCGGGATCAGTACCGCGATCAGCGAGAAGGTCAGCGATATCAGGGTGAAGCCGATCTGCCGGGCGCCCTTGAGCGCGGCCTGCATGGGGGTTTCGCCCTCCTCGATGTGCCGGGAGATGTTCTCCAGCATGACGATGGCATCGTCCACCACGAAACCGGTGGCGATGGTCAGGGCCATGAGGGTCAGGTTGTTCACCGAAAAACCGGCCAGGTACATCACGCCAAAGGTGCCGATCAGCGACAGCGGTACGGCAATCGACGGGATCAGGGTGGCACTGAAACGGCGCAGGAACACGAAGGTGACCATGACCACCAGGACGATGGCGATCAGCAACTCGTGCTGCACGTCCTTGACCGCAGCGCGGATGGTCTGGGTACGGTCGGTGAGCACCGACACGTCGAGGCCGGCCGGCAGGTTGTCGGTGATCGAAGGCAGCAGTTCCTTGATCCGGTCGACCACTTCGATGACGTTGGCCCCCGGCTGGCGCTGAATGTTCAGCAACACGGCCTGGTTTTCGTTGGCCCAGGCGGCGAGGCGCTCGTTTTCGGCACCGTCGACGATCTCGGCCACATCCTTCAGGCGCAGCGGCGCACCGTTGTTGTAGGCCAGGATCAGGTTGGCGTATTCCGCCGGGGAACGCAGCTGGTCGTTGGCATCGAGCATCGACACCCGGGTCGGGCCGTCGAAGTTGCCTTTGGGCTGGTTGACGTTGGAGGCGCCGATCAACGTACGCACGTCATCGAGGTTGAGGCCATTGGCAGCCAGGGCATCGACGTTGACCTTGATGCGCACCGCCTGGCGTTGGCCACCGGCGATACTGACCATGCCCACGCCACTGATCTGGGCGAGCTTTTGCGCCACCCGGGTATCGACCAGGTCGTTGAGCTTGGGCAGCGGCATGGTCTTGGAGGAAATGGCCAAGGTCAGCACCGGGGTGTCGGCCGGGTTGACCTTGTTGTACACCGGCGGTGCGGGCAGGTCGCTGGGCAGCAGGTTGCTGGCCGCATTAATCGCTGCCTGCACCTGTTGCTCGGCGACATCCATGTTCATGTCGAGGCTGAAGCGCAGGGTCAGCACCGAAGCACCGCCGGAGCTGGTCGAGGCCATCTGGGTCAGGCCCGGCATCTGCCCGAACTGGCGTTCAAGCGGCGCGGTGACCGCACTGGTCATGACTTGCGGGCTGGCGCCGGGGTACAGGGTCATGACCCGGATGGTCGGGTAATCGACCTGAGGCAGGGCCGAAACCGGCAACAACGTGTAGGCAATCAGGCCGGCCAGGACGATGGCCAGCATGCTCAGCGTGGTGGCGACCGGCCGCAGGATGAACAGGCGCGAGAGGTTCATGCGCCCGCCTTGCCTGCTTCAGCAGCCTGGGCGGCGCCCTTGGCGTCCTGGCCTTGCAGGTGCTGACCGGGGGCGGTCGGCACTTGCGAGCTGTCTTCGACCACGTCCACCTTGGTGCCCTCTCGCAGCCGGTCGGTGCCTTCCAGCACCAGGCGGTCGCCGGCAGCCAGGCCTTCGAGAATCACGCTGTTTTCACCATCGCTGGCACCGACCTTGAGCTTGCGCACGTTGACGGTGTTCTCGGCGTTGATCACATAGGCGAAGGTGCCGTCGTTACCGAACTGGATGGCCGCCGCAGGGGCCATTACCACCTGCTTGAGGGTGTCGGCCAGCAGGCGCACGTTGACGAACTGGTTGGGGAACAGGGCCAGGTCCTTGTTCTCGAACCGGCCCTTGAACTTGAGGGTGCCGGTGGTGGTGTCGATCTGGTTATCGATACTGCCCAGTACACCGCTGGACTGCAGCTTGCTGTCGCTGCGGTCCCAGGCTTCGACCGGCAGGCTGGCGCCGCTGCGATAACGTTCCAGTACGGTGCTCAGCTCAGTTTCCGGCAGGGTGAACACGACGTTGATCGGCTCGGTCTGGGTGATGACGACCAGCGCCGTGGTGTCGTTGGCGGCTACCAGGTTGCCCAGGTCGAGCTGACGCAGCCCTACACGGCCATTGATCGGCGCACGGATCTGGGTGAAATCGAGGTTCAGGCGCGCGTCGTTGACCTGCGCCTGGTTGGTCTTGACCAGGCCCTGGAACTGCGCGACCTGGGCTTCGGCGGTGTCGAGGGTCTGTTTGGCGATGCTGTCTTCGGCATACAGGCCTCGGTAGCGCGCGACGTCTACCTGGGCGTTCTTCAACTGAGCCTGGTTCTGCGCCAGGGTGCCTTCGGCCTGCTGCAAGGCGATGCGGTAGCTGCGCGGGTCGATCTCGGCGAGCAGGTCGCCGGCCTTGACCTGCTGGCCTTCCTTGAAGTGGATCTTGACCAGCTCACCGCCCACCCGGCTGCGCACGTTGACGGTGTTGGTCGCGGTGACCGTGCCCAAGGCTTTGTAATAGAGCGGGAAGTCGCCAACCCGTGCCGGCTCGACGCGTACCGGCACCGGGTCGCTGGATGCGCCGAACCCTGGGCGCCCGCCCTTGCCCATGCGCCCGCTGCCGGCCTCTGTGTGGGCCGGTGTTGCGGGCCACAGCCACCAGGCCAGCAAGGCCACCAGCAGCAGGATCAGCAGGCCGACGAGCCAGCGACGGGAGGAAAGGGATTTGGACGCTTGCATGGGTTGAACGAACCTTGTTCGGAATAACGATGTGGGGAGGGTGAACGATAAGCACTGGCATCGTTTTAGCAAAGGCCCTTTACCAGAGGTTTACCTTTGGCTGACGTTGCCAAAACGCTGAACTTTAAACGAAAACGGCCCGGAAATCGTTCCGGGCCGTTACAGGGTGTTGCTTGGAGCGGTGGGCGTGGCAGGAGTTCCGTTACCGGTACCGGCCCCGCCAGAAGCCCTTACTTCAGGACAGCCAGCGCTGCCTCGTAGTTAGGCTCTTCAGCGATTTCAGCTACCAGCTCGCTGTGCAGCACCTTGTCGTTCTCGTCCAGTACCACTACCGCACGCGCAGCCAGGCCGGCCAGCGGGCCGTCAGCAATCGCCACACCGTAGTTCTCGAGGAACTCGGCGCCGCGCAGGGTCGACAGGTTTTTCACGTTCTCCAGGCCTTCGGCACCGCAGAAGCGCGCCTGGGCGAACGGCAGGTCGGCGGAAATGCACAGCACCACGGTGTTGGCCACGTCATTGGCCTGGGCATTGAACTTGCGCACAGAGGTGGCGCAGGTTGGGGTATCGACGCTCGGGAAGATGTTCAGCACCTTGCGCTTGCCGGCGTAGTTCTGCAGCGACTGGTCGGCCAGGCCTTCACCCACCAGCGAGAAGGCTGGGGCCTGAGCACCGGCCTGCGGCAGGTTGCCCTTGACCTGAACCGGGTTGCCTTTGAGAGTCACTTGAGCCATGAACGAAATCCTTATGCGGGGTTTGAAAAGGACACTGAGTTAAGCATGAAGGCGGCCGGGTGCCTATGGGTGAAGTTAAAATTGTTCTATTGCCAGACAATTATTGTGGACAAAAAAAATGCCCAGATCACGACAAGCGACCTGGGCACTGCTTGCAGCGGTGGTGAATCAGCTCAGCAAGCCGTAAACCACCGAAGTCAGCGCAACCACGCCGATTGTCACGACGAACACATTGGACATCGCGCCGCTGTACTTGCGCATCGACGGTACACGGCGAATGGCGTACATCGGCATCAGGAACAGCAACACCGCGATGATCGGGCCGCCCAGCGATTCGATCATGCCCAGAATGCTCGGGTTGAGGGTGGCGACAATCCAGCAGACCACCAGCATCAGCGCAGCGACCACGCGGTCCAGGGTTTTTGCACCCGGGCGCGCACCGGCCTTGACGATGATGCCCTTGAGGCCTTCGCTGGCGCCGATGTAGTGGCCCAGGAACGACTTGGCGATGGCAATGAAGGCGATCAGTGGTGCGGCAAAGGCGATGGTCGGGTTGCTGAAGTGGTTGGCCAGGTACGACAGGATCGACAGGTTCTGCGCCTTGGCCTCAGCCAGTTGGGCACTGCTGAGGGTCAGCACGCAACTGAAGACGAAGAACAGCACCATGGCCACCATCAGCAGGTGGGCGCGGGCGAGGATCTGGCCGCTGCGCTCATCGGCATGCTCGCCGTAGCGGCGCTTCTGGTCGACGGCGAAGGCCGAGATGATCGGTGAGTGGTTGAACGAGAACACCATCACCGGAATCGCCAGCCACACGGTGTGCAGGAAGGCGGAGCCCGAGGGCAGTTGCGTGGCGCTGTCGAGGATACCCCCGGTCCAGTGCGGGACCAGGTACAGGCCCAGCAACGCCAAGGCAACGATGAACGGGTAGACCAGCAGGCTCATGACCTTGACCGTAGCCTGCTCACCGCAACGCACAATGGCCAGCAGGCCGAGGATCAGCACGAACGACAGCAGCGCCCGTGGCGGCGGCGTCATGTGCAACTGGTGCTCCATGAAGCTGGTAACGGTGTTGGTCAGCGCCACGCTATAGATAAGCAGGATCGGGAAGATGGCGAAGAAGTACAGCACGGTGATCAGCGCACCGGCCTTGATGCCGAAATGTTCCTCGACCACTTGCGTGATATCGCCGCCCGTGCGCCCGGAAAGGACAAAACGGGTCAGCCCGCGGTGGGCGAAGTAGGTCATCGGGAAGGCCAGTACGGCCAGGATCAGCAACGGCCAGAAGCCGCCCAAGCCGGCATTGATGGGCAGGAACAAGGTGCCTGCACCGATGGCGGTGCCAAACAGGCCCAGCATCCAGGTGGTGTCTTGACGTGCCCAGCTGCCCAAGGCTGCCGGGGTCGATTCTTCATAGCGCCGTTCGACGCTTGGGGCCTGCTCATTCATTCCGGGTGTAGCTCCACTCGCAAGACTGCAACAGGCTGAGAGTGGCGAAACAGACGTATCGCACCCCTCAACCGAAAAAGAGGGCGCGATTGTGCACTGAAAGGTTGCACTTGCGAAGCCCCGTCCGAGGGACGGTTGCACTTGTCATGACAACAAGGTGAAACCAAGGGGGCCGCTTTGCGGCCCCCCTGTCACATTACTGCTGAACGGCGGCGAACGCCTCGGCCACCCGTTGCAGGTTGGCCGGCCGCAGGCCAGACATGCACACCCGGCCACTGTCGATCAGGTACACGCCGAACTCGTCACGCAGGCGACGCACCTGCTCGACGCTGAAACCGGTGTAGCTGAACATGCCGCGCTGGCGCAGGAAGAACTGGAAGTCCTGCCCCGGCAGCAGCGTGCCCAGGGCATCGACCAGTGCCTGACGCATGTCGAGGATACGCTTGCGCATCACTTCGACCTCCGCCGCCCACTGGGCATTGAGCGCGGCATCGCCGAGCACACCGGCAACCAGCTGAGCACCGAAGTTGGGTGGGCTGGAGTAGTTGCGGCGCACGGTAGCCTTCAACTGGCCGAGTACGCTCTGGGCAGTGGCGTCGTCGTCGCAGACCACCGACAGGCCCCCTACTCGCTCGCCGTACAGCGAGAAGATTTTCGAGAACGAGTTGCTGACCAGGCACGGCACGCCGGCACGGGCCATTTCGCGGATGGCGAAGGCATCTTCGACCAGCCCCTCACCGAAGCCCTGGTAGGCGATATCGAGGAACGGGATCAGCTGACGCGCCTTGACCACTTCCACCACTTGCTGCCACTGGTTCTGGTCCAGGTCGGCACCAGTCGGGTTGTGGCAGCACGGGTGCAGCAGCACGACGCTGTTGGCCGGCAAGGTCTGCAGCGCTTGCAGCATGCCAGCGAAGTCGACGCCACGGCTGGTCTGGTCGAAGTACGGGTAGCTATTCACCTTGAAACCGGCGCCTTCGAAGATGGCGCGGTGGTTATCCCAGGTCGGGTTGCTGACCCAGACTTCGGACTGCGGGAAATAACGCTTGAGGAAGTCGGCACCGACTTTCAGTGCGCCAGAACCGCCCACGGTCTGCACGGTGGCCACTCGGCCGCCGGTCACCGCCGGGTGATCGGCACCGAACAGCAGGGCCTGAATGGCCTGGCGGTAGCTGGCCAGGCCTTCCATCGGCAGGTAGAGCGAGGCTTCGTGAGCCTGGCCGGCGATGCGTTTCTCGACCGCATCCACCGCTGCCAACTGCGGCACCACGCCGGCTTCATCGTAGTACAGGCCGATACTCAGGTTGACCTTGTCGGCACGGGGATCGGCCTTGAAGGTTTCCATCAGCGAGAGGATCGGGTCGCCGGCATAGGCATCGACATGTTTGAACACAGCGTGCAGCTCCTTGGATCAGGACAGTTCGGAAAGGCTGCCCTGAGGATACCCGGAGTCGCTGCTGAGTAACATCACCTATTGTGCAGGTTGTCTATGCAAGATTGCACAGCCGCCGATCTGCGCCGACAGCCTGGCTCAGCCCAGCAGCGCCTTGAGGCCATGCAGCTCCTGCTCGGTCAGCGCCACGCCCTCCTCCTCGGCCACTTCACGCTCGCGGTAGCGGCGCTCGCCCGGCATGCGCGTCAACCCCACCGCCTGCATCTGCTCCACCAGTTCGCGGCTGCGCTGGGCAAAACGCTCGCCTTCGGCCTTGCTCGGGTCGATGACGATGATCAACTGCCCGGTCCATGGCGTTTTCGCCCCTGGGTGCCCGGACCAGTCGAACTCCCAGGAAAAGTGCCCGCCGGTCAGCGCTGCGGCCAACAACTCGACCATCATCGACAGCGCCGAACCCTTGTGCTCGCCAAACGGCAACAAGGCGCCGCCTTCGAGAATGGCCTTGGGGTCGGTGGTCGGCTGGCCATTGGCGTCCACGCCCATGCCCTCGGGCAACTGCTGGCCAGCCCTGGCGGCGATCTGCACATCACCGTGGGCCATGGCGCTGGTGGCCATGTCGAAGACGATCGGGTCGTGTTCGGCACAGGGCGCGGCAAAAGCGATGGGGTTGGTGCCGAACAGCGGCTTGCGGGCGCCATGCGGCACCACGCAGGTCATGCTGTTGACCACGCTGAGCGCCACCAGGCCCTCGTCGGCGAACGGCTCGACATCCGGCCACAGTGCGGCGAAATGGTGCGAGTTGTGGATGGCCAGCACGGCGATACCGGCGCTGCGGGCCTTTTCCAGTAACAGCGCACGGGCCGCTGCCAGTGCCGGCTGGGCGAAGCCGCCGGCGGCATCGACACGCACATAACCGGAGGCCACGTCGGTCACCTTCGGGGTGGCACGGCCATTGACCCAGCCGCTGGCCAGGGTCGAAACATAGCCCGGAATACGGAACACCCCGTGGCTGTGGGCGCCATCGCGCTGGGCGCTGGCGCAGTTGTGGGCAAGCACCTGGGCCACTGTCTCGCTGCAGCCATGACGCTGAAAAATCGCCTGCAAGAGGGTCTGCAGCTCGGTAAAAGGCACGCGTACGACAGTGCCGGTGGAAGGTGCGGACATCTGAAGCTCCTTGTTGGAATTGGAATGGCTACAGCGTTGCAACGACAAAAACTTTCCTGCATGTGACAGCTATCTGTCAAATGTTGACTTGATGACAGAAAACATTCATTTTCTATCGCAAGCCTCACCCCGGAGATGCAGCATGAGCCAACCGATCAAGCAACGCCTGGAAAACAGCCTGCAAGGGGCCGCCGCCTCAGGCCGCACGATCGCCAGCTACATGCTCGCCAACCTGCACGAACTGCCGTTCCAGACCTCGGCAAGCATTGCTGCCAAGCTCGGCGTCAGCGAATCCAGTGTCGGCCGTTTCTGCCGCTCGTTAGGTTATGCCCACCTCAAGGCGCTCAAGCAAGACCTGCAGAACGACCTGGGCGATGGCCCATGGCTGGTGGGTGACCGCCTGCAAGACTACCGCCAGAACCACGATGCCAGCGACACCGCCGGCAGCCTGGAGCTGGAAATCGCCGCCCTGGTCCGAGTGCACGAGTACCGCCAGAGCGAGCCCTGGCACCGCGCCGCGCAACGTCTGGCGAGCAAGCAGCGGGTATTCGTCGCGGGCTTTCAGACCGAGCGCGGCGTCGCCATGTGCATGAGCCACCTGCTGCAGTACCTGCGCGATGGCGTGCAACTGGTCGACCTCAGCGCCGGGCATTTCGGCGACGTGCTGCTGGGCCGCGCCGAAGACAGCGCACTGGTGGTGTTCGAGGCCCGCCGCTATTCACGTCACGCCCTGCAGCTGTGCCAGAAGGCGCGCGCAGCCGGCATTGCGGTCACCCTGGTGACCGACACCTTCTGTGACTGGGCCGATGCCAACGCCGACGAGGTGTTCCGCATCCCCACCGAGTTCAATCTGTTCTGGGAATCCACCGCGACCATGCTGTCGTGGGTGCACCTGATGGTCAACGAGGTCTGCAAGAAGCTCGGGCCGGATGTTGAAAAACGCTTGGAAGCGACTGCCGCTCTACATAACGAATTCGTCGGCTACACCTCGTGGCCGTCGGCAAAACAACAATAGCAAGAGTGCAAGAGGTGCGAGATGAACAAGACCATGGCTATGGTGGGTGCGTGTGCCCTGCTGCTGACGGGCGCCGCCAGTGCCGAAACCCTGCGCTTCGCCACCGAGGGCGCGTACCCGCCCTTCAACTATGTCGACGCCGATAACCAACTGCACGGCTTCGACATCGACATCACCCACGCCCTGTGCGAACAGATGAAAGTCGAGTGCACGCTGGTGGCCCAGGATTGGGAAGGCATCATCCCGGCCCTGATGGCACGTAAGTACGACGCCGTGGTCGCGTCGATGATCGACACCGAAGAGCGCCGCAAGAAAATCGCCTTCACCGATCATTACTACCGCACCCCGCTGACCGTGGCCGTGGCCAAGGACAGCGAGATCAGCGACGCTCAGAACAATTTCGTCGGCTACACCGTCGGCGCGCAGTCCTCTTCGACCCAGGCCATCTATGCCGAAGACGTCTATGGCAAGGCCGGTGCCGATGTGAAGCTGTACCCGACCATGGACGAAGCCAACGCCGACCTGGCCGCGGGCCGCCTGGACGGGGTGATCGCCGACAAGTTCCCCCTGCACGAGTGGATGAACAAGAACGGCCAGGACTGCTGCAAGATCCTCGGCGACGTAGCCGACACCAAGGCCGACGCCGCCATTGCCGTGCGCAAGGATGACGAGGCGCTGCGCCAGCGCCTGAACACCGCGCTGCAACAGATCGTGGCCAACGGCACCTACCAGAAGATCGCCAGCAAGTACTTCGCTTTCGATATCTACAACTGATCTGTAGGAGCGGCCTTGCGTCGCGAAAGGGCTGCGTAGCGGCCCCGGGATTTATGCAACGGCACAGATTGCCGGGGACGTTTTGCGGCCCCGGGATTTATGCAACGGCACAGATTGCCGGGGACGTTATGCGACCCCGGGATTTATGCAACGGCACAGATTGCCGGGGCCGCTACGCGGCCCTTTCGCGACGCAAGGCCGCTCCTACAGCGACCGCATTACCCGTCCAAGGGGTTTGTCATGCTCGATCAATTGTCCTTGCTGTCTTTCGCCAGCGGAGGCTGGGGCCAGGCGTTGCTGGCCGGTGCCCTGGTAACCGTCTCGCTGGCCCTCGCCTGCCTGCCCATCGGCCTGCCCCTGGGGCTGGCCGTGGCCCTCGCGGCGCGCTCGCGCAAGCGCCTGCCCCGGGCCTGGGCCACGACCTTCTCGACCGTGTTCCGCGGCCTGCCCGAACTGCTGACCTTGCTGATCATCTATTACGGCTGCCAGATCGCAGCGCAAAAGCTGCTGGCCGCCATGGGCTACCAGGGCGAGTTCCAAATCAACACCTTCCTGGCCGCGATGATCGCGTTCAGCCTGGTGTTTGCCGCGTTCTCCAGCGAGATCTGGCTGGCCGCCTTCAAGACCCTGCCCAAAGGGCAGCTTGAGGCCTGCTCGGCATTGGGCCTGAGCAAACGCACAGGCTTCTTCAAGGTGGTGCTGCCGCAACTGACACGCATCGCCCTGCCCGGCCTGTCCAACAACTGGCTGTCGTTGCTCAAGGACACCTCACTGGTGTCGACCATCTCGCTGGTCGACCTGATGCGCCAGACCAACCTGGCGGTGAGCGTGACCAAGGAACCGATGTTCTTCTATGGCGTTGCCTGCCTGGGCTACCTGCTGTTTTCGGCAGTCTCGGGCCGGGTCTTTGCCTTCATCGAGCGGCGTAGCAGCCGCCACCTGCAAGGAGCCCGGGCATGAACGTCGAACAATGGCTGGCGGTAGTCCTCGACCCCGACCTGCTGGAACGCTACGGCCCCCGCTTCGTCGATGGCCTGCTGGTAACGGCCAAGCTGGTGGCGATTTCGTTCACCCTGGGTGCTGTGCTCGGCCTGTTGCTGGCACTGGCACGCCTGTCGCGCAGCCAACTGCTGCAACGCATGGCCGCCGGTTACGTGTACTTCTTCCGCGGCTCGCCGCTGCTGGCTCAGTTGTTCCTGCTTTATTACGGCCTCGGTTCGCTCAAGGGGTTCTGGCAAGACGTCGGCCTGTGGTGGTTCTTCCGCGAGGCCTGGTTCTGCACCTTGCTGGCGTTCACCCTGAACACCGCCGCCTACCAGGCCGAGATCTTCCGCGGCAGCCTGATGGCCGTCGCCCCTGGGCAGTACGAAGCTGCGCGGGCGCTGAACCTGAAACGCTCGACCACCTTCTTCAAGGTGATCCTGCCGCAGTCGTTGCTGGTGGCCATCGGCCCACTGGGCAATGAATTGATACTGATGATCAAGGCCAGCGCCATTGCCTCGCTGGTAACCATCTACGACCTGATGGGCGTGACCAAACTGGCGTTCTCGCGCAGCTTCGACTTCCAGATCTACCTGTGGGCTGCTGTGCTCTACCTGGTGATCGTCGAGCTGGTGCGGCGCCTCCTGAAACACCTGGAAGCCCGCCTGGGCCGCCACCTGAACTGACCGAAGGATACCTACCATGCATTGCCAGACCCTCGTCCTCGGCGCCGGCATTGTCGGCGTCAGCACCGCGCTGCACCTGCAGGCGCGTGGGCGCCAGGTGATTCTGATCGACCGTGACGAACCCGGCAGCGGTACCAGCCATGGCAACGCCGGGCTGATCGAGCGCTCCAGCGTCATCCCGTATGCCTTCCCGCGCCAAGCCGGTGCGCTGCTGCGCTACGGCCTGAACCGCCAGCCTGACGTGCGCTACAGCCTCCTGCACTTGCCCAAGGCCGCGCCCTGGCTGTTGCGCTACTGGCGCCAATCGGCGCCGGGGCGCCTGGCGGGCGCCGCTGCCGACATGCTGCCGCTGGTGCAACGCTGCGTCGAGGAGCATGACGCCCTGATCAAAGCCGCCGGCCTTGAAGGGCTGGTACAGGCCAAAGGCTGGATCGAAGTGTTCCGTGACCCGGCCCTGTTCGAGCAGGCCAAGGCCGAGGTCAAAGGCCTGAGCCGCTACGGCCTGCAGTATGAAATCCTCGAATGCGGGCAGCTCCAGGCCCGCGAGCACCAACTGGACAGCACCGTGGTCGGTGGCATTCACTGGCTCGACCCGAAGACGGTGAACAATCCCGGTGGCCTCACCCGGGGCTATGCCGCGTTGTTCGTGCAGCGTGGTGGGCAGTTCCTGCATGGCGATGCGCGCAGCCTGCGCCAAGTGGAAGGGCAATGGCAGGTCGACAGCCGTCGTGGCCCTGTCACCGCAAACGAAGTGGTGGTCTGCCTCGGTCCACAGTCGGCAGACTTGTACGAAGGCCTGGGCTACAAGATCCCGTTGGCGATCAAACGCGGTTACCACATGCACTACAGCACCCGCGACGGTGCGCAACTCGAACACTCGGTCTGCGATACCCAAGGCGGCTACGTGCTGGCGCCCATGGCCCGGGGCGTGCGCCTGACCACCGGCATCGAGTTTGCCGCCAGTAATGCGCCCGGCAACGAGATCCAGCTGCGCCGCTGCGAGGCCTTGGCCAGGCGCTTGTTCCCGGCGCTCGGCGAGCGCCTCGACGACACCCCTTGGCTGGGCCGTCGCCCGTGCCTGCCAGACATGCGCCCGGTAATTGGCCCTGCCCCTCGGCACCAAGGCCTGTGGTTCAACTTCGGCCATGCCCACCATGGCCTCACCCTTGGCCCGGTCAGTGGCCGGCTGCTGGCAGAGCTTCTGACCGGCGAGCGCCCCTTTACCGACCCTGCGCCCTACAGCGCGACGCGTTTCGACTGAACCTTGCGGAGAACAACAATATGACCGCCCCTCTAAGCCTTGCCAGCCTTGCCCCAGAACCCGACCCGCGCCCGGTACTCATCCGCATCGAGGGCCTGAACAAGCACTATGGCGCGTACCATGTGCTGCGCGACATCAACCTGCAGGTACGCGAAGGCGAACGCATCGTCCTCTGTGGCCCGTCCGGTTCGGGCAAGTCGACCCTGATCCGCTGCATCAACCGCCTGGAAGTGGCCCAACAGGGCAGCATCCAGGTTGATGGCACCGACCTGGCTGCCACCACACGCCAGGCGGCGCAGATCCGCAGCGAAATCGGCATGGTGTTCCAGCACTTCAACCTGTTCCCGCACATGACTGTGCTCGACAATTGCCTGCTGGCCCCTACCAGCGTGCGCGGGCTGTCGCGTAAGGACGCCGAAGAACGGGCACGGATGTACCTGTGCAAGGTCGGCATCGAGTCCCAGGCGCACAAATACCCCAGCCAGCTTTCCGGCGGCCAGCAGCAACGCGTGGCCATTGCCCGCGCCTTGTGCATGAAACCCCGGATCATGCTGTTCGATGAGCCGACCTCGGCACTGGACCCGGAAATGGTCGCCGAAGTGCTGGATGTCCTGGTGCAACTGGCCGGCACGGGCATGACCATGCTCTGCGTTACCCATGAGATGGGCTTTGCCCGGCAGGTGGCCGAACGGGTGCTGTTCCTTGAGGGCGGGCAGATCATCGAGGACAGCCCGCCACAGGTGTTCTTCAACCAGCCCAAGACAGAACGGGCCAAGGGTTTCCTGGCGCAGATTCTGCACTGAGCCCGTTCCTCCCTGTACCGGCTTCCTTTGTCAGCGGGCTTGCCCACTAAGAAGCCGGTACAGGCCCCCTTCATTGCAGCGGTGCAATGAACCAACTGCGTCGTTAAATATAATTGACCTAACCCCCTGCCAAACCCTTGCCGCTACAGGGCTGCAACGGTTTAACCCCCCTGAATTCGGCGTATCCCTCCCGCTAAAGCCTCTACCAGTCGTTTGACATATCGAACGGCTCTGGCAAGCTATCAACAAGTCCCGACCGGAATCGTCGCCTCTGACGAGCCGGCAGTGCTCGGGGCTTCAGGTCGCACACAAGGCCCCGGCCGTGCGCCTGCACAACAACGACAGGTCGAACCTGTCCCAAGGTGACATATGTCCAACAGCAACATTGGCAACAAGCAACCTTCCCTGCGCAAACCCGTCGTCCTGATGACCATGGGCAGCCAAGAGCGCAAAGGCCATGACTATCAGGTCATGACCCATAAATACATCACGCCGCTGGTCGACTTCGCCGATTGCGTCCCGGTCCTGGTACCCACTTGCTGTGGCACCGAAGACCTCGAGACCTATCTGAACATGGCCGACGGCGTCTACCTGACCGGTGCCGGCAGCAACATCGACCCGGCCCTGTACGGCCAGGACAACGAAACCCCGGGCAAGGGCCAGGACAAGGCACGCGACCTGTTCGACATCCCGCTGGTCAAGGCAGCCATCAAGCGTGGCCTGCCGATTTTCGGCATCTGCCGCGGCATGCAGGAAATCAACGTGGCCCTGGGTGGCGACATCTATCAGAAGGTGTATGCCGAGCCAGGCTTCAACGACCACCGTGAAAACCCCGAAGACCCGGTCGAAGTACAGTACGCCCAGGTCCACAGTGTGAAGGTCAAGCCAGGCAGCTGGCTGCGCGACATCCTGGGCTGCGACGAGATCCGCGTGAACTCGCTGCATGGCCAAGGCCTGCGCAACCTGGGTAAAGGCATCGAGCCAATTGCCCTGGCCGAAGACGGCCTGGTCGAGGCCATCCATGCCCCAAGCATTTCGCCCTTCCTGTTCGCGGTGCAGTGGCACCCCGAGTGGCAAGCCGCGAAGAACCCTGATTCGATCAAGATCTTCCAGGCGTTCGGCGATGCGTGCCGTGCCCAGGTCCGCAAGTCCCAGGTCAAGCACCATCAGGCTGCCTGACACAAAGCTTCGTTAGCTTTGATCGCGGGGCGGCGCAAGGCCGCCCCCGCTTCCCCGGTCACCCTCTGCTGGTCCCAGAACACTTCCCGTGGAAGCGGGCGGCGGGCTTGTGCCTGTCTCCGCGATCGTTTTTTTAGCCATCCCCCGCTTAAGAGATACGATGACTGTTCAGGTGGTTGTCGTGGGATTTTCTGTGCCTAGAAGATCGATCGCCCCCCCCCCAACACCCCAGCCAAGCACCCAACTCATAAAAATTTCTCCCAAGGCACTAGCCATTCCCCTAGTTGTACGATAACTTACCTCTATCGCAGCACATCACTCCCTTCACCCCAAGCGCCTCAGGATGCCAACAACAATGAATCCACAAGAACTGAAATCCATCCTCTCCCACGGCCTGCTGTCTTTCCCGGTCACCGACTTCAATGCCCAAGGCGACTTCAACCAGGCTGGCTACATCAAGCGCCTGGAATGGCTCGCCCCCTACGGCGCCAGCGCCCTGTTCGCGGCCGGTGGTACCGGTGAGTTCTTCTCCCTGGCGGCCAGCGAGTACAGCCAGGTGGTGAAGACCGCCGTCGATACCTGCGCCACCTCGGTACCGATCCTTGCCGGCGTCGGCGGCTCGACCCGCCAGGCCATCGAATACGCGCAAGAAGCCGAGCGCCTGGGTGCCAAGGGCCTGCTGCTGCTGCCCCACTACCTGACCGAAGCCAGCCAGGATGGCGTCGCCGCCCACGTCGAAGCCGTGTGCAAATCGGTGAAGATCGGGGTGGTGGTCTACAACCGCAATGTCTGCCGTTTGAATGCCGACCTGCTGGAAAAGCTCGCCGAGCGCTGCCCGAACCTGATCGGCTACAAGGACGGCCTGGGTGACATCGAGTTGATGGTGTCGATCCGTCGCCGCCTGGGCGATCGCTTCAGCTACCTGGGTGGCCTGCCGACCGCCGAGGTGTATGCTGCGGCCTACAAGGCGCTGGGCGTGCCGGTGTACTCCTCGGCCGTGTTCAACTTCGTGCCGAAGACCGCGATGGACTTCTACCACGCCATCGCCCGCGAAGACCACGCCACCGTCGGCAAGCTGATCGATGACTTCTTCCTGCCGTACCTGGACATCCGTAACCGCAAGGCCGGCTACGCCGTGAGCATCGTCAAGGCGGGCGCGAAGATTGCCGGTTACGACGCAGGCCCGGTACGCACGCCGCTGACCGACCTGACCGGCGAAGAATACGAAATGCTCGCAGCGCTGATGGACAAGATGGGTCCGCAATAAGCGAACCCCTGCGGCCTGAACTGCCGCCGCCGGAGTGGGAGCCCCCCACCCCGGCTACAACTCGTGAGCCCGCACAAAAATAACTAGTGGGAGTATTACCAGCATGCAAGCGACTAAAAAGACGCATGTGCGCTACCTGATCCTGTTCATGCTGTTTCTGGTGACCACGATCAACTATGCCGACCGCGCCACCATTGCAATCGCAGGCTCCAGCCTGCAGAAAGACCTCGGCATTGACGCCGTTACCCTCGGTTATATCTTCTCCGCCTTTGGATGGGCTTACGTGGCTGGCCAGATTCCTGGTGGCTGGCTGCTCGACCGTTTCGGCTCCAAGAACGTCTACGCGTTCAGCATCTTCACCTGGTCGCTGTTCACCCTGCTGCAAGGGTTTGTCGGTGGCATGCCGGTGGCCTGGGCGGTGGTAACCTTGTTCACCCTGCGCTTTCTGGTCGGTTTCGCCGAAGCCCCGTCGTTCCCGGGCAACGCCCGCATCGTCGCGGCCTGGTTCCCCACCGCAGAGCGCGGTACGGCGTCGGCCATCTTCAACTCGGCGCAGTATTTTGCCACCGCACTGTTTGCCCCGATCATGGGCTGGATCGTGTTCAGCTTCGGTTGGGAACACGTGTTCGTGGTGATGGGCGTGCTCGGTATCCTGTTCTCGTTCGTGTGGCTGAGAACCATCTACAACCCCAAGCAACACCCGCGCATCAGCCAAAGCGAGCTCGAACACATCGAGCAGAACGGCGGCCTGGTAGACATGGACCAGAAACGCGGCAACGACGGCCCGAAATGGGGCTACATCAAGCAGCTGCTGACCAGCCGCATGCTGCTTGGGGTGTACCTGGGCCAGTACTGCATCAACGCCATCACCTACTTCTTCCTGACCTGGTTCCCGGTGTACCTGGTGCAGGAGCGCGGCATGACCATCCTCAAGGCGGGTGTCATCGCCTCGCTGCCCGCCATCTGTGGTTTCATCGGTGGCGTGCTGGGCGGTGTGCTGTCGGACTGGCTGCTGCGCCGCGGCAACTCGCTGACCTTCTCGCGCAAGCTGCCCATCGTCTGCGGCCTGTTACTGTCGACCACCATGGTCTTCTGCAACTACGTCGATGCTGAGTGGATGGTGGTCGGTTTCATGACCTTGGCCTTCTTCGGCAAGGGCATTGGCGCACTGGGCTGGGCGGTGGTCGCCGACACTTCGCCGAAGCAGATCGCTGGCCTGTCGGGCGGGTTGTTCAACACCTTCGGCAACATCGCCTCGATCACCACGCCCATCGTCATCGGCTACATCATCAGCGCCACCGGCTCGTTCAAGTGGGCCCTGGTATATGTGGGCGCCAACGCGCTGGTCGCGGTGTTCAGCTACCTGGTGATCGTCGGCCCGATCAAGCGCATCGAGCTGCGTGAAACCCCAAAGGCTGAAGCCGAGCCCGGCGCCAATGGCGAACTGGCAAGCTCTCGTCACTGAGTGAACACGCCCGCCGCCGGCACCTGCCGGCGGCGGGCGGATGTATAAAGCCTGAGCAATCACTAGAAGGGCCCGAACATGCAGTTGATCGAACATTCCGACTCGCCCCGCTACGTCCGCCTGCACGATGACGACAATGTCGTGGTAGTGGTCAACGACGGTGGCCTGGGTGAAGGCGCCCGCTTCCCCGACGGCCTGACCCTGGTCGAAGGCGTGCCACAGAGCCACAAGGTGGCCACCGTGCTGATCGCCAAGGGCGAGCCGGTGCGCCGCTATGGGCAGGTCATCGGCTACGCCCTGGAAGACTTGCGCCAGGGCACCTGGGTGCAGGAACGCCAGCTGGCCATGCCAGAGGCGCCGGCGCTGGACAGCCTACCGCGTTGCGATGCCGTGCCCGAGGCCCTGCCGCCGCTCGAAGGCTTCACCTTCGAGGGCTACCGCAATGCCGACGGCACCGTGGGCACCCGCAACATCCTTGGCATCACCACCACCGTGCAATGCGTGACCGGCGTGCTGGAGCATGCGGTCAAGCGCATTCGCCAAGAACTGCTGCCCAAGTACCCCCACGTCGATGACGTGGTCGCCATCACCCACAGCTACGGCTGCGGCGTGGCGATCAATGCCCGCGATGCCTACATCCCGATCCGCACCGTGCGCAACCTGGCGCGCAACCCCAACCTTGGTGGCGAAGCGCTGGTCATCAGCCTGGGCTGCGAAAAACTGCAGGCCGGCCAGGTCATGCATGACAACGATCCGTCGGTAGACCTCAGCGACCCGTGGCTGTACCGCCTGCAGGATGCCAGCCTGGGCTTCGGCGAAATGATCGAACAGATCATGGCGCTGGCTGAAACCCGCCTGAAAAAGCTCGACCAGCGCCGCCGCGAAACGGTGCCCGCCAGCGAGCTGATCCTGGGCATGCAGTGTGGCGGCAGCGATGCGTTCTCCGGCATCACCGCCAACCCGGCACTGGGCTACGCCTCGGACCTGCTGGTACGTGCGGGTGCGACCGTGCTGTTTTCGGAAGTGACCGAAGTGCGCGACGCCATCTACATGCTGACCTCCCGCGCCGAGAACCAGGACGTGGCCGAGGCGCTGGTGCGTGAGATGGACTGGTACGACCGCTACCTGCAACAAGGCGCGGCCGACCGCAGCGCCAACACCACGCCGGGCAACAAGAAGGGTGGGTTGTCCAACATCGTCGAAAAGTCCCTGGGCTCGATCGTGAAGTCCGGCAGCGGCGCCATTCAGGGCGTGCTTGGCCCTGGCGAGCGGGTGGCGCGCAAAGGCCTGATCTTCTGCGCCACCCCGGCCAGCGACTTCGTCTGCGGCACCTTGCAACTGGCGGCCGGGATGAACCTGCATGTGTTCACCACGGGCCGCGGCACACCGTACGGCCTGGCCATGGCCCCGGTGGTCAAGGTCTGCACCCGCACCGAACTGGCCGAACGCTGGCCCGACTTGATCGACATCGACGCAGGGCGCATCGCCACAGGCCGCTCGAGCATCGAGGAACTGGGTTGGGAGCTGTTCCACTACTACCTGGACGTGGCCAGCGGCCGCAAGCAGACCTGGGCCGAGCAGCACAGGCTGCATAACGACATCACCCTGTTCAACCCGGCGCCGATTACCTGAGGGCCTTGGGGCTGCTTTGCAGCCCTTCTTGAGCGCCTAACCCCTACATTCACCTACAGGAGTGCCAAAATGCCTGAGATCCTAGGCCACAACTTCATCGCCGGTCAGCGCAGTGCCGCTGGCGCGCAACGCCTGCAGAGCCTGGACGCCACCACCGGCGAGGCCCTGCCTTACAGCTTCGTGCAAGCCACTGAAAGCGAAGTCGACCAAGCCGCCCAGGCCGCCGCTGCCGCCTTTGCCGAGTTCCGCCAACTGGCCCCGGCGCGCCGCGCCGAGTTCCTCGATGCCATCGCCGCCGAGCTGGATGAACTGGACGACGCCTTCGTCGCCATCGTCTGCCGCGAAACCGCCCTGCCTGCAGCGCGGATCCAGGGCGAGCGCGGCCGTACCAGTGGCCAGATGCGCCTGTTCGCGCACGTGCTGCGGCGCGGTGACTACCTCGGTGCACGCATCGACCTGGCCCTGCCCGAGCGCCAACCACTGCCTCGCGTCGACCTGCGCCAGATGCGCATCGGCGTAGGCCCGGTCGCCGTGTTCGGTGCCAGCAACTTCCCGCTGGCCTTCTCGACGGCCGGAGGCGACACGGCTGCCGCCCTCGCCGCTGGCTGCCCGGTGGTGTTCAAGGCACACAGCGGCCACATGGCCACAGCAGACCTGGTCGGCTGTGCAATCCAGCGCGCCGCCGAGCGCACCGGCATGCCCAAGGGCGTGTTCAACATGGTCTTCGGCGGCGGTGTCGGCGAATGGCTGGTCAAGCACCCGGCCATCCAGGCGGTCGGTTTCACCGGCTCGCTCAAGGGTGGTGACGCCTTGTGCCGCATGGCCGCCGAGCGCCCACAGCCAATCCCGGTATTCGCTGAGATGTCCAGCATCAACCCGGTGATCATCCTGCCTGGTGCCCTGGCCAAGCGCGGCGAAGCCATCGCCCGCGAACTGGCGGGCTCGGTGTGCCTGGGTGCCGGCCAGTTCTGCACCAACCCGGGCCTGGTGATCGGCCTGCAATCGCCGCAATACAGCCAACTGCTCGCCGAGCTCGGTCAGCACCTCGAGCAACAGGCCGGCCAGACCCTGCTCAACGCTGGCGGCCTGCGCAGCTATGTGGGCGGCCTGGAACACCTGCACGCCCATGCGGGCATCGAACACTTGGCTGGCCAACCGCAAGCAGGCAGCCAGGCGCGGGCCCAGCTGTTCAAGGCACAGGCGCGCCTGCTGGTCGACGCCGACCCCTTGCTGCAAGAAGAAGTGTTTGGCCCGACCACCGTGGCCGTCGAAGCCCAGGACAACGCACAGCTGCGCGCCGCCCTGCTTGGCCTGCGTGGCCAGTTGACCGCGACCCTGATCGGCGAGCCTGAAGATTTCGAAGCCTTCGCCTGGCTGGTGCCTCTGCTGGAAGAAAAGGTCGGTCGGATTCTGGTCAATGGCTACCCCACCGGCGTCGAAGTGTGCGATGCCATGGTCCACGGCGGGCCGTACCCGGCTACGTCGGATGCGCGCGGCACCTCGGTCGGCACCTTGGCCATCGACCGCTTCCTACGCCCGGTGTGCTACCAGAACTACCCGCAGGCGTTGCTGCCTGAGGCACTTCGCGATGAGAACCCGCTGGGGTTGCGCCGGTTGGTGAATGGGCAGTGGAGTGACGGGGGGATCTGATCGCCCTGAAACGTAAAAGCCCCGCACACGTCGGGGCTTTTTCTTTTGTCGGTACCGGCCTCTTCGCGGGTGAGAGAGGTCTCAGGCCCCTTGCGCCTCAGCTTCCTCATGCGCCTGGCGCAGGCGCTCGCGGCTGTTGCTCAGGTGCATGCGCATGGCCATCTTCGCCCCTTCGCTGTCTTGCCGGGCAATGGCTTCGTAGATCGCCTCGTGTTCATGCATCAGCCGGCTCATGTAGTGCGCCTGGTCGTCATGGGCCAGGCGCGCCGAGTTGAGCCGGGTACGCGGGATGATACTGGTACCCAGGTGGTTGATGATGTCGGCGAAGTAGTGGTTGCCACTGGCCTGGGCAATGCGCAGGTGGAACTGGAAATCCGCCGATACGGCATCGTTGGCATGGGCCGCGCCTTCGTTGAGCTCATCCAGCGCCGCGCGCATGCCGACCAGCTGTTCATCGCTGCGCCGCTGCGCCGCCAGGCCCGCCGACTCGATCTCCAGGGCAATGCGCAACTCCAGCACCGCCAGCACTTCACGCAGGGTCACCACGGTCGCCGGGTCGATACGGAAACCGCCCGTGGACGGTGCATCCAGCACAAACGTACCGATGCCGTGCCGGGTCTCCACCTGCCCTGCGGCCTGCAGCCGCGAGATGGCCTCGCGCACCACCGTGCGGCTGACGCCCTCTTCGGCCATGATCTGCGATTCGGTCGGCAGCTTGTCGCCGCGCTTGAGCTGGCCGCTGCGAATCCGCTCGGTCAGCACTGTGACCAGTTCCTGGGCCAGACTGCGCGGCTTGCGCCGGGTCCTTGCCTGTACCTGCTGCTCTGTCATGCCCTGTATTTCACCTTGAAAGACAATGCCCATGATAGCGCAAGCAGTTGTACGATCACATACACCGTATGCGGTATTTCTGTATGGGTCTGCGCCACGCACTACGCAAAGAATCTGCTTCACGCGCTGGTCTATCCCCGCTGCAAGGCTGTACTGTGCGCCTTCGCGCTCACTCATCCATGGAAGGAAACAACAGCATGAAACCCCTCGACCGTCTTCTGCTCGCCACTGGCCTGCTGATCCCCCTCTGGCTGCTGGCCGGCGTCTGGCTGACCGCCCAGGCTTACCCAGGTTACGACCACCTGCAACAGGCCATGAGCCAACTCGGCGCCGAGGGTTCACCCACCCAGCTCTGGTCGCCACGGGTCAGCAACTTCCCCCTGGCCGTGCTGTTCGCCCTGTTCGCCTGGGGCCTGGCCCGTCGCTGGCAGGGGTCGACCCTGGCACGGGTCAGCGCCGTTCTGGTGCTGCTGCATGGCCTGGGCAGCCTGGGCACTGGCTGGTTCCCCTGCGACCAGGGCTGCGCACCGGCGCAGCCCTCGCTGTCACAGCAACTGCACAACCTCTCGGGCCTGCTGATGTTTCTTTCATTGACCCTGGCCAGTGCCCTGTGGGCATGGCTGGGCAAGCGGCTTGCCGGTTCGCGAACGTTGGCGCTGTTCTCCCTGGCGTGCGTGGTGCTGGCGATCGCCACCGTCGTGCTGATGGGGCAGGCGGCGCAGAGCGGCCATCTGTTCGGCCTGTACCAGCGCCTGAACTACGGCATATCGGTGATCTGGGTGGCTGGCCTGGCCTGGGCCAGCTTGCGCCCGCCAGCCAACGCGCTGCGCATGGCCGCAATCTGACGGCAAATTGCTGGCCCCCAGTGGCTTGAAGCGAAGGCAAACTCCCTTCTCCTTCAGATGCTTAGGACAGCAACATGCGAGTACTTCTAGCAACGATGGCCGGCTGCCTGCTGGCCACGGCCGCCTTCGGCGCCCAGGCCAAGGCGCTGAGCCAGAATGATCGCCACACCTGTGGCTGGGGCGCGCAGATTGCCGCAGAAGCTCAGCAGGCCAAGTTAGCGGGGGTAACCCTGTATGCCACGCGCAAGAAGCTGCAGGTGCGCAGGTTCGCCAAACCGTGGATGCGCATGACCGCCTTCGGCATTACCGAGCAGACCTACAACAGCCGATCGCGGTTGAAGCCGGCGGCGATCAAGCAGACCTACTACGAGCAATGCGTGCAGCATGCTGTGGCAAGAAGATAAAATATTATTTTTCATAAACTTAGAGTAGATACTTTAAGTAAAACATTGAATACGGATCCTGTCCGAACTATCAAGCCGCGCCGTCGGCCGCAGCCGCTAGACGCTGTGACCGGCGTCCAGCGCCTGGACATCTGTTAGGCTGATCAAACCCCTCTCGGCCAGCCTCGACTATTCGCCCCATGGATGAACTGCGCAAGATCGACCTCAACCTGCTCCTGGCCTTGCATGCGCTGCTGACCGAGAAGCACGTGACCCGCGCCGCCCTTCGTCTGCATCGCAGCCAGCCGGCAGTGAGTCATGCATTGGCACAACTACGCAGGCATTTCGACGACCCGTTGCTAATCCGCCAGAACGGCCACATGGCGCTGACCGCACGTGCGCAGTCGCTGGCCAAGCCGCTGCAAGACGCCTTGGGCAACCTCAATGCGCTGCTGGCCGCCCCCCTGTTCGACCCGGCCCAGGCCCAGCGCCGCTTCCGCTTGTCACTGTCCGACTATTCGTCGCGCATCATCCTGCCCGCGCTGGTTCGCCACGTGCGCCAGGTCGCCCCAGGCGTAGACCTGGCGATCAGCCAGGCCAGCCGTGAAACCATGTTGGCTCAGCTGCTCGATGGCGAACTCGACCTGGCCTTGGGCATATTCCCCGACCTGCCGCAGGACATCACCGCACAGCCACTGTTCGAGGAAAGCTTCACCAGCGTCGCTGACTGCCAGGTGTTGCCCGCCAGCGGGGGCCTGACGTTGGCCGAGTGGCTTGCGCGGCCCCATGTGTTGATAGCTATGCGCCCGGATGCCCACGATGAAATCGAACGCGCGCTGGCCGCCCGAGGCCTGCAACGGCGCATTGCCCTGGCGCTGCCGCACTGGAGCGCGGCGCTGGAGGTACTTGCCGGCACCGACCTGATTCTCACAGTGGCCAGCCGTGCGGTCGGTTCATTGCGCCAGCACACAGCGTTGCGCCGGTTTGAACCGCCACTGGCCATTCCCTCATTTGCCTATCAACAGGCCTGGCATCAGCGCAAAGACAGCGACCCCGGGCACCGCTGGCTGCGCGAAGCCGTGTGGGCTTGCAGTCAGCCGCTTGATCAGCCTTCTGACTGATTGAGCGCTGGCGGCTTGGCCGCAGCGCTTGTCGCCCAGTTGCCCTGCACCATGAATACCCCGCACAAAATCAGCACCACCCCGGCCAGCCTGACCAGGCTGATCGGCTTGCCACCCAACCCCATCACCCCGAAATGGTCAGCAATTACCGCCATCAGGATCTGCCCTGCCACCACCAGCGCAAGAAAACCCGCTGCGCCCAGTTTCGGCGTAAGTGCGGCCGCGCCGGCCACGTAAATGGCACCCAGCACGCCGCCGATCCATAACCACCAGGGCCCTTGCAGGGCCTTGCTTACGTCTGGTGCGGGTACCCGGAGGATCAGCAGCGCTGCGATCACCACCAGCGAACTCACCGCAAGTGAGGTGAATGCCCCCCACAACCAATGCCCCAAGGCCCGGCCAACCGCCGCGTTGCCAGCCGCCTGAAACGGCAGCAGCGCACCCGCGAGAAAGGCCATGGCAACCGGGACAACGATGAAAAGCAGGGTTTTGCTGTACATGACGCCCTCAATATCGGTAGTTAGAGGGTCATGATCCGGACATTTGCCAGGACCATGGAAATCGAAAATATGCACGCGAATTATTCGCGCGATGGATGGCGGGAGACCGGACCGTGATACAGGGCAGCCCCAGAACCAACCCGTTGAGCTAGGATGCTGGCCTTGCGCGCCCACACGCTGTGGGCCGCAGGTGTATTTCCCCTTTTGTGATGGAACACATTCGATGAGCGATGAACGCAAGACGCAACTGGACCACGGCCTGATACCGACCCGCAACCTTGCAGAATGCCTGGCAGTCGACCAACTTGCCCTGGCAACGGCCGTCGCACAGCAACTGCCGCCTGCCGTAGGTGAATGCCTGGTTCAGGCAACCAAGGAAAAACAGCCCTTGGGGCTGTCGAAAAAAATCGCGGGCATCGGCCTGGCCCTTGGCCAATGGTTGCAACAAGCCCCCGTTGCGATTAGCCAGCAGGTGTTCGAACACTGCGGTGCCCACCCTTCGGATACGGTGCGCAGCTGGGCGGCCTTCGCGCAGGCGCACCTCACCGTCAGCCTTGACCTGCAGGCGGCCCTGGCGGCCCAACTGCGCTTCGCCAGAGACCCGCACTTCGGTGTGCGCGAATGGGCCTGGATCGCCTTGCGACCGCGCCTCAGCGAGGACCTCCCTGCGGCCCTCGCATTGCTCGGCAGGCAGGCCAGTAGCGAAGACCCGCTGGAACGTCGGTTCTGCATCGAAGTGCTGCGCCCCCGCGGCGTCTGGTGCGAACACATAACGGCCCTCAAGCAGGCGCCGGAGGCCGCCGAAGCGCTGCTGGTGCCGCACCTGGCGGAAAGCGAGAAATACCCCCAGGACTCGGTAGCCAACTGGCTCAATGACGCCAGCAAAACCCGACCAGACTGGGTACTCGACCTGTTCGAGCGCCATCCACCGGCCTGCAAGGCCTCGCGACGCATCCAGCAACGGGCCACACGCAGCCTGACGCGCTGAATCCCCCTAAGCGGCCGCCGTCAACGCGACGTCTCGACCCTCAGCACTTCGGTGTAGATGGCATCGACCGTCTGGCCCACCTTGAGGTTTTTCATCCGCGCCTGCAGGTCGGGGTTCTCGACCTTGACCACCTGCAGCTTGCCCTCTGGCGGCAGCAGGCTCACTTCATGCTGCTTGAGGTCGATCTTCTTGATCTGCGAGGTGACCCTGACCTGGCGGAACGCCTCGCCGCCCGGGTTCGGGTTGTTTTCGGTGGCGCGAATGGTGCCGGACTCATCACTGACCTTCGGCGCACCGCCCACATCGGTGTTGAGCACATAGGCCACCGCGCGGGTCACGTAGATGTCGACCGTGTCACCGACTTTGAGGTTGGGCAGCGCCTTGGCCTTTTCCGTCAACTGGAAGGTCACAGGCTTGTCGTTGGCCCCCTGCACCGTGACCAGGCGCTTCTCCAGGTCGATGGCCTGGACCTGGGTGGTGACATGGCTTTCAAGCGCTTCACTGCCAATCGGCACGTCGGCGGCCTGGGCTGTGAAGCTGCCAGCGAAGACCAGCGAGGCGATTGCCACAGCGCGAGCGAGTGAACTGATAGGTTTCATAGGCATGCTTCCCTGTAATCGTTTCCGGGTTGGTGCGTGAAATACTCACGCGCCAACAAGCATAGACACTGTCGGGCGCCCGTGCGGCGATGCAAGGGCGCCCGTTGCGCTTAGCGGTTGCGAGTCACCCGCCAGACGGTGTTGGCCAGGTCGTCGGCGATGATCAAGGCGCCACGCGGGTCGACCGTGACCCCCACTGGCCGCCCACGGGTCTTGCCATCCTCACCGCGAAAGCCTGTGGCGAAGTCGACCGGCTCGCCTGCCGGCTTGCCATTGCTGAACGGCACGAACACCACCTTGTAGCCCACCGGGTTCGGCCGGTTCCAGCTGCCGTGCTGCCCCACGAACACACCGTCGGCGAAGCGCTCGCCCATGGCCGGAATAGAGAAGTCGACACCTAAGGCGGCCACATGCGAACCCAGGCTGTAATCCGGCTTGATCGCCGCCGCTACCTTGTCCGGGTTCTGCGGCCTGACCCGCTCATCGACGTTCTGCCCCCAGTAGCTGTAGGGCCAGCCATAGAAGCCGCCTTCGCGCACTGACGTGAGGTAGTCCGGCACCAGGTCGGGGCCGAGTTCGTCGCGCTCGTTGACCACCGCCCACACCTGCCCGGTCTGTGGCTGGACAGCCAAGGCCGTCGGGTTGCGCAGGCCGGTCGCGTAGGGCCGGTGCGCGCCGGTCTGGGCATCGACCTGCCAGACCATGGCCCGATCGATCTCCACTTCAAGGCCGCGCTCGGTGATGTTGCTGTTCGAACCAATGCCGACATACAGGAAACGACCATCAGGGCTTGCGGTCAGCGCCTTGGTCCAGTGGTGGTTGATCTCGGCCGGCAGGTCGGTGACCTTGGTCGGCGCAGCACTGGCCTTGGTCTGGCCGTCCTGGTAGTCGAAACGCACCAGCGCATCCTGGTTGGCCACGTACAGCTTGCCGTCGGCAAACGCCAGGCCATAGGGTGCATTGAGGTTTTCCGCGAACACCGTCTGCAGCTCGTAGGTGCCATCGCCGTCGGCGTCCCGCAGCAGGGTCAGGCGATTGCCGCCTTTGACCTGGGTATTGCCCTTGGCCTTGATCTGGCTGGCGATCACATCCTTGGGCTTGAGTTTCGCTGCGCTGCCACCGCGGCCCTCGGCCACGAGGATATCGCCATTGGGCAGCACCAGGCTCTGGCGGGGGATCTTCAGGCCGGTGGCGATCGCCGTGACGCTGAAGCCTTCGGGCACGGTGGGTTTCTGTTCACCCCAGGCCACCGGCTCGGCGATTTTCATGCTCGGCAGCAGCCCGCGCTGTGGCTCCGGCAACTTCGGGTCGGGGCCATGGGCCTGGGTAGGCTCCCCTTCCCCGCCACACGCGCTCAGCAATACCGCCACGCTCAACAGGCTCAATGCATGCAAAGGCTTCATGCCACACCTCCCGAACGCAGGTTGCTCAGCCCGGTCCACGCGGCCACAGCTGCAAGCGCGGTCACGATCACCGACAACACCAAGCCCGAGGGCATTACCGCCCAGGCGTCCTTGGCATGTTCGAAGGCATTGACCAGCCCCAGCACCCAGGTGGCCAGCAACAGTACGAAGTACAGGGTTGCACGCCCACCCTTGTGCTCGGCGCGGACCAGGTTGACCAACGCGAACAGCAGCGCCAGCCCACAGCACAGCAGGCCACCGGCGATCAGCCAGGCAGCGAAGTTGCTCCACTGGATCTGGAAGCTGTTGAAGTAGGCGATATCGCTCAGCAGCGCGCCAAAAAACAACGGAACACTGCCGGCCAGCAGCATGGCGTGCAACGGGCCTGGCGTGCAGCGGTAGAGGGTTTGCTCTGATGCGGTCACGGCGCCTCCTTATCGTTCAGTGACCCTTGGCTGATGGCTGAAGCCATCAGGCGTGCGCGGGGTGCGCTTAGCAAAGGAGCGTCTCTACAGCGCGATAGTTCACCGTTTCGCTTGAATGAAATATCCTGACAAGAACCGCCACGGTGTTTCTGTGCGGCATTTTTCAACGAGGAGATCGGCATGAGCAACAACTGGGGGCGCACGGGTGCGCTCTGGGCACTGAACACGCTGCTCATCCTCGGCCTGGGCCTGGCCTCGGGCTGCTCCAGCAAAAACAGCAAGGCCCGCTACGCAGCCACCACCGTCGGCTCCAACTGCTTCGCCAAGGCCGTGCCCAGCACCGGCGAAGGCGGCCTGGCCTGGGGCAATACCTTGAGTATTGCCCGGCAGAAGTCGCTGAATAACTGCGTTCGCTACGCGGGGCGATCGGGGGGCACACCCAGGACTTGCCAGGTGGTGATGGCGAAGTGCAAGAACTGAGGCGTGTGGTTTGAGGCTTGCGGCGCCTGGTAGATCGAGCGCCGCCCGCGCGGCGCTCGATCTACCAGGCGCTGAAACACTCAAGAGCTAAACCGCCTCAGGCAAACTTCGCCCGAGCGGCATGCAGCTTCTTGTAGCTCTCGATCAAACGCAAATGCCGATCCAGGCCTTCCAGCTTCATGCTGGTCGGCGTCAGGCCATGGAACCGCACGCTACCGTCTACCGAGCCCAGCACCGCGTCCATTCGCGGGTTGCCGAACATGCGGCGGAAGTTGGTTTCGTAGTCTTCCATCTCCAGTTCATCGTCCAGCACCACTTCCAGCACCACATTCAAGGCCTGGTAGAACAGGCCGCGCTCGACGGTGTTGTCGTTGAACTGCAGGAACGCCTCGACCAGCTCCTTGGCCTCTTCAAAGCGCTGCACAGCCAGGCAGATCAGCAGTTTCAGCTCAAGAATGGTCAACTGGCCCCACACCGTGTTGTCGTCGAACTCGACACCGATCAGCGTGGTGATGGTCGTGTAGTCATCCACATCGCAGTTGTCCAGGCGCTTGAGCAGCAATTTGAGCGAGCGGTTGTCCAGGCTGTGCAGGTTGAGGATGTCGGCGCGGAACGACAAGGCCCGGTTGGTGTTGTCCCAGATCAGGTCCTCTACCGGGTAGATCTCCGAGTAGCCCGGCACCAGGATGCGGCACGCAGTGGCACCCAGGTTGTCGTACACCGCCATGTACGCCTCTTTGCCCAGGTCTTCAAGAATGCCGAACAGGGTCGCGGCTTCCTGCACGTTGGAGTCTTCGCCGTGGCCGGAGAAGTCCCACTCGACGAACTCGAAATCGGCCTTGGCACTGAAGAAACGCCATGACACCACGCCGCTTGAGTCGATGAAGTGTTCGACGAAGTTGTTCGGCTCGGTCAGCGCGTGGCTTTCGAAGGTTGGCTGCGGCAGGTCGTTCAGGCCCTCGAAGCTGCGGCCCTGGAGCAACTCGGTGAGGCTGCGTTCCAGCGCCACTTCAAGGCTCGGGTGCGCGCCGAACGAGGCGAACACGCCACCGGTACGCGGGTTCATCAAGGTCACGCACATCACCGGGAACTCACCGCCCAGCGACGCATCCTTGACCAGCACCGGGAAGCCTTGCTCTTCCAGCCCCTGGATGCCGGCAACGATGCCCGGGTACTTGGCCAGCACCTCCTGCGGTACATCCGGCAGGCACAGCTCGCCTTCGAGGATTTCGCGCTTCACTGCCCGCTCGAAGATTTCCGACAGGCACTGCACTTGCGCTTCGGCCAGGGTATTGCCAGCGCTCATGCCATTGCTGAGGAACAGGTTCTCGATCAGGTTGGACGGGAAATACACCACCTCTTGGTCCGACTGGCGCACGAACGGCAACGAGCAGATGCCCCGCGCGGTATTGCCCGAGTTGGTGTCGTACAGGTGCGAGCCGCGCAGTTCGCCGTCGGGGTTGTAGATGTCCAGGCAGTTCGCGTCGAGGATCTCGCTGGGCAGCGCATCCTTTGGCCCAGGCTTGAACCACTGCTCGTTCGGGTAGTGCACGAACGCAGCGTTGGCGATCTCTTCGCCCCAGAATTGGTCATTGTAGAAGAAGTTGCAGTTCAAACGCTCGATGAACTCACCCAGCGCCGAGGCCAGCGCGGCCTCCTTGGTCGAGCCCTTGCCATTGGTGAAGCACATCGGCGACTGCGCATCGCGCACATGCAGCGACCATACGTTGGGCACGATATTGCGCCACGAAGCGATCTCGATCTTCATCCCCAACCCGGCCAGGATCGCCGACATGTTGGCGATGGTCTGCTCCAGCGGCAGGTCCTTGCCCGGGATGTAGGTGGTGGTGTCCGACACCGGCATCAACAGCCCTTGGGCATCAGCATCCAGGTTGTCGACCACTTCGATGACGAATTCAGGCCCAGTCTGCACCACCTTCTTCACCGTGCAACGGTCGATGGAGCGCAGGATGCCCTGGCGGTCCTTCTCGGAGATGTCTTCGGGCAACTCGACCTGGATCTTGAAGATCTGGTTGTAGCGGTTTTCCGGGTCGACGATGTTGTTCTGCGACAGGCGAATGTTTTCGGTGGGGATATCGCGGGTCTGGCAGTACAGCTTCACGAAGTAAGCCGCGCACAACGCCGAAGACGCCAGGAAATAGTCGAACGGCCCTGGGGCCGAACCGTCGCCTTTGTAACGGATCGGTTGGTCGGCGATCACCGTGAAGTCGTCGAATTTGGCTTCGAGGCGGAGATTGTCGAGAAAATTGACCTTGATTTCCATGCGGGATTACCGTGATTTAAGCGTGCAAAACGAAATTGGCCGGCATTATCAGGGTTTTTCGCCTGGAAGTCCTGTTTGCCTGGCGCAACGCCGGCCTTGCGCATTTCGCCGGATTACTTGCCTGATCCTCCTGACCTCCCGGCAGCGCCGGCTCACCGGCCGCCGCGCTGTGCTAGCGTTTCTGCACTGGGGGCAACGTACCCCCCGCTCAAGACAACGACGCGACAGCAAACCGATGACGGGCAGGTGAACCATGGAACTACGCATCAACCAGAAGACCTATGAGGTCGAAGCCGACGCTGACACGCCGCTGCTGTGGGTGATCCGTGACGACCTCGGGCTGACCGGCACCAAGTATGGCTGCGGCCTGGCCCAGTGCGGCGCCTGCTCGGTGCTGGTGGACGGCAGCGTGGTGCGCGCCTGCGTGACCCCGGTGGCAGGCGTGGTCGGGCGTGAGGTGACCACCATCGAGGCGATCGAGGCCGACAGCATCGGCAAGCGCGTGGTCGCAGCCTGGGTCGAACACCAGGTGGCGCAGTGCGGCTACTGCCAGTCGGGCCAGGTGATGGCGGCCACCGCGCTGCTCAAGCACACGCCCAACCCCAGCGACGCGCAGATCGATGCGGCCATGGTCAACCTGTGCCGCTGTGGCACCTACAACGCCATCCATGCGGCCGTGCACGACCTTGCCGCGCAGCAGGAGGGTGCCTGATGAACACGCCTGTCGATAGCCCGCTTGGGCCCTTGGGCGCGCCGGTCAACCTGTCGCGCCGCCGCTTCCTGCTGGCTTCGGCCGGTGCCGCCGCCGGTGCCCTGGTGCTCGGCTTTGGCCTGCCGCTGGGTTCGGCCAGGGCCCAGGCCGCCACCGCTGCTGCCCAGGAGCGCGGCACCCAGGTCCCGGCTTTCCTCGAAATCCGCCCGGACAGCACCGTACGCCTGCTCTGCCCGTTCATGGAAGGCGGCCAGGGCACCTACACCGCCATGGCGCAGATCGTTGGCGAAGAGCTGGATGCCGACCCTGCCACGTTCCTGGTCGACAGCGCGCCGCCCGGCGAGGCCTATGTGGTGATGGAAAACGGCATGCGCATCACCGGCGGCAGCATGTCGGTGCGCATGAGCTACCCGACCATGCGCCGCCTCGGCGCGCTGGCCCGGGCCATGTTGCTGCAGGCCGCTGCCGAACAACTGGGGGTGCCGCTCGGCGAACTGTCCACCGAGCCTGGCAAGGTGGTGCACGCCGCATCTGGCCGTTCACTGCCCTACGGTGAACTGGCCGAACGCGCCCTTGATCTGCCCGTGCCAGATCCGGCCAGCGTACAGCTGCGCGACCCCGGCCAGTTTCGCTGGATCGGCAAGCCGGTACGCCGGGTCGACGCCTATGACAAATCCACCGGCAAAGCCTTGTACACCATCGACATCAAGCTCGACGGCATGCTGCACGCCGCCGTGCAGCATGCCCCCCGCCTGGGCATGACGGTGGGCAGCCTGCGCAACGAAGCGCAGGTAAAGGCCATGAAAGGCGTGCACTCGGTGCATCAATTGCCGGGCGCGGTGGCGGTGGTCGCCGAGCGCTGGTGGCATGCCAAGCGCGCGGTCGAGGCCATCCAGGTGGACTGGCAAGAACCCGGCAGTGATTCCCCGCTACGGCCGATGCCGGCGGATTTTTCCAGCGACGCCTACCGGGAGCGCTTGGCCAGCGAGCAAGGCCCGGCCCGCGACGAAGAGAACGAAGGCGATGTGGCTGGGGTGCTGGCCAACGCCAAAACAAAGGTCGAGGCCACCTACCACAACCAGTACCTCAACCACGCCCAGCTTGAACCACCTTCGGCCCTGGCCCGCTTCAACCCCGACGGCTCGCTGGAGGTCTGGCTACCCAACCAGGCTCCGGACATGTTCCGCGACGACATCGCCAAGCGCACCGGCCTGGACGCTGCGCGCATCACCCTGCACTCGCCCTTGCTCGGCGGCTTTTTTGGCCGGCACTTTCTCTACGACTCGGCAAACCCTTACCCTCAGGCCATCGCCCTGGCCAAAGCGGTCGGCCGCCCGGTCAAGCTGATCTGGAGCCGTGAGGAAGAGTTTCTGCGCGACGTGTTGCGCCCACTGGCGGTGGTCAAGTTCCGCGCCGCGCTGAACGCCGATGGGCTGCCCGTGGCCATAGAAGCGGTGAGCGCCACCGAAGGCCCGACCGAGGCACTGGCCGGCAAGCAAGGGGACAAGATAGACCCCACCGCCCTCGAAGGGCTGTCGGGTAAAGCGTACGCCATCGCCAACAAACGCATCGCCCAGATCTACGTCAAAGGCCCGGTCATGCTCGGCTACTGGCGCTCGGTGGGCAATTCGCTGAACGACTTCTTCTACGAAGCGTTCCTCGACGAGCTGGCCGACAAGGGTGGCAAGGACCCCTATGAGCTGCGCCTGCACCTGCTGCGTGACAATCAGCGCCTGACCAACCTGCTGCACGCGGTAGGTGAACTGTCTGGCGGCTGGAAGCGCGGGCCGTTCACTGCCGAGGACGGCAGCAAGCGGGCGCGCGGCGTGGCGATGGCCTCGCCGTTCGGCTCGGAAGCGGCGGTGATCGCCGAAGTCTCGATCGAAAATGGCCAGGTCAAGGTGCACGACATCTGGCAGGCGATCGACCCGGGCAGCATCGTCAACCCGGCGATCATCGAGGCCCAGGTCAACGGCGCCGTGGCCTTGGGCCTGTCGCAGACGCTGCTGGAAGAGGCGGTGTACATCGACGGCCAGCCCCGCGGGCGCAACTACGACCTGTACCCCATCCTGCCGCCTTCGCGCATGGCACGGGTGCATGTGCGCATCGTCGAAAGCGGCGCGAAGATGGGCGGCATCGGCGAACCGCCGCTACCTGCCGTTGCGCCAGCGGTGGCCAACGCGGTGGCGCGGCTTACCGGCCAGCGCATCCGCAGCATTCCGCTAAGCCGCTACACCTTCACCTGACAGCACAAGGAACGCCCATGACCCACAGCCGATTCGCAAGAACCGCCGGCTGGCTGGCGCTGCCGTGCCTGGTCGCGGCAGGCCTGCTGGCCTGGTACGTCACCCGTGACCCCGCGTCACCTTTCGAGGCCGAGCAGGCTGCCCGTTTCGACCCTGCACTGGTCAGCCGCGGCGAGTATGTGGCCCGGCTGAGTGACTGCGTGGCCTGCCACAGCCTGCCCGGCAGCAAACCGTTCGCCGGCGGGTTGGAGATGGCCACGCCACTGGGGGCGATACACGCCACCAACGTCACCCCCGACCGCGACACCGGCATCGGTCACTACAGCCTTGCCGACTTCGACCGCGCCGTACGCCACGGCGTGGCCCCCGGTGGCCGGCGGCTGTACCCGGCGATGCCGTACCCTTCCTACGCCAAGCTCAGCGATGACGATGTGCGGGCCCTGTACGCGTTCTTCATGAAGGGCGTGCAACCTGCCCAGCAGGCGAACCTCGCCAGTGACATTCCCTGGCCGCTGAACATGCGCTGGCCCATCGCCCTGTGGAATGGGCTGTTCGCCGCCAACACACCGTATGCCGCCAAGCCTGATCAGGACGCCCTGTGGAACCGCGGCGCCTACATCGTTCAAGGCCCAGGGCACTGTGGCAGCTGCCATACCCCACGTGGCCTGGCCTTCAACGAGAAAGCCCTGGATGAAAGTGGCAAACCCTTCCTGGCCGGTGCGCTGCTCGATGGCTGGTACGCACCAAGCCTGCGCGCCGACCACAACACCGGCCTTGGCCGCTGGAGCGAAGCGGAAATCGTGCAGTTCCTCAAGACCGGGCGCAACCAGCATGCCGTGGTCTATGGCTCGATGACCGAGGCGTTCAACAACTCAACGCAATTCATGAGTGACGATGACCTGGCGGCGATCGGCCGCTATCTGAAATCGCTGCCCGGCGATCCACAGCGTGACGGCACGCCGTGGCAGTACCAGGCTGAATCGGTAGCCGCGAAGCTCGATAACCCTGGGGCGCATACTTACGTGACCCGTTGCGCGTCATGCCACGGCCTGGACGGCAAGGGCCAGGCCGAGTGGATGCCGCCGTTGGCCGGGGCCACGTCGGCCTTGGCCAAGGAAAGCGCGTCGGCGATCAACATCACCCTCAATGGCTCGCAGCGCATCGTCGCTGCCGGGCTGCCCGATGCCTACCGCATGCCGGCCTTCCGTGAACAGCTGAGCGACCGGGAAATTGCCGAAGTATTGAGCTTCGTGCGCGGCGCCTGGGGTAACCACGGTGGTGCAGTGGGTGTGCAGGCCGTGGGCACGTTGCGCGGGCACACAGACCCGGCCAGCAGCAGCCCGATTGTGTTGCACATGCGATGAAACCGGCACAAGCATTACGCTTTGGAGAAAGATGATGGAAAGCATCGACCTGCTGGTCCTGCGCACCGCCCGCGACTGGCTTGCCAGCGGCGAGCGCGTCTTGCTGGCCACTGTGGCCCGCACCTGGGGCTCGTCCCCTCGCCCGGTCGGTTCGATGATGGCGCTGCGCAGCGACGGTCGCGTGGTCGGTAGCGTGTCCGGTGGCTGCATCGAGGATGACCTCATCCACCGCTACACCACTGCCTACGGTGGCCCAGGTATGCAGACCGGGCTGCCCGAGGTGGTGCGCTACGGTGTCAGCGCCGAGGACGCTCACCGGTTCGGCTTGCCCTGTGGCGGCACCCTGCAACTGGTCCTCGAGTTCGAACCTTCGGCAGAACACCTCGAACAACTGCTGGCCTGCCTCGACAGCGGCAGCCTGGTGCGCCGTGAACTGGACTTGCACAGCGGCGAAGCCGCGCTCATGGCCAGCAACACGCCCGAGCAGTTCAGCTTCGATGGCCAGCGCATGCTCAGCACCCTCGGCCCTGGCTACCGCGTGCTGCTGATCGGCGCCGGCGCGCTGGCCGAGTACCTGGCGACCATGGCGCTGTTCAATGGCTTCAACGTTTCGGTGTGCGACCCCCGGCCTGAATACATGGCCGGCTGGGGCGTCGCGGGCGTCTCGAAACTGGCCGGCATGCCGGACGATGTGGTGCGTGCCTTCGCCCCCGACCTGCGTAGCGCCATCGTTGCCGTCAGCCACGACCCCAAACTGGACGACCTGGCCTTGCTCGAGGCGCTGCACAGCCCGGCGTTCTACATCGGCGCGATCGGGTCCAGGCGCAACAGCCAGTTGCGACGCGAGCGCCTGATCGAACACTTTGGCGAAACCGAAGCCACCCTCAAGCGCCTGCACGGCCCTATCGGCATCTACATCGGCAGCAAGACCCCGGCCGAAATCGCCGTCAGCGTCATGGCCGAGATGCTCGCGGCCAAGAATGACGTGAGCCTGCCTGGGGCAGTCAACGTGACCAAGGCCAAGCTTGCCCGGGAGGCCGAGGCGTGCCAGCACAACCTGTGATCTGCACCGCGCTGGTGCTGGCGGCCGGGCGTGCGCAGCGCTTTGGCAGCGACAAACGCCTGGCACGCCTGCCCTCCGGGCACACCCTGCTGGCGACGGCATTGGCGCGCGCATTCGATCATTTCGCAGAAGTGCACGTCGTGCTACGGCCGGGTGACGATGCGCAGCACCTGGGTATCGACCCGCGGGCCCATATCGTGCGGGCCGAGCAGGCAGCGCTTGGCATGGGCGCCAGCCTCGCGGCCGGGGTGACGGCGCTGCTGCAGACACAGGCCCAGGCGGTGGCGGTGCTGTTGGCGGATATGCCATGGATCGCACCTGGCAGCTTGCAAACACTTTGCCGGCAAGCAAGCGCAGCACACATCGTGTTGCCGCAGTACCAGGGTCAGCGCGGGCATCCGGTGATTTTCGGCCGTGCGTTCTGGCCGGCGCTGGCGCACCTGCAAGGTGATCAGGGCGGCCGGCAGGTCATTCTGGACAACCCGCACGCCTGTATCACGGTCGCCGTTGACGATGCCGGGGTGGTGCTGGACGTGGATGTCCCTCAGGCCCTCGGTTTACCGATGGGTCATTGAACAATGGCTGCTGTGTGCTGTTGATGCCAGCGCTCCAGGTTCTGGCGCAACAACTGTTCTGGCAATGCGCCGGAAACGATCGCTTTCATCTCCCGTGCCAGGTCTTCGCGCAACTGCGGCTGGTTGCACGGTGATTGATGCGACAGCGCCAGGTACAAGCCTTCGCTGGACACCGGCGGGTCCAGCACCTGCAGGCTGTCTTGCATGCCCAGCGTCTGCGCTAACGCCATGCCTGGATAGTGCTCGAACACCACGTAGTCGCTGCGCTTGAGCAGCAGCTTCTCGAAAGCCTGCTTGGCACTGGGCACCGCTTCGAGCGTGAGGTTGGCCTTGGCATAGTCATCGAACTGCTGGCCGTGGCTGTTATTGACCAGGGTCCCGCCTTTGCGGCCTTGCAGGTCAGCCCATTGATGGTAGGCAAAGGCCCCTTGCTGGCGTACCCAGACCACGCTGGGCGTGTGCAGGAAGGCCGGGCTTATGAAGTCCATCAGCTGCTGCCGTGCCTGGGTCAGAAAATACCCGGCAAGCAGGTCGATACGGCCGGTGCGCACTTGCTCCTGGGCACGAGACCACGGCCCCCCGTAAACCACTTCGATCTCCAGCCCAAGTTGCTTGCCCAAGTATTTGAGCAGGTCGGCATTGGCACCGATCAACTGGTGAGGATCATGGGGGTCGCGCCACAAATAAGGGGGGTATTCGGGGTTACCGGTGGCCGTCAGGCGCTGGCAGGCCTCCTGCGCGCCTGTAACCGCGGGCAGCAGCGCGCACAGCAACGACAGCAAGGCGTGGCGAAAGCAACGCTCGATCATCTACAACCCTCGGCACATGGGGCATCTGGCTTCGCGTGGTGTAGACAGTCTGGCCCATCGGTAGCCAGCCGCCAGGGTTTTCATCGACCGGGGAGTTGCCAGGGCCGCTGCGCGTCGTCAGGCGGCCCGAAGACCTACGCCGACTGTCGACGGATTGTGAGAATCGCCGCACCAAAGCCGATGAAGGTCGTGCCCACGACCCGGCTCACCCAGCGCGAAAGCGCCGGCCGGGTCAACACGCCCTTGGCTCGCGAGGCCAGCGCGGCGTACAGGGTCAGTGAAATGAGCGACAAGGCGACGAAGATCCCGGTAAGGATCAGGAACTGCGGCAGCAACGCGGCGCCCTGGTCGATGAACTGCGGGAACAACGCGGTGAAGAACATGGTCGCCTTGGGGTTGGTCACCGCCGTCAGGAATGCTGACTTGTACAGCTTGAGCGGTGTCGGCCGCTCCTTGGCCACCCCGGCGGTGGCGCCCTCCTCCAGCATCGGGCTCTTCTTCAACAACTGCCGTGCGCCGAGGTAGAACAGGTAACCCGCGCCGATGATCTTGACGGCGTTGAACAGCACTTCGGAGCTTGCCAGCAACGCCCCCAACCCGAGCATGGCCGCTGCCGACAGGCAGAACAGGCCCGAGCCATTGCCCAGTGAAGACCAGACCGCGCTGCGTTGCCCATGGGCCAGGCTGTTGTTGATCGCCATCAAGGTCGCAGGGCCAGGGCTGGCGATGGCGATCGCGGCAACCAGGGTAAAGGCAAGAAGCGAGTGAGAATCCATTTTCCAGGCTCGATAAAGGTTCAGGGGACGCGGTTATAACAGCATGCGAAGGTCAGTCGGCATTCTGCCGCTTCGCGCTCTTCTTGACGATGGCTTTCATCCGCGTGGCCGCCCGCTGCACGGTGGCCATCTTCTCCGGGCGCTTCATGCCACGCCACTTGCGGATTTCTTCACGGCTGCGGCCACAGCTGACGCACAGCTCGCTGTTGAGCTGGCATAGCGAAACGCAGGGGTTGTCTATGTCCTTGGCCATTGCACCCTTCAGGCCGGCATTTCAGCGCGCACACGCTCGGCGGCATTTTCAAACACGTTGCACAGCTCTTCGGACTTCACCTTGGTGATCGACTTGGCGGCCAACAGGTCATGCACGACGCGGATGCCCTGCTCCATGGCCGTGGCCAGCTGCTCACGGTCGGAGGCGTCGGCGATATCACCCAGATAAGGAGCAACGAGGTACACGTAACGGTCCTGCAGCTTGAGCGCTTCCAGCGCGTCGAGGGCTGTCTGGAACCGATCGGCAGCAGCCGGGCTCATGCTCAATTTATCGAAATGAATCAGGCTCACACGGTCAGTGGCCATTGACGAATCTCCGTTTCCTGGTAAGGCCAGGCCCGCAGGCAACGCCGCTTCTACGGTGCTCGGGAATGCAGGCCAGGTTAATGCCCATCAGGGTACCAGAACGCGGCGCAGAAAGGGCCATCGCCCCCGGAACTAAAAGTATTAAACAGGTCGTTCAGTGGACGCCCCAGGGCGTTATCGGGACAGGAGCTGCTGTTTGCCAAGCAGGATAATTCGGCCAGCTGCACTTCCCGCCGAGACCGTCACCGACCCCGGCAGCCCACAACAACAAGCCTGCATACGCAGGTAAGCCACAAAGGGGCATCACTATTCATGGCAAAGGAACACATCACCGAAACGCTCGACCTTGGCGTTACGGACCCCTCGAAAACCGCCGAGGCACGCCAGGACAGGCACTTGGAGGGCAAGATCGACTGGATCGTCTTCGGCATCACCAGCATTCTGGCCATTGCCTTCGTCATCTGGGGCTTCGTCAGCCAGGCCAGCCTTGCCGCCAGCGCGTCGTCGGCACAGTCCTGGGTCATTCTCAACTTTGGCTGGTTCTTCGTACTCACCTCGACCGTGTTCGTCATCTTCGTGCTGTGGCTAGCCGCCAGCCGCTATGGCAGGATCCCGCTGGGGCGTGATGGCGAAGCGCCAGAATTCCGTACCGTCTCCTGGGTGGCCATGATGTTCAGCGCCGGCATGGGCATCGGCCTGATGTTCTTCGGCGTTGCCGAGCCCTTGTCGCACTATGTGACGCCACCTCCCGGGACGACGACCGGGCAATCGAGCGAGGCGATGCAGGTGGCCATGGCCACCACGCTGTTCCACTGGACCCTGCACCCCTGGGCCATGTACGCCATCGTCGGCCTGGTGATTGCTTACGGCACGTTCCGCCGCGGGCGTTCGCAATTGATTTCCACGGCCTTTCGGCCGCTGATCGGCAAGCACGCCAACGGCCCCGTCGGCCGCGTGATCGACATGATGGCGATTTTCGCCACGCTGTTCGGCTCTGCCGCCTCGCTCGGCCTGGGCGCCCTGCAAATCGCCGGCGGCCTGGAATACAACGGCTGGATCGAGAGCCCCGGCAAGCTGTTCTACATCTCGATCATCACCTTGCTGACCATTGCCTTCGTCACCTCCGCAGTGTCCGGCATCGGCAAGGGTATCCAGTGGTTGTCCAACACCAACATGGTGCTGGCACTGGTGCTGGCGGCCTTCGTCTTCCTGGTCGGCCCGACGCTGTTGATGCTCAACCTGCTGCCCACCTCGATCGGCATCTACATCAAGCTGCTGCCAGAAATGATGGCACGCACCAACGCCAGCGGCGGTGAGCAGATGGACAGCTGGCTGGCCGGCTGGACCGTGTTCTATTGGGCCTGGTGGATTTCCTGGACGCCTTTCGTCGGCATGTTCATTGCCCGCATCAGCCGCGGCCGCACCATTCGCCAGTTCGTCACCGGGGTGCTGCTGGTACCGAGCCTGGTCAGCCTGGTGTGGTTCACCATTTTCGGCGGTGCGGCGATCGATGCCCTGCGCGAGGGCAGCTTCGCGCTGGTCAATGGCGCCGTCAACAGCAACCACGCGCTCTATCAGTTGCTGGACAGCTACCCGCTGGCCTCGTTGACCTCGGTGCTGGTGATGATCCTGGTGGGCATCTTCTTCGTCTCCGGCGCCGATGCCGCCTCACTGGTCATGGGCACCCTGTCGGAACACGGCACCACCGCGCCGTCGCGGCGCACCGTGATCTTCTGGGGGGCGCTGACCGGCACGGTGGCGGCGGTCATGTTGGCGATCGGCGACCCCAGCAACCCCGGCGAGGCATTGACGGGGTTGCAGAACCTGACGATCGTGGTGGCGCTGCCGTTTGTCGTAGTGATGGTGCTGTTGTGCCTGGCGCTGTACCGCGACCTGCGCAAGGACCCGATGATGCTGCGGCATCTGCGGGGTACCGAGCTGATCGAAAAGGCCGTGCTGTATGGCGCGGTGAAACATGGCGAGGAGTTCTACATCGTGGTGCAGGAGAAGAAGTCTGCGACCAAGCAGACACAACCCCAGGCCGACGTGGAGTTGAACGACTAAGCAGCAACCCAGGGGCCGCCTGTCGGCCCCTGGGTTGCTCGCCGTCAGCCCTTCAAGGCCGCCTCGATCCCGGCGACATCGATCTTGCCCATTTCCATCATGGCCTCGAAGGCCCGCTTGGCCGCCGCCCGGTCAGGGTTGCCGAGGGCCTCGATCAGGATGCGCGGGCAGATCTGCCACGATACCCCCCATCGGTCCTTGCACCAGCCGCAGACGCTCTCTTCGCCGCCATTGCTGACGATGGCGTTCCACAGGCGGTCAGTCTCGGCCTGGTCTTCGGTGCTGACCTGGAACGAGAACGCTTCGCTGTGCTTGAACGCCGTGCCGCCGTTAAGCCCTACGCAGGGCACGCCCATCACGGTGAAGTCGACGGTGATCACATCACCCGCCTTGCCCGACGGGTAATCACTGGGGGCCTGGTGAACCGCCACCACGCGGCTGTCGGGGAAGGTCGCGGCGTAGAAGTTCGCCGCCTCCTCGGCATCATTGTTGTACCAGAGGCAAACCGTATTCTTGGCAGTCATGGTGTAGCTCCATGAACAGGTGTGAACCCTTCAGTCTAGATCGTGAGCGTGGCGCGGCAAAAAAACGAAACCCTTGCCACCCTGCCCCGGTCACACCCTATGAGCATGCAACATGGACTGTAATCCAAAGGAGACTGGACATGCCCTACCCTTACAACCCGATCGCCCTCCGCATCCGTAACCTGGCCTTGGCTGGCGCACTACTGACCTGCGCGTCGCTGGTTCAGGCGCAGGATGTGCTGCTGGTGGGCAACAAGGCCGATGCCAGTGTCTCGGCACTGGACATCAGCAACGGCAAGGAACTGGTCCGCCTGCCCGTGGGCACCGGCCCGCACGAGGTGGTAGTTGCCAGCAATGGCCGCTTGGCCGTGGTGGGCAACTATGGCGCCCACGGCACCGCCAACAACAGCCTGAGCGTGATCGACTGGCCGTCACGCAGCGTGGTGCGCACTATCGACCTGGGCAAGGACTCGCGCCCCCACGGCATCCGCTTCCTGCCAGACAGCCAGCGGGTGGTGGTTACCACCGAGGACAGCGAGCACTTGCTGATTGTCGACCTGGCCCAGGGCCAGGTCCTCGACCGCATCGACGTCGGCGGCGGCAAGCCGCACATGGTCGCCCTGTCGCCCGGTGCGGACCGCGCCTACGTGACCCATGTAGACTCCGGCACGTTGTCGGTCATCGACTTGCTGCACAAGAAGAAGATCGCCGACATCCCCACCGGCAACGGCAGCGAGGGCGTTGCGGTGACCCAGACGGGCGCACAGGTGTGGGTCAGCAATCGCGAAGGCAATGAAGTGGTGATCGTCGATGCCGAACGCCTGGAGGTCACCGACCGCCTCCGTACCGGCCTGTTTCCGATACGCGTCGTCATGACCCCGGACGGCAAGCATGCTCTGGTCACCTGCGCCAAGTCGGCGGAGCTGGCCGTGTTCGACGTCGCGGCCAAGCGCGAGATCAAGCGCATCAGCCTGGCTCAGGAAGGCGCCGAGTACCGCAAGACACTGTTGGGTGCCGAAGCCCTGCCCATCGGCGCGGTGGTCTCGCCGGATGGCAAACGGGTCTACGTGGCCATCAGCGGCGGTGACCAGGTAGCCGTCATCGATACCGTTGACTGGCGCGAGAAGGCACGCTGGCAAACCGGGCCGGAGCCTGATGCCCTGGCCATCGTGCCGCAGCCAGAGAGCTGATCGCCACGCGCCTGTCGCGGTGTTTCAACCACCATCGCGACAGGCCGTGCACCTCGGCTTTTGCAACATTCTGCAGACATTTCCGATGTCAGGTAGTGAACCTGCTTACATAAAAACGGTCTTTCGCTGACGGTCAACTCACCGACCGGTTCATCGGCCCAGTCATCGGGCCTACTTTTGTCCTGTTTCAGCGAAGACTCAACATGCCCGACTCCCGTCCAACATTTTCCGCCCTCCCAGCCCTGCGCGGCGGCTTGATCGCAGCCCTGGTGGCTCTAGCCGCCCCGGTGCATGCCGAAACGCCTGCCAGTGATGCGCGCTGGGTCAGTGACAGCCTGAGTACCTATGTGCGCAGCGGGCCGACCGATGGCCACCGCATTGTCGGCACGCTCAAGTCTGGGCAAAAGCTGACTCTGGTCGGCAGCCAAGGCAGCTACAGCCAGGTACGCGGGCAGAATGGTGACCTGGTGTGGATCCTCAGCAGCGACCTGCAGGACGTGCCGGGCCAGGGCGAGCGGCTGCCGCAGCTCGATGCCCAAGTGGCGGACCTGTCCGGGCAGCTCAAGAGCATCGATGACAGTTGGAAGAACCGCGTGCAGGGCATGCAGGAAACGCTGGATTCGCGCAAGCAATTGATCGATGAGCTGGAGGCGCGCAACCAGGCGCTGAATGAGCAGCTGGACCAGAGCCAGTCGACCCTGCGCGACACCCAGGCGCGCCTGGGGGACGAGAACAAGCAGGTGATGATGCGCTATATGGTGTATGGCGGCAGCATTGCGGGCGCGGGTTTGTTGGTGGGGTTGATCATGCCGGCGCTGAAAGCATCAAGGCATGCACCCGCCAGCCCTGATGCTTTCCCAAGTCCTACTGCCAGGACCCTTGTTACAGCAGGTGCCCTACAACAACCGCTTCAGCGCCTCCAGCACATACCCCGTGGCCCGCTCGACCTGCCCCTCTCGGCAGGCAATCCCCAACTGCCGCCACAACCCCGGACGCAACGGCCGGCGGGTAATACGCCGGTCCAGCTCCGCTGCGTCGCCCTCCTGCGGCAGCAACGTCGCACCGTACCCCGCCCCCACCAGGCTCTTGATCGCATCGTTGTAGTTCAGCTCGATGCGCGGTGCGGGGAACAACCCCGCCGCCGCGAACCACTCCCCTGTCACCCGCGACAACTGCGTGCTGCTGTCATTCAGAATCAACGCCCGCCGCGCCAACCATGCCGGCGTTACCTTGGCCGGTGGCTGCCAGTCGGCCGGCACGTAGGCCAAGATCGGGTCGCGCCGCCAAGGGGTGACCTTCAGCCCTTTGCCCGCAACTTGCGGCAAGGCCACCAGGCCAATGTCCAGAGCCCCCTCGCGCAGTCGCGCCAGTGACGCCTGGGAGGTCAGCACCTGGACCTGCACGTCGATCCCCGGGTGAGCCACACGCAAGTGTTCCAGCGCCTTGGGCAACAGGTGGGCGATGGCGCCGGTCGAGGCGCCCAGGCGTACCCGGCCGGTCAGGCCCTCGACCTGACGGCGAACCTCTTCCAGGGCCAGGTCGGCGTCGGCCAGCAGGCGTCGGGCGCGGGCCAGTAACGTCTCACCAATGGCCGTAGGGCGCACCTGGCCACGGTTACGGGTGAGCAAGGGGGCACCCACCCGCGCCTCCAGCTCGGCCACGTGCAGGCTGATGGTGGGCGGGGCCAGGTTGAGCCGGCGTGCGGCCTCGGCAAAAGAACCCAGGTCGGAGATTTCGACCAGGGTGCGGAGGCGGTCAAGGCTGATTTCGCGCATGGCTAGCTTCAGTAAAAATGAACATCAGCATCATGATATTCAAATTTCCTTTAGTCCAGCCGCAGGCGAGCATAGGCCATCTCTCCCCCGACCGGACCCCGACCATGCACACCCCTGTTGTCTTCATCGACGGTGACCAAGGCACCACTGGCCTGCAGATTCACGCCCGCCTGCACGGGCGTAGCGACTTGCGCCTGCTGACCCTGCCCGAAGCCGAGCGCAAGCACCCACAACGCCGCGCCGAAGCGATCAATAGCGCCGACATCGCCGTGCTCTGCCTGCCCGATGACGCAGCGCGCGAAGCCGTGGCGGCGATCCATAACCCGCAGGTACGGGTTATCGACGCCAGTTCCGCCCACCGCACCAGCCCAGGTTGGGTCTATGGCCTGCCAGAACTGGATGAACAGCAAGCCGAACGTATCGCCCACAGCAAACGTGTCAGCAACCCTGGCTGCTACCCCACCGGTGCAATCGCCTTGCTGCGCCCGTTGGTCAGCGCCGGGCTGCTGCCAACCGATTACCCACTGAGCATTCATGCCATCTCGGGTTACTCCGGCGGCGGCCGCGCGGCGGTCGAGCGCCATGAGCAGCCAGGTACCGAGAAAACCCCGACCTTGCAACTGTATGGCCTGGAGCTGGCGCACAAGCATGTGCCGGAGATCCAGCAGCACGCCGGGCTGTCGGCGCGGCCGGTGTTCATGCCTGGCTACGGCGCCTATCGCCAGGGCATCGTCCTCAGCATCCCGCTGCAACTGCGCTTGCTGCCCGGCCAGGCCAGCGCCGAACAGCTGCATGCCTGCCTGCAACAGCACTATGAAGGGGCTCGCCACGTGCAACTGATGCCCCTGCATCAGCAAGGCCCGGCGGCGGCGCTCGACCCCGAAGCACTGAACGACAGCAATGACCTGCGCCTGGCGCTGTACGCCAACCCGGAGCATGGCCAGGTACTGCTGACTGCGGTGTTCGACAACCTTGGCAAGGGCGCCTCTGGTGCGGCGGTACAAAACCTCGAGCTGATGCTCGCGGCGCTACACGCGCAAGGCTGATTCGGCAAAACCGGTTAGACTGTAGTACCCGCGTCAGCCAGGCGCGGGTTGTATTCCTACCCGCCGGAGCCTGCCCCCCGATGTTCATCCTGAGCCGCCTCGACAGCGTGCCGCCCGAGTCTTTCCAGAACCAGATCCGTGAGCTGGTGATCAACCACGTCGGCGAATTGAGCAGCGTTGCCATTCTTGCCGACAACCCGCTGTATCCGCTGTACCAGTACGGTGTCGGGATGGAGGTGCACCAGTACCTGCAGGCCATGGACGGTACCGGTGGCCTGTCGGTGACGCTGACCTTGGCGCTGGATGCCGAGGCCCCTGACCAATTGCTCGGCTTTGCCCTGGCGTTGCCGGCCGATGACGACCCGGACACCTGCGCGCTGGCATTTCTCGCCGTGCGCGCCAGCCATCGCCGCCAAGGTATCGCCCGCGCCCTGCTGGGTGATTTGCAGGCCCGCCATGCCTGCGTCGAATTGAACACCTTTGCCGGCCAGGTACCGTGGTTCGAAGCGATGGGCATGCAGGTGGTGGAGGCCAACGGGCCGCAGGTGCTGATGAGCAGCACCGGGCAAGCCAGCGGGGCGTTGATTGGCCGGCTGGATATCGGGCCGATCTACCAGACCACCGAGGTACATCAGATCCATACCTACCTGCTCAACCAGCAGGGCGAGGATGCGATGATCGAGGCCGAGCAGATGCGCGACGAGCGGCTGGACGAGCTGGCTGTTCAGGCGCAGGCCTGTGTAAGGCAGCGCAAGACCGTGCATTGATACGGGGGGCCGCACAGCGGCCCCTCCTCTTTTCAGCCATGCACCCAGCGCCGATGCACGCCACGCGCCAGGGCATCGAGCATGAAGCCCAGCACGCCGATCAGCAGCACCATCGCCATCAGCTCCGAATACGCCAGCCGGTCGCGGGTGTCGAGAATGAAATACCCCAACCCCGCACTGACCCCCAGCATCTCGCACGGCACTAGCACGATCCACAGGATGCCGATGGCCAGGCGCACACCGGTCAGCACATGGCCGATCACCCCCGGCACGATCACCTTGCACAACGTCTCCCAGCGCGTGGCACTCAAGCTGCGGCTCAGTTGCAACCAGCGCGGGTCGAGTTGGCGCACGCCCGCAGCGGTGTTGAGCAGAATCGGCCACAGCGCGGCGAAGGCCAGCAGGAAATAGATCGGCTGGTCGCCCACCCCCATCAGCATCACCACCACCGGCATCCACGACAGCGGCGAAATCATCCGCAAAAACTGGAAGGCCGGCGTGGTCGCCGCCTCCAGGTGCCGGTAGCTGCCTACCAGCAAACCGAGGGGTACGCCGATCAACAGCGCCAGCAGCAGCCCGATCAAAATACGTTTGAGGCTGACCCACACGTGGCCGTAGACCTCGCCCTGCCCCAACAGCTCGACCAGGCTGGCCAGGGTGGCCTCGGGCGAGAAGCGCGCCGACAGGCCGTCGGCCTCGCCAAACAGCGCCACACCCGCCCACCACGCCAGCAGCAACAGCAACAGCCCGGCCAAGCCCAGGCCGGTATGAACCACATGCTTGCCCATCAGACCGCGAACTCCTCGCTACGCTCGAAACTGTCGGCAATACCGAACACCGATGGCCCGCCAACGGCCGCGATGGCGTTGCGCACGAAGCGGTCGTCGACCAGGTCGCGGGCGGTTTGCGCCGGGTCCAGGCCTGCGAGAAAACCACTGTCGCCTTCGATCAACGTGCGCTGCAGGCGCTTGACCAGCTCCTCGGTGTAGCTGGGGAACGGGTAAGGCTGGAAGTCGATACGCCGCTCGTCCCATTGCTGGTGCTGGATCGCACCACTGGCGATATAGGCTGCGCGGTCCTCGGCGGCTGGGGCCAGGACTTTGCTCAGCACCGCAGGCTCGTGCGGGGTGTACTTGTTGGGGCCGGCCTTGGACAACAACGCGGCGGCTTCGGCGCGGTGCTCGCGGGTCCATTGCTGGGCCTTGACGATGGCGTTGACCACCTTCTGCGACCACTCCGGGCGGTTGTTGAGGTCGTGCTCGTGCATGAACACCACGCAGCAGGCGTGGTTGCGCCAGACATCGCCGGTAAACCGCTGCACACGGCCAACCTTGAGGTTTTCGGCCAGGGCGTTGAACGGTTCGGCGACGATATAACCAGCGATACGCTTGCTGGCCAGTGCCGGTGGCATGTCGGACGGCGGCAGCACCAGCAGGTTGACTTCGTTGGCCGCAAGCTGCGTATTGACCGGTTTGGACACCGGGGTCAGGCCGTTGTCGTTGAGCATCTGCTGCAGCACGACGTTGTGGATCGAGTACCAGAACGGGATGGCGACGGTCTTGCCGCCCAGTTGCTTCATGTCGGTGATGTCGGGCGCCACGGTCAGGCCCGAACCGCCGACATGGTTCCAGGCCACGACCTTGGCCGGCACCTTGCTGGCGTAGCGCGCCCACACGGTCATTGGCGACAACAGGTGGATCACGTTGACCTGGCCGGAGATGAACGCCTCGATCACCTGCGCCCAACTGCGCAGCAGCACCGGGCGCTCGGCCTTGATGCCTTCGGCCTCGAACAGGCCATTGTTGTGCGCCACCAGCAACGGCGTGGCGTCGGTGATCGGCAAGTAGCCGATGCGCACCGGCGCGTCCGGTTCGGCGGCGGCGCGGGCTTGCAAGCTCGACAGCAACGGCAAGGCACCGGCGGCAGTGAGCATGGCGCCAAGCTTGAGAAAGTCGCGACGCGACGAAGCAGAACAGCAGTCATCCATGCACATGGACAGCCTCCGAGGGCAAGGGGGTGGGGGAAGGTTCGACTGTGCGGCTTGCCCGCCGAAGGGTTTTGACGATCTCGATGCGCAGGGCGCCCAGTTCCTCGACCCGGTGCGTGCGCGGCTGCGGCAGGTCGATACACCACTGGCCGAGGATATGCGCTGGGTGGTTGCCCAGTAGCAGGACCCGGTCGGACAGCAGCAGGGCTTCGTCGATATCGTGGGTGATCAGCACCGCCGCAGTATTGTGGGTGGCGATCAGTTGCAGCAGCAGTTGCTGCATGTCGGCCCGGGTCACCTCGTCGAGGGCGCCAAACGGCTCGTCAAGCAACAGCACTTCAGGTTGGCGTGCCAGGCAGCGGGCCAGCGCGGTGCGTTGGGCCATGCCACCGGACAACTGTGCCGGGTACTGGTTGCGCGCATGGGCCAGGCCCACGGCGGCAATCGCATGGTCGATGCGCGCACGCCGCTCGCTGGCCGCCAATTTGGGCTGGCGGGCGAAGTCCAGGCCAAAGGCGACGTTCTTCTCAAGGCTCAACCAGGGCAGCAGGCTGGGGTCCTGGAAGGCCACCGCCAGGCGCGGATGCGGCCCTTGCAGCGGCTCGCCGCGCAGCGTCACGCTACCGCCACGCGGCGCCTGCAAGCCCGCCAGCACCCGCAACAGGCTGGACTTGCCGACACCACTGGGGCCCAGGATGGTCACCACCTCGCCCGGCGCCAGCTGCAGGTCGAACTGTGCCAGCACCTCTTGCCAGCCCCCTTCGCGGGGGTAGCCCAGGCTGATGGCGCGGGCGTCGAGCAGTACCTCGCTCATGCGGCGCCCGCCTGGCGTTGCAGTTCGGCGCGCAGTTGCACCAGGCTCGGCGTCACGATCGGCACGAACGCCGACTCGCGCCAACGGCGGGCGAAGCCTTCGCCATACTCGCTCAGGTAGGCCTTGCCACCACTGGCCTGCAGCTCCAGCTGCACCGCGTCGGCAGCGCATTCGGCGAGGGTGATGCGCAGTTTGAACAGCGCCCCCGGCTGCTGCAGGAAGCGCTCGTCGAGCAGGCCCTGCTTGAGTTCGCTCACGGTGTTTTCCAGGCGCGTCTTCAGCACCTGGCCGGCCTCGTCGAGGAACGAGCCACGGCCTTGCAGGTGTTCCGCCACCTCATCCAGTGCCCGCCGGGCCAAGCCGATGGCCATGCCGCATTGCAGTGCCAGGAAGGCCGGGCGCACCTTGGGCAGGAACGCGCGGGCATTCTCGTGCAGCAGCCACTCGCGGCCCAGCTCAACCTGGTGGAACGCCAGCGCAGCAGTATTGCTCGATTGCAGCCCCATCAGTTGCAGGTCGTCCGAGCGCTCCAACCCTTGCGCCTCGGACGGAATGGCCACCACGAACGGTGCCCCTTCGGCCTCACCTTCGATGGCTGCCGCCACCACAAAACCACTCTTGCGCAGGTTGGTCACCCAATGCAGCCGGCCTTCAAGCTGCCACCCGTCGCGGCTCTGGCGGCCTCGCACCTGCAGGCTCTCGATGCCGGAGAGAAACTTCATGGCATTGGACAGCCCGGTTGCACCGGCCAGCTCACCCGTCAACAGGCGTGGCAACAGGCGCTCGCGCAGCGGCTGGTTGGGGCTTTGCAGCAGGTATTCGATGAAGGCGCGCTGGCCCCAGCAGACGAACGCCGCCGCCAATGAACGGCTGGCAATGGCCGCGATCGCTTCGACCGCGTCGGTCACCTGCCCGCCCGTGCCACCCAGCGCCGCATCGACGCCGATGCGCAGCACTTGCGCTTCGGCGATGTGCGCCAGGACCAGGTGCGGGTCGCACACGCCCTGGTCGATTGCCTCGGCGTTGGCATCCAGCCATTGCCGAAATGCGGGATCAAGCATGTCTCTACTCCTTTGAAAACGCCGGCGTGGCCGGCACCACACTTGGCTTACGCAGACGGCTGCCAGCGGTACTTGCTGAGTTCGTCGTTGAGCGGTGTCTGGGCGAAGACATTAGCAAAGTTGCACAAGGTTGCGAGGCTCACGCCAAGAATCACCTCCAGGGCGTTGCCTTCGCTGAAGCCGGCATCGCGAAATGCCTGGTAGGTGGGCTCGCTGACGTTGCCACGGGTGGCGATCACTTCACGGGCAAATGCGGCCAGGGTTTCGTAGCGGGCATCGGGCAGTTCGCCACGGGCGCGCAGCGCGTCGACCACGGCCTGGGGCAGCTTGGCCTTGTTCAGGGCCACCGCAGTGTGGCCGGCGACGCAGAAATCACAGCCATGCTGGGTAGCGGCAATCAGCTGCACCACCTCTCGCTCGGCCAGGGTCAGCTCGGACTTGCCATTGAGCGCCGACACGGTCACGTACGTTTCCAGGGCGGCCGGGGCGTTGGCCAGCACGCCCAGCAGGTTGGGGATGAAGCCAGAATTCTTCTGAGCGTTCTCAAGGAATGGACGGGCCGCTTCCGGGGCGCTCTGCAGCGTGTGTAAAGTAATGCGCGAGGACATGGAGTGGTCTCCTGTGGTGGGTGTCCTTACAGTCTGTTGGTTATAAGAATTCGCCTCCATATTCATCAGTCGCCTTTCCTTGCTCCTGAGTCTTTGCATTAGATGATTTCGTCCAGCCACCTTGTCGATTGGTTATTAGAAGGCCTGGAGCTCGATGCCAGCCTGTTTCATGTCGGCCGCTATTGCGGTGGCTGGCACGCCAGCACCCAGGGCATGGGGCGGGCCAGCTTCCACCTGGTGGTGCAGGGCCATTGCTGGCTGCACATTGATGGCGAGGCCGAGGCGCTGCGGCTGGAGGCCGGCGATGCGGTGTTTTTGCTGCGCGACCTGGCTTATCGGTTGTCCAGCGACCACGACCCGGCAAGCGCCTGCAACCAGCCGCGCCAGGCCATGCAGGCCCTGGATGCCCATGCCGGCGATGGCGTGGGCTTGGTGTGCGGGTTCTTTCACTTCCGCCCGGGGCTGTCGTCACTGATCGTCGAGGGCTTGGCCGACTGGATTCTGTTGCGCGCCGACGAGCCTGCCGGGCATGCGGCGCGAGCGCTGTTCGGGCTGATCCTGGAAGAATGCGAGCGCCCGCCAGCCCCATCGCAGACCTTGCTGGAGCGGCTGACGCACTTGTTGTTCCTGTACGTTTTGCGCCAGCAAGTGCATGCCGGACAGCCCCTTGGCGGGCTTGTGGCCCTGGCCCGGCAGCCCGCGTTTGCCGCGTTGCTGGCGCAACTGATCGAACAGCCTGGGCAGGCGTGGACGCTGGAGAGCATGGCGGCGTACACGGGGTTGTCGCGCTCGGCGTTTTTCAAGCGTTTCAACGAACTGGCCGGGCAGTCACCGGGGCAGGTGCTGCTGGCCTTGCGCATGCGCCATGCGTGCCAGCTGCTGCAGGCAGGGAACACCGTTGAGCAGGTAGGTGCGCAGGTGGGGTATCAGTCTGTGGCGGCGTTTACCCGGGCGTTTGCCAAGGCGGTGGGGGTGCAGCCGGGGGCTTATCGGCGGCAACATGAAGCACGCGCAGGGTTGTAGTGTCCCCCATGGGCCTCGAGATTACTCCCGTGCGTGGGGCCTGAAAACTAGCATTTTTGTCAGTTGTTGGCTGACTGCAGGCCATGTCCAAATTGTGCCAGGCCCTCACTCGATGGAGTCGCACTATGGAATGGCGCCGCTGCAACACTGGCTTGACGGTGGGGGACATGTCCGCGTCCGCCGATCGCTACCTCTGCGTGCATGACGATGATACCGGTCTGCCGGTAGGCCCACGGTTAGGTTTCAAATTCGGCGAGAACAACACACGGGACAAATGGCCTGCCTTTTTCCGCGAACAGCTGCGCGCGTCACCTCCAGTAACTTCGTGCACCTGGGTACCCACACGGCAGTCGATGGCGATATCCAGGCCGAGGGAACCGTCGACCTCTGGCAGCGCGATCTTAAAATTCCGCCTGGCCACACAGCCCATCAGCACGACGGTAACCACTGAAGAACTGAACGTCAGGGCGCAGCCCGCTGCGCCCGTGAACAGTACTGCCGAAAACTCATTGGAGGAAAGCCGCTCATGAATACCGATGCCAAGGCAACTATCAGTACTGATCCATTTACACCGGTCAGAACGGTAAGTGAAACCTCGCACTTCACTTACGATGCGGATTCAGGGCTGCTTTCCCAGATCGGCGCTGACGATGGGCAAACCACTCACCTGTGCTACTACCCGGTAACGGCCAGCACGGCAAAACCTGATCGTAGCGACAAGGTGCCTACGCTGACGGCGCTGAGGGCGCAGTTGAGAGGGCTCAAACTGGAAAAGGATGGGGCTGCTATCCGCACCCAGTCGCTGTCCTGCCCGACGATCCCCGATACCAGCACCCCGCCCTTGCTTGCGCAATGCAGCTATTTGAAGTTCCCCGACGGCAGCACGTCGGAAATGAACGTGACCCTGTTCGGTTATGCAAACGCCAGCACCGACAGCCACGGCGTCTTGATGCCCGACATGGTGCTGAGCCTGGAAGGCGTTACGGTCGACTTTTCGACTACACCGTGGACCCTCACCACTGCGACGGGGCGCCAAGGGCTGGTGGTCGACTTGCAGCAGGTGACCCACACCAAGACCGGCGCAGAAACGCAGACCGAAACGACTTCGACCCGTTGGTACAAGAACAATACTGCCCGGCAGACGCGCACCCTGACTGAAACCACCACAACCGCAAGTGGCAAATTGCGGGTAAAGAGCGAGTCGCCCTTCAAGCACGGCGAGCTGAACCTCACAGCTACCGTGGCCCAGCACATTCGCTCCGCGCGCAGCGACCGCGTGCTAGCCGAGACGGATCAAGACGAGCTGGGCAGGCCAACATCGATGGCTTACCACACCTATGACGCACGAGACCGTTTGCTGACCAGCACTACCTATGCCTGGAATTCCGATAAGTACACCTCGCAAGAGGCAAATGGCGAGGCCCTGGCGAAAACCGAACAGCAATGGGTAGAGACAGGCAACGGCACCTGGATCGTCACCTTCGGCCCGGATGGCCGCAAAGGGCGCACCTTGCTCGATGGCCTGCAACGCCCCGTTCGGCGTGAACTGCAGCGCCAAGCAGGCGATGACGATTCGGCACAGAACTACGTATGCCTTGAAGAAATCGCCTACGGCGCAGACGGTGAGCCGCAGCACCAGTGCATTTACGACTACCACCCTGGGGGCTTGTGCGTTCGCAACGACGGCGTGAGCTTGCCAGGCACCTTGCGGGACTGGTTCTGGGAAGCCGAGGCGCAGGGCGACAAGGTGGAGGCAAACGGCACGCAGAGTAAGCGTACAGAAACTATCGTTGGCACCCTGCTGCGAGGCCCTCTGCACAGCGTCGAAGACACACAGAGTAACCACACCGACGGCAAGGTCACACTCGCCCTCAGCCATAAAGTCTGGAACGCGACGAGCAAACAACTGGAGGCCATAGGCCTGAGTAGAAAGCAGCAAATCAATGCTCGCGGCCTATGCGACAAGGTCACTGAAAAAGTAGGCACCGTTAGCCGGGAATGGACATTTGCCTATGACGAGCTTGGGCGGCGAACCCAGACTACCGGCCCCGATGACACGGTGGTCAAATGGGCTTACGAAGGGCTCAGCACCATTGCCACCCAGGTCACCATCAAAGCCAAATCAGGCCAAGAGCAGCAACTGGCTGAACAAACTTTGCACGGCGGCGATATCGTTTCCAGGACGGTGGGCGCCGGCGACTCGGCGCCGACGATCACGTTCAAGAGAAGCAGCTATCAACGCCCTGATGGCACTGAAGTAACGAATGAAGGCAATGCCAGCAGCTCACCGCAGATGTTCACATTCAAGGTAGGTGGCTATCAACGCCCTGATGGCACTGAAGTAACGAATAAAAGCAGCGCCGACGGCACCAGTGTGTCTTGGTTCGTCAAGGGTAAGAACGCCGCAGCCAAAGTGCTGATTAAAACATTCACTTACAACGAAATCACGCAGGGCATCAAGGCCGAGCGCCTCGCAACCGAACCCAACCAGCAAAGTCTGATCAGCACCGAAAGCGTTTCGCCTCTTCTGCTAGGGCAGATACTGACAACCCGAACGCTTCGAGGCATGCGGCAGCAGGAACGTGTTCAGCATTCGCTGCGTGGCACTATCGACCGAACTGCCTTGAACAACGGTATCGTCAGCCGCGCTTGGCACGATGGGCAGAACCGACGTACGCGGGTACGCCGCTCGGGCCTGGACTATTGCTATCGCTATGCCGGGCAAGGCGAGCTTGAACAATTGCTCGTAAGCGACCGGCGCAATGGTACAAACCTGCTGGTTGACCTTGCTTACGATAGCTTTGGCCGGGAAACCCAGCGGACTTACCGCCTGGATGGCGTGATCAAAAGCCGCTATGACCAAACGTGGTCGCGAACCGGGCAGCTCTTGAGCAAAACGTGGTACCGCAACGGTGAAAGCTCGGCCACGCGTACCGAAACCTTCACCTACGAAACCTACCGCAACGAACTCAAAAGCTGGAGCGTGACGGCAGTCACAGGCTACGAGATTCAAGACAGGGACAAGAACAGCATCAAGAATCAGGCCTACACCTATGATGCGCTTGGCAACCTGCTGACCTGCACCACGGCCTATAACGACGGCGCAAGCGAGAAGCGCACCTACGCGTACGACAATAAGCTGCAACCCACCCTACGCACGAAGGTCACGGTGGCGAGGACGCCGAAGGGGGCAACACAAAGCACCTCAACCATCCTCGAACTTGTCAGTGACACCAATGGCAACCTCACGACTGACGTCTCAGGACAGCAATTCGCCTACACGCCTGAAGGGCAACTGCAGTCGGTGACTGGAGGCAGTGATGGTAAGCTCCTCGCAAGCTATGAATATGATCACATCGGTCGCCTGGCCTCTCAATGGGATGAAGCCAATAAACAACGCCGGGTCATGCAATACAAAGGCGACCTGCTGTGTGGGGAAATGTGGCTGGATGCGCAGAGCAAACCTGTGCGGCACCGGGTGCTCGATGAAGAGGCCGGGCTGGTGGTGCAGTGTCGAGAAATGGGCCAGGCGACCCCCGCAGCGCACACCCTTTACCTATTGCCAGACCCACAAAACGGTGGCGCTGAAGAGTATTCGGTCGATGCCAGCGGCAACTGGCAAAGCCAGTCGGTAGGCTTCACGCCTTGGGGCGAAGCGCCACTGGATCAGCTTAATGCGCTCAATTGCGGTTTGGGCTATAACGGTCAGCGCGTCGACCCGGTAACCGGCGCCTACCACCTGGGTAACGGCTACCGCGTGTACGACCCCAAGTTCCAGGCCTTTTTTCAGGGCGACAACCTGAGCCCATTTGACGAAGGTGGTCTGAACGATCGGGCGTATTGCGCAGGGCGTGACCCTGTCAACTGGCATGATCCCAGTGGGCACATCATGGTGAGCCGCCGAGAACAAGCGACGCAGCTAGCCTCACTGGATGAGATGATCCGAGAAACGACCCCGCCCCATCATGAACCTGCAGCGTTGTGGGAATGGCTGCTGCTGGCTGGCTTTTTTGTGCTGGCTGTCATCGGCTCAGTCATGACAGGCGGCTTGCTTGGGGGTCTGTTATTTGCCGTTGCCGCTGTGGCGTTCTCCCTGGGAGCAGCGGAACTTTCGTTGCGACAGCGCAACCCCAGCTTATCGTCGAAACTGGGCTGGGCAAGCGCGGCGGCTACTGTGTTCGACGGCTCCGGCAGAGGCCTGGCGAAACTTGGCAATTTACTGATGAAAGGGGCCAGCAAAGGCCTTAAGGGACTACAGCTATTACGTACTTCTGCGTTCAAGAAGTTGTCAAGACTGTCCACCTCACTCTCACAGCGCATGGGCAGTGGTTTCGAGAGCCTTAGCAGTTGTATCAAATACCGTATTGTTACAGTGTCGAAAATGCCGGTAAATACAATACCTGGACGTGTAACGAAAAAACAAAGAGACTTGCTCAACGCCAGCCGGCCCGCTACTCCACCTGCCAATGTCGCTGCACCCCGCACGTTGCATGTGCCTCACGTAGTGACGGTAGATAGTCTAGGCGACTATGACTTGTACCGCAGGACCTATCATCCATCAGAGAGTGCGATCCATGAACCCCACCTACCGCCAGATGGAGCTTCGATTTACCGTTGCATCTCCGGTGAGCAGTTCCACGGCAGCAGCGCTTCGTAGTCCTCTACCGACGAGGC
>NZ_JABWRU010000049.1:0-1664 GCF_014269165.1 Pseudomonas sp. SWRI68 | reverse complement strand
ACCTTGCGGTGGATCTTGAAACCGCCCGCCGCCCGCACCAGGGTGTAGGTCAGGTCGGCGCTGTAGTGCTTGAGGCTTTCCTTGCGGAACTCCCGCACGTTCTGCGCGCAGCGCACGGTGACGTTGACGCCGTCGTCGCCCAGCACCCGAAAGCGCGACAGCGTGCGCACGGTACGCGGTTGCGGGCTGGTGGATATCGACTCGCCGCCAATCAACCGCTGCACCCGCAGGCCACGCATGTGGTGGTCGTCGTAGGCGTAGTTGAGGGTGTTCTCGTAGTCGCTCTGCTTCGGATCGATGGGGATGATGTACGTGCCTTTTTCGGTCCATTGGCCGAGCCAGGCGTCGTACTCGCCGTGGTCGAGCATGTCGCCTTCCTGCCAGATGAAGGCGGTGACTTCTTGCAGCAATTGCAGGTCCATAGGGTTCTCCATGCTCACGCCGACATCATCTTTTTCCACTGCTGGTACGCCGCACGCATGCCGGTTTCGGCACTCACGTCGGACACCAGGCCGTCTGCGCTGGGCGTCTCGCCGGGCAGGCCGCGGTTGAGCATGATCCACAGGTCTTCACCGGCCCGGGCGCCTTTCTGCACCCGTTCCCACGCTTCGGAATCGTCCGGGGTGCCGAAGCCCATCGGGCCCTGGAAGTGCTCGTGCAGGCGCAGGCGGTAGCGGTTGGCTGCGGCCGGGCCGCCGTCCATGGTGATCACCGAGTGATGGATTTCGGTCTCGGTCACCGAGATCGGCTGCAGCACGCGGAAGAACGCCATCGAGCAGGCGACGTTGGGGAACAGGTTGAGGTTGAAGCCCGAACCGCCGACGGCGCGCACGATGCGGCGCACTTGTGGCTCGTCGATGCCCTCGTCGCGCAGCTCGGCGGCCAGGGCCTCGAAGCGCTCCGGGATCGGCTTGTCGAGGTCGGCTTCCAGGTCCACCAGCTCGGGGATCATCACCATCACGCTGTGGCCGTTGCCCAGGTCCTCGACGTAGCCGGGGCCTTTGACGAAGTCGAACAGCTCCAGGGTCTGCTCGTCGACCGAGGACAGGAAGCTCTTGTGCACCAGCGGGAAGTGGTAGGCGTCGGTGGTGTTTTCCAGTTGGATCTTCCAGTTGCCGGGGAAGCGGAAGCGGTGCTCGCCGGGGACCTTGATGCCGTAGCCGGCGCCTTGTTTCATGAACAGGTCCATCCACTTCCTGGCTGCGCCGAGGAAGTCTTCGAGCGGCTCGATGTCGTCCTTGAAGGTGGCGAAGACCATGCCGGCGTAGCTTTCGGTGCGCAGGCTGACCAGTGGCAGTTCGGCCTTGTCGATGCAATCGCCGTAGCTTTCCGGGTGGGGGATGCCGCGCAGCGAGCCGTCGAGGGCGTAGCCCCAGCCGTGGTAGGGGCAGACGAAGCTGTTGGTCTTGCCCTTCTTGTGCTCGCAGACCGTGGCGCCGCGGTGGCGGCAGCGGTTGAGCAGCACGTTGATGGCCTTTTTGCGGTCACGTACCACGATGACCGGCTGCTTGCCGATGAAGGTGGTCTTGTAGCTGCCCGCGTCCGGGACTTCACTCTCGTGAGCGACCCAGACCCAGGTGCTGTGGAAGATCTTCTGCAGCTCGGCGTCGAACAGGGCCGGGTCGGTGTAGAGGGAGGTGTGGACGCGGTCGTGCTGCACCAGC
>NZ_JABWRU010000047.1:0-1848 GCF_014269165.1 Pseudomonas sp. SWRI68 | reverse complement strand
TTCGTCTTCCTCAATAAAGCCCGTAACCGCATCAAGGTGTTGTACTGGGAGCGCAACGGCTTCTGCCTTTGGCTCAAGCGCCTCGAAGCCGAACGTTTCAAAACTTCCCCCGACGCCACCGACGAAGCCATCGTCCTGACCGTCCAGGAACTTAACTGGTTACTCGACGGCTTCGACCTCTGGCGCAACCGTCCACATCAGGTTCTGACACCCCGTTTCGTTGCCTGACCCGGTATAATCCGGGGCATGATTTCCTTGCCCGACAACCTTCCAGACGATCCCGTACTACTCAAGCAGATGTTGCTTGAGGCCTACGAAGCACGCTTGCGCGAGCAGGAAGTCAACGAAGCCTATGCCACCCATATCGTCGACCTGAAAGAACAGATCAAGCTGCTGCGGGATCGGCTGTTCAACCGCAAATCCGAGCAGACGGTCGATCCCAATACGCCGCAACTGGCAATGTTCAACGAGCCGGAAAGCGAGCCGTTGCTGGCCGTGGTTGAGGATGCGGACGAAGAAGTCGTTGCCCCAGTCAAACGTCGTGGCAAGCGCAAACCGTTGTCGGCCGACCTGCCACGTGTCGAAGTCATCCACGACTTGCCCGAGCACGAGCTGACCTGCGTCTGCGGTTGCCGCAAGCATGTGGTTGGCGAGGAAACCAGCGAGCAGCTCGATATCGTGCCGATGCAGATCCGCGTGCTCAAACATGTGCGCAAGGTCTACGGCTGCCGTGGTTGTGAAGCGGCGCCGGTCACCGCCGACAAACCGGCACAGCTGATCGAGAAGAGCATGGCCAGCCCCAGCGTGCTGGCCATGCTGCTGACCACCAAGTATGTCGATGGTCTGCCGCTACACCGTTTTGAAAGCGTACTGTCCCGGCATGGCATCGAAATCCCCCGGCAAACCTTGGCCCGCTGGGTAATCCAGTGCAGCGAACACTTCCAGCCGCTGCTGAACCTGATGCGTGAGCGGTTGTTGGAAAGCCCGGTGATTCACTGCGATGAAACGCGGGTGCAGGTGCTCAAGGAACCGGATCGCGACCCGACCAGCCAGTCCTGGATGTGGGTGCAGGCCAGCGGGCCACCTGATCGACAAGTCGTGTTGTTCGACTACACCACCAGCCGTGCGCAGGAGGTACCGTTGCGCCTGCTGGAGGGCTATCGCGGTTATGTCATGACCGATGATTACGCCGGTTACAACGCGTTGGCATTACAGCCCGGTGTCGAACGGTTGGCGTGCATGGTTCATGCACGACGCAAGTTTGTCGAGGCGCAAAAGGTGCAGCCCAAAGGCAAGACGGGACGTGCCGATGTGGCGCTGGCGATGATCAACAAGCTGTATGGCATCGAGCGTGAACTCAAGGATGTCAGCGATGACCAGCGGTTCATCGGTCGCCAGGAACGAAGCCTGCCGATCCTCGGCCAGTTGAAAAGCTGGCTGGACAAGACGCAGTCCCAAGTCACACCGCAAAGCGTGCTGGGCAAGGCGGTGCAGTATCTGGCGAACAACTGGAGTCGGTTGGAGCGCTACGTCGAGGCCGGCCATTTGCCGATCGACAATAACCTGGCAGAGCGTGCGATAAAGCCGTTTGTCATCGGGCGCAAGGCCTGGTTGTTCAGCGACACGCCCAAGGGTGCTGCGGCCAGTGCACAGATCTACAGCCTGGTCGAGACCGCGAAGGCCAACGGCCAAGAGCCCTATACGTGGCTGCGCCACGTACTGGAGCGGTTGCCGCATGCCTCGTCGGTAGAGGACTACGAAGCGCTGCTGCCGTGGAACTGCTCACCGGAGATGCAACGGTAAATCGAAGCTCCATCTGGCGGTAGGTGGGGTTCATGGATCGCACTC
>NZ_JABWRU010000046.1:0-2347 GCF_014269165.1 Pseudomonas sp. SWRI68 | reverse complement strand
GCGCCTGACAACGTTTACGTTGGGACCAACGCGCCGGTAGAGCAGAGCCTGCAAGCAGTCAGCGGCGCTGATGCTTGGAAGTTCGAAAACCTGGTTCTGGACAAGACCCCGGTCAGCACCGCTGTTACCGACGAGCCAGGTACTCCGGGCAACGAAGGCGATCTGGTCAAGGTCACCATCACGGCCGATCAGGTTTCGGTCGCAGAGAACGTGAAGCCGACCTTCACCGTCCACATCAACACCGCGTTGGCGCACGACCTGGTCGTGACCCTGAGCAACAATGCTCAGGTCACCATCAAGGCCGGTGAAACCAGCAGCGAACCTTACACCCACGACGCGCAGGGCGACGACGTCTACAAAGACGCCGGTGAAATCGGCCTGGGTATCAAATCGGCAGCAGACATCGATGGTCGCGCCTTCGAGAACTTGCAACTGGGTGATGCCGCGTCGGTCAAAGTCACCGACACCACCGACGATGTCATCGCCAAGCTGACCGCTACCCCTTCGGTGACCGAAGGTGGCGAGATCACCTACACCGTCACCTTGACCAACAAAGACGGTCTGCCGATCGACAAACACTCGGCGCTGACTTTCACCCTGAGCGATGGCACCACGGTCATTACTGTGCCGGCCAACAGCACCTCGGGCTTCGTGACTGTCACTGCTCCGGACAACGTTTACACCGGCACCAACGACCCAGTAATCAAGTCGATCGCTTCGGTTGATGGCGCCGATGTTGGCAAGTTCGAAAACCTGGTCCTGGACAAGACCCCGGTCAGCACCGCTGTTACCGACGAGCCAGGTACCCCAGGCAACGAAGGTGATCTGGTCAAGGTCACTATCACCGCTGACCAGGTCTCGGTTGCCGAGAACGTGAAGCCGACCTTCACCGTGCACATCAACGCTGCCCTGGACCACGACCTTGTCGTGACCCTGAGCAACAACGAAGTTGTGACCATCAAGGCTGGCGAAACCAGCGCACCGTACGCTCACGACGCGCAGGGCGACGACGTTTACAAAGATGCCGGTGAGATCAACCTGGGTATCAAGTCGGCAGCCGACATCGATGGCCGTGCCTTCGAGAACCTGCAACTGGGTGATGCCGCGTCGGTCAAAGTGACTGACACCACTGACGACGTAGTGGCCAAGCTGACTGCAACACCTTCGGTCACCGAAGGTGGTGCGATCACTTACACCGTCACCTTGACCAACAAAGACGGTCTGCCGATCGATAAACACTCGGCGCTGACCTTCACGCTGAGCGATGGGACAACCGTCATTACCGTGCCGGCCAACAGCACTGTTGGCACCGTCACTGTCACTGCTCCGGACAACAACTACGTCGGTGCGAACGACCCAGTGATCAAATCGATCGCTTCGGTTGATGGCGCCGATGTCGGTCAGTTCGAGAACCTGGTTCTGGACAAAACCCCAGTCAGCACCGCTGTCACCGACGAGCCAGGTACTCCGGGCAACGAAGGCGACCTGGTCAAGGTCACTATCACCGCTGACCAGGTCTCGGTTGCCGAGAACGTGAAGCCGACCTTCACCGTCCACATCAACACCGCGCTGGCGCACGACCTGGTCGTGACCCTGAGCAACAACGCCACCGTCACCATCAAGGCGGGCGAAACCAGCGCGCCGTATAGCCACGACGCGCAGGGCGACGACGTCTACAAAGATGCCGGTGAGATCAACTTGGGCATCAAGTCCGCCGTCGATGTAGACGGTCGTGCCTTCGAAAACCTGCAGTTGGGCGATGCGGCGTCGGTCAAAGTCACCGATACCACCGACGACGTGGTTGCCAAACTGACCGCTACCCCTTCGGTCACCGAAGGCGGTGCAATCACTTACACCATCACGCTGACCAACAAAGACGGTCTGCCGATCGATAAACATTCGGCGCTGACCTTCACGCTGAGCGACGGCACCACGGTCATCACCGTGCCGGCCAATGGCACTTCGGGCTTCGTGACTGTCACTGCTACGGACAACGTTTACACCGGTACTAATGACCCGGTGATCAAGTCCATCGCCAGCGTCGACGGCGCTGATGTTGGCAAGTTCGAGAACCTGGTCCTAGACAAGACCCCGGTCAGCACCGCTGTCACCGACGAGCCAGGCTCGGGCACCCCAGGCACTGGCAACGGTGGCGACCTGGTCAAAGTCACCATCACGGCCGACCAGGTTTCGGTCGCTGAAAACGTTAAACCGACCTTCACCGTTCACATCAACGCTGCCCTGGACCACGACCTTGTCGTGACCCTGAGCAACAACGAAGTTGTGACCATTAAGGCCGGCGAAACCAGTGCGCCGTACAGCCATGCTGCGCAAGGCGACGACGTCT
>NZ_JABWRU010000045.1:0-3074 GCF_014269165.1 Pseudomonas sp. SWRI68 | reverse complement strand
TGTCGAACGGCCAAACCATCACTGTTGAAGCCGGCAAGACCCAAGGCAGCGTTGACTTCCAGACCCCGGACAACGACGTCTACAACAACGGCTCGACTGTCAGCACCACCATCACCGACGCTACCGGCGGTAACTTCGAGCAGCTGACGCCGAACCCGACCCCAGCGCAGACCACGATCAACGACTCGGTCGACAACACCACTGCGACCCTGACCGCCAACCCTTCGGTGACCGAAGGCGGCGTGATCACCTACACCGTGACTCTGAGCAACCCTGCCCAGACGCCGGTTACCGTGACCCTGTCGAACGGCCAAACCATCACTGTTGAAGCCGGCAAGACCCAAGGCAGCGTTGACTTCCAGACCCCGGACAACGACGTCTACAACAACGGCTCGACTGTCAGCACCACCATCACCGACGCTACCGGCGGTAACTTCGAGCAGCTGACGCCGAACCCGACCCCAGCGCAGACCACGATCAACGACTCGGTCGACAACACCACTGCGACCCTGACCGCCAACCCTTCGGTGACCGAAGGCGGCGTGATCACCTACACCGTGACTCTGAGCAACCCTGCCCAGACGCCGGTTACCGTGACCCTGTCGAACGGCCAAACCATCACTGTTGAAGCCGGCAAGACCCAAGGCAGCGTTGACTTCCAGACCCCGGACAACGACGTCTACAACAACGGCTCGACTGTCAGCACCACCATCACCGACGCTACCGGCGGTAACTTCGAGCAGCTGACGCCGAACCCGACCCCAGCGTCGACTGTAATCAATGACAGTATCGATACCGTCACCGTAAGCATCGTCAGCAACGGCAACGTGACTGAAGATCAGCAGCCATCCTTCACGGTAAAAGTGAGCCAGGCGCTGGACCGTCCGCTGACCGTAACGCTGTCGAACGGCGAAACCGTCACCATCGAGGCCGGCAAGACCGAAGTCGAGTACAAGACTCCGGCCCAAGGCGATGACGTCATCAAGGACGCCGGCTCTGTGACGTTGAGCGTCACCGGCGCCACTGTCGCGGGTGCTACCTTCGAGAATCTGGCCATCGGCGGCCCGGCGACCGTTGAAGTTTCGGACACCGTCAGCGAAGTCGTTGCAACTTTGACTGTGGACAAGGCAACTGTGGCCGAAGGTGGCCAGGTGACCTACACCGTCACGCTGACCAACGCACAGGGCCTGTCTGTCACTGAGCACGGCGCGCTGACCTTCACCCTGACCGACGGTACAAAAGTCACGATTCCGGCCAACAGTGCTTCCGGCACTGCGACCATCACGGTTCAAGATGACGTGTACGTCGGCGGTCAGGGCGCTGTCGCCAACAAGCTTGAGTCGGTATCGGGCGCAGACAACTTCGAGAAGCTGACTTTGGGTGGTGATACCGTCACCACTTCTGTGACGGACGAGCCAGGTTCGGGTACCCCAGGCACCGGCAACGAAGGCGACCTGGTCAGGGTCACCATCACCGCCGACCAGGTTTCGGTCGCCGAGAACGTGAAGCCGACCTTCACCGTTCACATCAATACCGCCCTGACCCACGACCTGGTCGTGACCCTGAGCAACAACGCTACGGTCACTATCAAAGCGGGCGAAACCAGCGCGCCGTACAGCCACGATGCGCAAGGCGACGACGTTTACCAGGACGCCGGTGAGATCAGCCTGGGTATCAAGTCCGCCGTCGATGTCGATGGCCGTGCCTTCGAGAACCTGCAGCTGGGTGATGCCGCGTCGGTCAAAGTCACCGACACCACCGACGAAGTCATCGCCAAGCTGACCGCTACGCCTTCGGTCACCGAAGGAGGCGAGATTACGTACACCGTTACCCTGACCAACAAAGACGGTTTGCCGATCAACAACCACTCGCCGCTCTACTTCACCCTGAGCGACGGCAAAACGGTCATCACAGTGCCAGCCAACGGCACCGTCGGTACGGCCACTGTTACTGCTCCGGATAATGTCTACGTGGGCAGCAACACCCCGGTAGAGCAGAGCCTGCAATCGGTCAGCGGCGCAGACGCGTGGAAGTTCGAGCAACTGACCTTGGACAAGACCCCGGTCAGCACTACGGTTACCGACGAGCCAGGTACTCCGGGCAACGAAGGCGACGTGGTCAAAGTCACCATCACCGCGGACCAAGTATCGGTCGCCGAGAACGTCCAACCGAGCTTCACCGTTCACATCAACACCGCCCTGGACCACGACCTGGTCGTGACCCTGAGCAACAATGCCACCGTCACCATCAAGGCTGGCGAAACCAGCGCGCCATACACGCACGACGCGCAGGGCGACGACGTTTACAAAGACGCTGGCGAAATCAGCCTGGGCATCAAGTCTGCGGTCGATGTCGATGGCCGTACCTTCGAGAACCTGCAGCTGGGCGACGCGGCATCGGTCAAAGTCACCGATACCACCGACGAAGTCATCGCCAAGCTGACCGCTACGCCTTCGGTCACCGAAGGAGGCGAGATCACGTACACCGTCACCCTGACCAACAAAGACGGTTTGCCGATCAACAATCACTCGCCGCTGTACTTCACCTTGAGTGACGGTAAAACGGTCATTACCGTCCCGGCCAACAGCACCACCGGTTTCACCACCGTTACTGCACCAGACAACGTTTATGTCGGCACTAACGCCCCGGTTGAGCAGAGCTTGCAAGCGGTCAGCGGCGCAGACGCCTGGAAGTTCGAACAACTCACCTTGGACAAGACCCCGGTCAGCACCACGGTGACCGACGAGCCGGGTACTCCGGGCAACGAAGGTGATCTGGTCAAGGTCACTATCACCGCTGACCAAGTCTCGGTTGCCGAGAACGTGAAGCCGACCTTCACCGTTCACATCAACACCGCGCTGGCGCACGACCTGGTCGTGACCCTGAGCAACAATGCCACGGTTACCATCAAGGCCGGTGAAACCAGCGCGCCGTACGCTCACGACGCGCAGGGCGACGACGTTTACAAAGATGCCGGTGAGATCAACTTGGGCATCAAGTCCGCCGTCGATGTAGACGGTCGTGCCTTCGAAAACCTGCAGTTGGGCGATGCGGCGTCGGTCAAAGTCACCGAT
>NZ_JABWRU010000044.1:0-3152 GCF_014269165.1 Pseudomonas sp. SWRI68 | reverse complement strand
GGCTTGACCCCGGCCTGGTAGGTGCTCTCCAGCGTCGGCGCCATGATGAACAGGGTAAGGAACAGAGCCAGCACGATCAGCACGATGTTCGGCGGCGTTTGTTGCAAGCCGAGGGCGTGGCGCACCAGGGACAGCACCACGATGTTCCGGGTGAAGGTAGTCAGGGCGATCATGCCAAAGGGCAACAGCGAGAGTAGCGTGAGCATGGAGAACACGCTGACAGGCGAGCCCAGGGACGACGCAGCGAAGCTGTCCCAGGGGGCGTTGACGCCAGCAGCCATGGACGGACCGGAAACGAGGCAGAGCAGGGCAATCAGTTGGGGGCGGCTGAACATGACGAATCGCTGGTTGGTGGGTGATCGGGAAGAGGCATGGCAGGCACTCAGTCAGCAAGCGTCGCCGGCGCCGGGCCGGACAGGCGGGTCACCGTCGCGCCGGTCGGCGTTTCGGTAATCAGAACTTGTTCGTTGGCGGTCTTGACCAGGAATACCCGGGTGCGCGGCGACAGGCGCAGGTTGGCAATGCAGTGCAGCCCCGCCTGTTCGTTGCGCGCGCCGATGCCCACGTTGCCGCGCCGGCTGTACCAGCGCAGCACCACGTAGGCCACCGCCAGCAGCAGGGCGGTGATGGCCAGGGTCTTGATGATCAGCATCAGCGAGATGGGGTCGTCGTAACGCAGCGGCAATGGCGGTGGCGCTGCGAGTTGGTCGGTCACTGTGCTCACAGGATTTCCGTCAGTTGCAGGCCGAAGTTGTCGTCCACCGCCACCAGGTTGCCGCGGGCTACGGCTTTGCCATCGAGGCTCAGCCGCGCCGGCTCGTTGACCTGCTGCAGCAGCTTGACGATATCGCCGGCCTTCAACGCGAACAGCTCGTCGACGGTCATTTCTGCCGTGCCCAGCTCAACGCTGAGCTCTACACGAACGTGCTTGATCAGGCCCAGATCGCGCTTGATGAGCGGTGCAAGGGCGCTGTTGTTGACGGGCTGGGGTTCTTCCAGCTCGATGGCATCGATAACGGTGGTCATGTTGGTTTTCTCCGCGAATTCAGGGAATCAGTTGCAGCGCCAGGCATTCCTGGCGGCGAGCCAGGTAACCGGTCGCCAGGGGGGCGCCCTGTGTGCTACTCAAGGTCAGGGGTTGATCGAGGCGGGCGTGCGCAAGTAGCACATCACCAGGGTTCAGGTCGTTGATATCGCCCAAAGCCAGCCCTGCCAGGGGCAAATGACGCCGGCAATTATCCCTGGTTCGCGGCTGGCGCGGACGACATCGTCGAGGGTTCAATACCGGAGACGTCCGACATCAGCTACGAGAGCCTGCTGAACTGGTCCAGCGAAGCCCGCACGACGTTGGGCGCTGCCCTTGGTCCGCGAATAGAAGGCGCCGACAGCCAGGTGCAGATGCTGGCGTTGCGCGCTGTGCGTGGGGTCTCCAATGCGGCGCTGGACATGCTCGACAGCACGGCGATAATGGCCGGGTTGGTGACCGATGCACAGCTCCGCGACCAGGCACTGGAAGGCTTGTCCCGCCTGGGCAGCGAGGTGTTGAATGACCCACAGGGTGTCTTCGACAGGACAGCCAGCGCGGCGGATCGCTACCTGACGCAAACCGAGGGTGCGCAGATTGCCGAGGATGGCCTGCGCATGCTCACCAGCACCCTGGCCGGTGGCCTGGCCTTGCGGGCGACCACTGATGCAGCGCGCTCGACGGTGCGGGCGGGGGCCAACTACTATCGTAATTCGGTGTACGTGCCACCTCCAATGTCACGCGGTACCGTATACGGCGGGATCTTTATCCCGAGCCTTGGCAAGCGGATTACCACGGTCACCAAGGCGATGAGCGACAGGTTTCAGGGCAATGGCTACCTAGATCCGATGGAAAAACACAAGTTCATTGCGCCATCTGCTGGTCAAGTGCTGGCGGTTGATCATATTTTCCCGGTTAGCAGGATTATTGAAATGGATGGATTCGATAGACTCACCCGATCACAGATGACTGACATTATTCAGGACCGTGTCGGGCTTGGAAATCTGCAGCCGCTGCCGCAGTCGCTCAATGCTTCGAAAGGCGCCAACCTAAAATGGGAGACTCACCGTGGTCAAGGGCTGAATACAACATATATCCGCAATTTACAGGATACGCAGATGCTGTTGGCGGAGAAAATCGAGAAGCAGATACAGGCTTTCCTAAAACTGAACGCTGGAGGCATTTGATGCTTGATAAGACTATGTATGATCTGGTCTGCACGCGGACAGTCGATGTTGGTGATGCCCAGCGTCAGCGGCTGAGCAGCGTGGTGATCGATAAACTAGGCGCCTCCGTAGATGAAATGTTTCCTGGCTTTGCTGCCGCCTTTCCTCGTACAGTGGCGGCGATCAAGAGTGAGTACGCGGTGCCGATAGTGCTGTGCAGGCGTTTTCAGGGTACTTGGATAGCATCGCTAGCGGCTGAAGGGCGCGCACTGAACCTGTTCTTCTATTTGATTCCGGAAACACTTGTAGCAGAGGGGGCAGAGTTCGAAAGAAAATGTGCGATGCTGCCGCCCCGTTGGAAGGAACTGTATCGCTATTTCAATTCTTTCATGCTGACCGAGGATTCCTATCTGTCCATTGATTGGACCAACACCCCGTTTTCCTACAGCGGACGTCTGTCAATCGAACGCTATCGAGTGTTGCGTGGGGTGAAGAAGGCCGTGATCAGGGATTTCGTCAAAAGCATCCAGGCGAACTCCGAGCACTATTTGCGTTGCTGGCTGTTGACTGATGCGGGCGATGCCCTGTTTCTTGACGAAGAAAAGCGCGATGGGAAGGTCTATCACGTCCAGGGCGATAACTTTGCTGATTATCGTCTGCTCGATGATCCAGAAACCGTCCTGGACAATTACCTGGCGCATTACGTGACGACGCAATCTCCGGCGGGATTCGACTTCAGGGGGTAGGACTCGATTCCCCAAACGCCTAACAGCTGACAAGGTACATAAGTACGTTGAGCAGATTGCCTAGATGAAAGTCGGTTACCAGTGGCTGGTTTGTTGGCAGATGCATCGTGTCCGCTCCATGAAGCCCACATTCCAAGCGACTACCTGAAGCCCGATGCTGCGCTCCCGATTTCTTTCTGGAGCCAGTCCGCCATGATGCGTCCCGACAGCAAAGTC
>NZ_JABWRU010000043.1:0-3309 GCF_014269165.1 Pseudomonas sp. SWRI68 | reverse complement strand
ATGACCTACTCTCACATGGGGAGACCCCACACTACCATCGGCGATGCATCGTTTCACTACTGAGTTCGGGATGGGATCAGGTGGTTCCAATGCTCTATGGTCGTCAAGAAATTCTGTTGCCAGAATGTCCAGATGGACAGCCTAGCGAATTCGGATATGTGATGTTGTGATGTACATTCGAACTTTCGGTTCGTGTGTCTTCACCACCGCAATCTGCATGAGCAAATTGCTTGGGTGTTATATGGTCAAGCCTCACGGGCAATTAGTATTGGTTAGCTCAACGCCTCACAGCGCTTACACACCCAACCTATCAACGTCGTAGTCTTCGACGGCCCTTTAGGGGATTCTAGATCCCAGTGAGATCTCATCTTGAGGCAAGTTTCCCGCTTAGATGCTTTCAGCGGTTATCTCTTCCGAACATAGCTACCCGGCAATGCCACTGGCGTGACAACCGGAACACCAGAGGTTCGTCCACTCCGGTCCTCTCGTACTAGGAGCAGCCCCTCTCAAATCTCAAACGTCCACGGCAGATAGGGACCGAACTGTCTCACGACGTTCTAAACCCAGCTCGCGTACCACTTTAAATGGCGAACAGCCATACCCTTGGGACCGGCTTCAGCCCCAGGATGTGATGAGCCGACATCGAGGTGCCAAACACCGCCGTCGATATGAACTCTTGGGCGGTATCAGCCTGTTATCCCCGGAGTACCTTTTATCCGTTGAGCGATGGCCCTTCCATACAGAACCACCGGATCACTAAGACCTACTTTCGTACCTGCTCGACGTGTTTGTCTCGCAGTCAAGCGCGCTTTTGCCTTTATACTCTACGACCGATTTCCGACCGGTCTGAGCGCACCTTCGTACTCCTCCGTTACTCTTTGGGAGGAGACCGCCCCAGTCAAACTACCCACCATACACTGTCCTCGATCCGGATAACGGACCTGAGTTAGAACCTCAAAGTTGCCAGGGTGGTATTTCAAGGATGGCTCCATGAGAACTGGCGTCCCCACTTCAAAGCCTCCCACCTATCCTACACAAGCAAATTCAAAGTCCAGTGCAAAGCTATAGTAAAGGTTCACGGGGTCTTTCCGTCTAGCCGCGGATACACTGCATCTTCACAGCGATTTCAATTTCACTGAGTCTCGGGTGGAGACAGCGCCGCCATCGTTACGCCATTCGTGCAGGTCGGAACTTACCCGACAAGGAATTTCGCTACCTTAGGACCGTTATAGTTACGGCCGCCGTTTACCGGGGCTTCGATCAAGAGCTTCGCTTGCGCTAACCCCATCAATTAACCTTCCGGCACCGGGCAGGCGTCACACCCTATACGTCCACTTTCGTGTTTGCAGAGTGCTGTGTTTTTAATAAACAGTCGCAGCGGCCTGGTATCTTCGACCGGCATGGGCTTACGGAGCAAGTCCTTAACCCTCGCCGGCGCACCTTCTCCCGAAGTTACGGTGCCATTTTGCCTAGTTCCTTCACCCGAGTTCTCTCAAGCGCCTTGGTATTCTCTACCTAACCACCTGTGTCGGTTTGGGGTACGGTTCCCAGTTATCTGAAGCTTAGGAGCTTTTCTTGGAAGCATGGCATCAACCACTTCGTCGCCTAAAGGCAACTCGTCATCAGCTCTCGGCCTTGAAATCCCGGATTTGCCTAAGATTTCAGCCTACCACCTTAAACTTGGACAACCAACGCCAAGCTGGCCTAGCCTTCTCCGTCCCTCCATCGCAATAACTGCAAGTACAGGAATATTAACCTGTTTTCCATCGACTACGCTTTTCAGCCTCGCCTTAGGGACCGACTAACCCTGCGTCGATTAACGTTGCGCAGGAAACCTTGGTCTTTCGGCGTGGGAGTTTTTCACTCCCATTGTCGTTACTCATGTCAGCATTCGCACTTCTGATACCTCCAGCAAGCTTCTCAACTCACCTTCACAGGCTTACAGAACGCTCCTCTACCGCATCATCATAAGATGATACCCGTAGCTTCGGTGCATGGTTTGAGCCCCGTTACATCTTCCGCGCAGGCCGACTCGACTAGTGAGCTATTACGCTTTCTTTAAAGGGTGGCTGCTTCTAAGCCAACCTCCTAGCTGTCTAAGCCTTCCCACATCGTTTCCCACTTAACCATGACTTTGGGACCTTAGCTGACGGTCTGGGTTGTTTCCCTTTTCACGACGGACGTTAGCACCCGCCGTGTGTCTCCCATGCTCGGCACTTGTAGGTATTCGGAGTTTGCATCGGTTTGGTAAGTCGGGATGACCCCCTAGCCGAAACAGTGCTCTACCCCCTACAGTGATACATGAGGCGCTACCTAAATAGCTTTCGAGGAGAACCAGCTATCTCCGAGCTTGATTAGCCTTTCACTCCGATCCACAGGTCATCCGCTAACTTTTCAACGGTAGTCGGTTCGGTCCTCCAGTCAGTGTTACCTAACCTTCAACCTGCCCATGGATAGATCGCCCGGTTTCGGGTCTATACCCAGCGACTAAACGCCCTATTAAGACTCGCTTTCGCTACGCCTCCCCTATTCGGTTAAGCTCGCCACTGAATATAAGTCGCTGACCCATTATACAAAAGGTACGCAGTCACCTAACAAGTAGGCTCCCACTGCTTGTACGCATACGGTTTCAGGATCTATTTCACTCCCCTCTCCGGGGTTCTTTTCGCCTTTCCCTCACGGTACTAGTTCACTATCGGTCAGTCAGTAGTATTTAGCCTTGGAGGATGGTCCCCCCATATTCAGACAAAGTTTCTCGTGCTCCGTCCTACTCGATTTCATTGATAAGAGATTTTCGTGTACGGGGCTATCACCCACTATGGCCGCACTTTCCAGAGCGTTCCACTAATCTCAAACCAACTTAAGGGCTGGTCCCCGTTCGCTCGCCACTACTAAGGGAATCTCGGTTGATTTCTTTTCCTCAGGGTACTTAGATGTTTCAGTTCCCCTGGTTCGCCTCTTGCACCTATGTATTCAGTACAAGATACTCAGCTTATGCTGAGTGGGTTCCCCCATTCAGAGATCTCTGGATCACAGTCTGTTTGCCGACTCCCCAAAGCTTATCGCAGGCTACCACGTCTTTCATCGCCTCTGACTGCCAAGGCATCCACCGTATGCGCTTCTTCACTTGACCATATAACCCCAAGCAATCTGGTTATACTGTGAAGACGACATTCGCCGAAAATTCGCATGCTGCTCAGTTAAGAGCACATCACAAATTTTACCTTAGCCTGATCCACTACCAGTGAAAGTAGTGTTCAGTCTATTTCTATCACATATCCGAATTTTTAAAGAACGATCTGACAAAAG
>NZ_JABWRU010000042.1:0-3330 GCF_014269165.1 Pseudomonas sp. SWRI68 | reverse complement strand
GCGGCCGGGTCGACCGTCAGGTTGACGGCGGGGATCAGGTTGCTCACGGGGTCACCTATGGGGCGTTTTCTTATGGGAGCAACGCTAAAGGGCAGGGGGGTGGGGCTCAATGACAGGGGCGATCAATGTCGTTGCGTTTTGTGCAACGGGGGGGATGGCAGGGCGTACGTCGTTGTTTTTTTGTTGGGGCGGAGATCGAGCGCCGCCCGCGCGGCGCTCGATCTCATAGGCGCTGCATAACCCAAGGCAAGCACCGAGGCAAACCCTATCTACACACATCACAACGCCATACGCACCGCCTTGGCCATCTCGGTCGCCAATTCCCGGCTCATGCCATCCAGGGTACGGCCCCGGCGCGTGACGATCTGGATATCGGTCGCGTTCATCGCCTCGCAATCAATGGCCAGGGCCTTGAAGGTGCCGCTCTTGAGCTCGTCGATGATCGGCAGCTCAGCCAGCAACGTGGCCCCCAGCCCCGACCGCACGAAATCCAGAATCACCGCCAGTGAGTTGGACGTGAGGGTCGGCACAATGGCAAACGGCTGGTCCTTGCACGCGGCATCCGCCAACTCGCGCACGCGGAAATTGGCACCGGGCAGCACCAGCGATTCCCGGGCCACTTCGGCAAGGCTGACCGTGGAGCGTTCGGCCATGCGGCTGTCGCGGTGCACGATCATCCGCAGTGGCTGCGCCAGGCTGAACAGCCGCGTCAAGCGGGCTGCAGGGTTGGGCGCAAACACCACGCCCAAATGCGCCTCGTCGGCCAGCACCATGCGCTGCACCTCCAAGGACGGGGCGCTGATGATCTCGGCCTTGTGCGCATTGTGCGCATGCAAGAAGCCCTGCAACGAATTGATCGCCCGGGCGCCCAGCAGGCCTTCGCCAATGGCGATCACCGTCGACGCCTGCTGGCGGGCGCGCAGTTCGTCCAGGCGGTTGACCAGCAGCGCGTGCTGGCGGGTGCGCTCGATGTAGTAGTCCACGGCCGCTTCGCCGGCGGCGGTCAGGCTGATGCGATGGGTGCCGGGGCGGACCAGTTCGATGGCCAGTTCTTCTTCCAGCCGGGCGATCTGCCGGCTGACCGATGAGGTGGCGACACCGAGCACTTCGGCAGCGGCGCGCATCGAGCCCTTGTCATGGCTCAGGTGCAGGTAGCGCAGGCGATGGTCCTGCAGATCGATATGGCGGGTGGGCATGACCTCGACCTCGGGGTAATCACGGCAGGCATTGGCGTTTCCCCATCGATCCTGGTGGGGCGCTGGCTTGATGTTTTTCTTGTGTGCTCGGCGTGGGTTGGCCGGCGTTGTCGCGCTCCATGCCAGGCCATCCTACACGCGTTTTTTTCTGGCAGAAATCATGTGAAAAAGGCACTAAAAATTTTTCGTGATATCAGCACTGGTCTTTAGTTTTTTTTGCGCTGTTCAGGTCAGCCTATCTCTGCCTTTAAATTCATTCAAATCAAATAGATAAGCGGTTTTTTCTAGGTCTTCCTGGGTGCTGCTAGCAGATTTTTCGTGGGTTTTAGCGTGAAAATTCAATTGACAATTCACGTAAATCGCCGCAAATATTTGTCACCGGCACCTAAAACAAGAGAGACAGACCATGCCGCCCAAACCTGCCTACGCCCCTCTGCATGGCCAGTGCTTGCCTTCACCGAGCCCAGCCAACACCCCCCACAAGCATCAGTACAAAAACCGCGCCTGAGACGGAGAAAGTCCATGGAATCGCTTTGCCTGCGTGCTGCGCCTGTGTCGGCGCTCGCCTCTGGCCCTGCCTTCGAGGCCTTGCTTGACGGTGTTCGTGATCGGGCTCGCCTCGGTGAGTTCGACCGCCAGCGCCACATATCCCGCGATGTGATCGACGCGTTCAAGGCCCATGGCGTGTACCGCGCCCTGGTGCCCAAACGCTTCGGTGGGCTTGAATGCTCGCCGGGTGCCTTCTGTGAAATGGTCGAACGCATCGCCCATGCAGACGGCTCCGCCGGCTGGGTGGCCAGCTTCGGCATGAGCCCTGTGTACCTGGCGGCGCTGCCGCTGGAAACCATCGCCGAGATCTACGGCAACAGCCCCGACACGGTGTTCGCCGGTGGCATCTTCCCGCCCCAACCCGCCGAGATCGTGCCTGGCGGCTTCAAGGTCAACGGCCGCTGGAAGTACTCCAGCGGCTCCATGGGCGCCGACATCGTCGGTGTCGGTATCGCCCCGCGCAACGGCGACAAGCTCGACCTGCCACGCCTGGCAGTGATGCCGCGCCAGCAAGCGCGCATCGAGCAGACCTGGGACACCGTCGGGCTGCTCGGCACCGGTAGCCACGACCTGGTGGTCGAGGAAGTGGTGGTCGGCGAGCAGTGGACCTTCGTGCGCGGTGGCAAGCCCAACCTGGACGAGCCGTTTTTCCGTTACCCCTCGCTGTCGTTCGCCACCCAGGTGCTCTCGGTGGTCGGCTTGGGCATCGCCCGCGCCGCGCTCGACGAACTGTCGGGCATGGCCAGTGGGCGCATTTCGGTCACCGGCGCCCCGGCACTGGCTGACCGGCCGCTGGCCCAGGTCGATGTGGCCAAGGCCGAGGCGGCGCTGCGCTCGGCTCGCGCGTTCTTCTACGAGTCCATCGAACGCGCCTGGGAGCACGTCCTGGCGGGCGACCCGGTACCGGTCGAGGTCACCAACCTGTTGCGCCTGTCCTCCACTCATGCCGCCCGCGTGGCCGCCGAAGTGGCGCGCAGTGTACAGATGCTCTCGGGCATGACCGGCATCTACAACGAAAGCCCGCTGGCCCGCTGCGTCAACGATGCGCAGGTGGTGACCCAGCACGCCTTCATGGGCGACGTCACCTACCAGAACGCCGGGGCGATGTTCTTCGGTAAACAGCCCCTTCCGGGCTACCTGTAACTTTCGGGATATTTGTCATGAGCGATAAGAAAACCTTGCGCGTGCTGTTCTGCATGGGCATCAACCAGAACTTCTTCGATGCCCCTCGCGAGGAGCAGCTTCAGGTGTGGGCCGCCTTCAGTGCGATGTGGAATGGCATCCACGACCTGGCCGGGGTGAACGTGCTGGGCAACATGGACGATGACCAGGGCATGGTCGGCCCGTCCGACGGCTTCCCCTGGACCACCTACCTGTTGGCTGACGTACCGGACATCGAGATCGTGCACGCCGCCTGCAACCTGTTCCGCACCACGGCCGTGGGCGAGGGGCCGTACAAGCTGTGGCGCTATGCCAAGGTCGAGGCCCGTGTCGGCCGCGAACTGATCATCCAGCGTGCCTGAGTAGAGGAAGCCCCCGTGAGCAACCTGATCCCCGCCGTCAACCTGACGGTCGACCCGGCCGT
>NZ_JABWRU010000041.1:0-3475 GCF_014269165.1 Pseudomonas sp. SWRI68 | reverse complement strand
GTTCAAACTTGCAATGCTCATGGTCTGGCCCGCTTTCGTCATCATCGGCACCGCGCACTGGGTCAGCCTGCTGCTGTGCTGGCGACCCCGCTGGCCGAAGGTGATCCGTGAGGCCGGTTTGCCCGGTAAACCCGTGCCTTCACCCACTACTTTGAGTGACTACCCGCCCGAAGTCCAAGAGCGCCTGCTCGCCAATGCTGACCGCTGGCAACTCAAACCTGGCAAGCGCCCAGCGAAAAAGCCACGTAAACCGCGTACACCCAAAGCGCGAAAAATACCGACATAAAAGCTCACGCAAGCAGCGGACCGCGCTTATCGACAACGTGCAGCAATACCTGCGCACCAAGGCCTGAGGCACACCCCCATGGACTCGCTCACCCAAACGCTCGAACTGGGCAGACGTGTTACAGCCGGCTGCCGCCCAGCACGACGTAACAGCCCTGTCGCTAAGTGCGTGTCTCCGGGCTGGTTTGCCTACTGGAAGGAATGCTGATGGCATTCAAGGCACGAGAGCTGCCCGACAGTGATGCGCGGGTGAAGACCGAGCTTTTGGCAGCGGCCATGACCACGGCTGCGGCCGGGTTTGAAGTTGGCGCCAGTTATGTGGATCAGGTGGTGGTGAGGTATGGCGCGAATAGCGTGACCGGGAGAGGCGCTGCGGCGACGTTGGGGAGATTGAAGCTTTGGGGGGCTGGTCTGGCGGCCATGGGAGGGATGGTATTGGCGTGGTGGGATTTCGCCGATGCGGCTGAACATTTTAACTATCGTCAAGACGATCTTAACGGGAAAAGCACAACAAAATCCCAAGCTTTGGCCCCCGCTTATGCATTGAGTTCCCTGGCAACTATTACACTTTCCTTCGCAGAGGCAGCAACAGCCGTCGCAATCGCCAAACCTTTTTTTGACTATCTATCTCACAACGCAAAAACTAAACTTGTAAGAATGCTGGCCTCATCGCTGGGAGTGCTTGCAAAAAAATTGGGTGCACAAGCTGCTCGCCTCCTACTAGCGCGTTTAGTACTGGGAGCTTTTTGGATAGGTCTCGCCCTAACGATAGTAATTTATCTTTTTGAAGACGATGCTTTGGGAAAGTGGTGCAAACGCAGCTGCTTCCGGAACGGAAAAAATTCGAAACTCTTTGAGGAACTAGAAGAGTTGAGCGCTCTCCATGCAGCTTTCAGTGAGGCCTTATAATGTACTTGGTTGAATGGGGCTTCTGGCAGATGGCAACAGAGTCAGAGAACGCACGGAAGGCGTACGAAGCAGAAATGACACCTGCAGAAAGACGCTCTAGCCAAGATTATTATGAGGGTGACTTGGAAGAAGAAATACATTTTCAACAGGTCAGCGACAAGCCTCACACACGCGGCCCTATTTTTGCTTTCAATGAGAGATTTCTTGAAATGCGCTGTGGCGGCTCCGAAGACAAGCGAGGCCTTATCACCCTTATCACATTAGGCGGAATCTTACCCGGTATCATTGTTGGAATAGTTATTGCTGTAGGTTCTATTTGGCTAGATATCACCAGGCCCGGCCCAAACTCTTTTTTAGGAGTGGTACTTACAATTGTCTTGGGGTTGGTTTCAGGAGCTGCATTATACTTCTACTCAAAATACGGCATAAAAATTAGCCGATTCGAAATACTGACCAGCCGCCATCTGCTCATTCGCTTCAACCGAATAACACAGCAGGTCCACCTGCATAGACCAAGCTATTGCGGCGGCATCGTAACATTTCCCTGGAAAACCACCGGAAGCACAGGTCTTGATCCAGAAGACGACTCGCTGAGCGTCGGAATGAGACTTGGCTTGATCTGGCACCCCAGCCGTACCGGCCTTCCCCACATGGAAATGGCCCTACTCGGCAAACAAGGCCAAGGCGGCAGTGAACTCCGTGATGAATGGGAATTCATCCGCCGCTACATGGAAGAAGGCCCGCACGCCGTCCCCCGCCCCCGCCTGAGTACCCAGCTACCTTCGCCCATCCAGGCATTCAGCGCCCAGTTCGAAGGCCTTGGCCGTTTCTTCCGCAAAAGCAGTTGGCTGTTCAAACTTGCAATGCTCATGGTCTGGCCCGCTTTCGTCATCATCGGCACCGCGCACTGGGTCAGCCTGCTGCTGTGCTGGCGACCCCGCTGGCCGAAGGTGATCCGTGAAGCCGGTTTGCCCGGTAAACCAGTACCTTCACCCACTACCTTGAGTGACTACCCGCCCGAAATCCAAGAGCGACTTCTGGCCAATGCCGACCGCTGGCAGCTCAAACCTGGCAAGCGCCCAGAGAAAAAGCCACGTAAACCGCGTACACCCAGAGCGCCAAAATCATCGACATAAAAGTGTGCTGATATGAACCTAACTCAAATGAATTTTACAAAATTGGGACTATTGGACGGATATGCGTTGAAAAAGTAATGCAGCCCTAGCTGCATTAGCATTGGCAAAAGCTAGAGAATCCGTAAAGAGCAAAAAAATTCAAAGCGCTGCAGTAGGCGCTCAGTGACGGGTGGATTAATGTTTTTGATCGAATGGGGGTTATGGAAAACATGCACAGAGTCAGAGGCAGCACGCAAGGCGGCCGATACCGTGATGGCGCCGACAGATAAGTCTGTAGCAATAGACCTATATGAGAGTGAGTTGAGGGAGGATGTTCACTTTAGGCCCGTAAGCAATACCCCTCGCTCACGCGGCCCCATATTTGCGTTCAATGAAACCTACATGGATATGCGCTGTGGCGGCTCAGAAGAAAAGCGTGGTTTAATCACGTTGATGACGCTTGGAGGTCTAGGGCCTATGACTTATGCCTGGTTTCGTGTAACGTTCTTCTCTATATACATCAATGCAACCCAAGCCGACTTTCTTTCCGTATTCTCTGTTTCATTCAGCCTCTACATGTTATCGATTGGCGGTGCGGTATATTATTTTTATGCTAAGTATGGATTTCGCTTCACCCGTTTAGAAATACTGACTAGTCGACACCTCCTTGTCCGCTTCAATCGGAAAACTCAGCAAGTTCATCTTCATCGACCAACTTCATGTGGTGGCATCGCAACATTTCCATGGAGAACAACGGGAAGCACGGGACTCTACCCAGAGGATGACTCGCTCAGCGTGGGGATGAGACTTGGCCTGATCTGGCACCCCAGCCACACCGGCCTCCCCCATATGGAAATGGCCCTGATCGGCAAGCAAGGCCAGGGCGGCAGCGAACTCCGTGATGAATGGGAATTCATCCGCCGCTACATGGAAGAAGGCCCGCACGCCGTCCCCCGCCCCCGCCTGAGCACTCAACTGCCCTCGCCCATTCAGGCATTCAGCGCCCAGTTCGAAGGCCTTGGCCGGTTCTTCCGCAATAGCAGTTGGTTGTTCAAACTCGTAATGCTCATGGTCTGGCCCGCTTTCGTCATCATCGGCACCGCGCACTGGATCAGCCTGCTGCTGTGCTGGCGACCCCGCTGGCCGAAGGTGATCCGTGAGGCCGG
>NZ_JABWRU010000040.1:0-7992 GCF_014269165.1 Pseudomonas sp. SWRI68 | reverse complement strand
CCTCCACCCCCTCCCGCCACCCTCATCCCCTAAAAATTAAATTCATTAAAAAACAAATAATTAGCAGATTAACTCCTCCACCCCCTCAAATCCCAGGCCCGTTTTTTGCTTGAAATTTCAAGTGAATTTTAATGCTTTACCCCCCATCCAAGAGTTCGCCCAAGCGACCCGTTCCACGTCTTACCGTGCGAGGCCCCCCATGACACCAGCGACCCGTGTTTGCGACGATCACTTCCAGGCCTGGCTCAGCCAGATCAACGAAGCCTGCGGCCACTTCAACGCCCGCAAGCTCGACGCAGGCTTCGTCGGCCAGCTCGAAAAGTGCCAGGTAGGCCAGATTTCCATGAGCATCGTCGACATGACCCACGTCCACCTGTTCCGCAGCGCCCGGGAGATTCGCGCCAGCGGCGCCGACAACTACTACGCCGTGCTGCAGATGGCCGGCACCTCGCATATCGAACACCAGGATGCCCGCATCGAGCTGCGGCCCGGCGACCTGACCCTGATCGACGCCAGCGCCCCACTGGACATGCACTTCCACCAACGCTCACGGCAACTGTCACTGATCCTGCCGCGCCCCCAGGTGCAGAGCGGTACCCGCGGCGTGAGCGTGGCCTGCGCAAAACGCATCGAAGCGCAAACCCCATTGGCCAGCATGGCCCGGCAGATGATGCTCGAGGCCGGCCGCACCCAACACATGGCCAACAACGAAAGCCAGGCCGTGCTCGATGCGCTGATCGCCCTGCTGCGCCCGGCCATCACCCATGACTCAGTGCCCGGCAGCCATCAACGGATGTTCCGCAAGGCCCTGTCGCTGATTGACCAGCGCATCACCTGCGAGCAGCTGACCCCTGAACTCATCGCCCATGAAGTGGGCATCTCCATGCGCAGCCTGTACCGCATCTTCGCCAAGCACGACTTGGTCATCGCCCAGTACATCCGTAACCGCCGCCTCGACTTCTGCGCCGAAAGCCTGCGCAACCCGGCGATGGACCAGAAAGTATCGTCGCTGGGTTATGCCTGGGGCTTTTCCGATTCGAGTTACTTCAGCACCGCGTTCAAGGGCCGCTTTGGCATGACCCCGGGCGAGTACCGCAAGCGTCACGCCAATTGACCCCTGTGGCGGGCCACACGCAACTGACAAGCCAAGCAAACACCCTGGCAGGCATAACAAAACCTGCCGGCCGGCACTGGCACACAATCAAACCGAACACCAACAAGAAGCAGCCCGGCGCTGCCTTACCCAGGAACCGTGCGTGATGTCGACCGTCGTATCCAGCAAGTTCATAGTGCCCTTTCTGCTTGCCGCCCTGGCCAGCCCGCTGGCCTTGGCCGAAGACTGTGCAGCCCCGCAACGCCAGCAAGGCGAACAGGTATTCGCGCGCGACTGTGCGGCGTGCCACTCGGCGCAAAAGGATGGCCCGACCCTGATGGGCCCCAACCTGCACGACGTGGTGGGCCGCACCCCCGGTAGCGTGCCAGGGGCCAATTACTCCCAGGCCATGAAAACCCGCCAGGCGGCCTGGACGGCACAAGCCATCGGCGCCTTCATCGCGCAGCCACAAGCCGCGGTGCCCGGCACCTACATGCCTTACGCAGGGCTGCCGGATGCCGACGAGCGCCAGTCGGTGACGTGCTTCCTCGCCGGCCTCAAGTAACGCTACCTGCCCACGAAGGCCCCGCAACGGGGCCTTCTGCGTTTTTCCCACCCCCTCGCATCAGCTTGGCACAACGCCAAAGGCAACTGGCAGCCAGGGCAAAAGCCCGTGCCGGGGCTTGCTTCATGATCATTGGCATGTCTTCGGAACTTCTGCCAAAAACCATGACAAAGGAAGCCAGACCATGCACCACCGCCCGTACCGCCGTACCTTGGCCGCACTCCTGGCCGGGGCTTCGCTGGGTGCGTCCGCGCACGAGCTGTACAGCGATGCCGAACGTCACCTGAACGCCAATGTGGAAGCCGTGTTCGGTGCATTCCACAGCGAACGAAGCTACGTGATTGGCCGTGACCAACCCGGCTCTACCTCCTGGCAAGAGGGCTACATCAAGTATGGTTTGAGTGCCGACCAGCGCCTGGGGAGCATGGGGGCGTTGTATGGCGCCTTTGCCCTGCTCAGCTCGGCGACCTGGGGGGACGGTGACGCAGCAGGCTTCAGCGACGGCAGCGAACGCACCAGCAAGATCGAAGATGCCTACCTGGGCTGGAAGTCCGGCAACCTGGTACCGCTGCTGGGCGAGGACGGTATCGACCTGTCGTTCGGCAAACAGATGGTCGCCGTGGGCGATGGTTTTCTGCTTCAGGGGGACTCGCTGAACGTTGGCCATGGCCTGGCCGATGGGCAGTTCAACCGGGGTGGCGCCTACTACCTGGCGGCGCGCAAGAGCTTCGACAAGACCGCCGTGCTGCGCCTGGGTGGCAGCAGCGGCTGGCGCGGCGACCTGATGTGGCTGCAATCGGACAACCGCGCCCAGGCCAACACCGAAATGCACGTCGCCACCCTGGAACACGTGGCGGACGCTGGCACGGTCGGCCTGACCTACATCGCCACCACCCATGTCGACGAGCAATACGCCTCGCCCCAGCAACTGGAACGCGACGGCATGAAAACCTACAGCCTGCGTGGCCAGGGCAATGCCGGGGTAGACAACCTGTTCCTGTCCGGGGAATACGCCAAACAGGACAAGCCCCACACCGCCACCGAGGATGCCTGGTATCTGGAAGCAGGCTGGACCTTCGCCAACCTGCCCTGGCAGCCGAACCTGAGCTACCGCTACAGCCGCTTTTCAGAGCAGTACGACACCTTGTTCTACGGCCTTGGGCGCGGGTTGGGGACGTGGTTCCAGGGCGAAGTGGCGGGCAACTATGCCGGGCCGTTCAATAGCAATGCGCGGGTGCAGAAGGTAGGCCTGGTGGTCAGCCCGAGCCCCACGCTGAACCTCGGGGTGATGGCGTTCAACTTCGATACCATCGACCGCAGGTTGGGCAATGTGGACGGGCGTGAGCTGGATATCTATGCCGAATGGACCCTCAATGATCACCTGATGGTCGTGCCCTTGGTGGGGTTGTATCAGCCGGATCGCAGTGCCGAGCAAGGGGGGACGCAGTTGGGCAGCAACAATGACAACCTGTATGGGCAGGTGGTGTTCGTCAGCACGTTTTGAGCGGGAGACTGCTGGGGCCGCAAAGCGGCCCCAGCAACAATGGCCCTACGCTCTACTCAGGCACCGGCAACGGCGCCTCGCTGTTCCACCCCGTAACCGGCCGGCTGAACAGGTTCTCGGTCTGGAAATGCGCCATGCGCCAGCGCCCCTCTTCAAACGCAAAGCGCACCGTCAACCGGGCGGCATTCAGGTGCGACGCGCCGTCGGCAAAGGTACTGGTCTGCAACATCACCCAGCGCCCAAGCCCTTCATCACCGGCCACCTCGATCACCTCGCTGGTCAGGAAGTGCACATTCAAGGCAAAGTGCGCCGGCGTCTTCATGTAGGTGGCAAACATCGCGCGGATCGCCTCGCGGCCACGGTAGCCGCCAAAGCTTTCGGCGTACTTGGCGCCCTTGCCTTCCCACACCGCCTCACGGCAGAACAACCCCGCCAGTTCATCGAGCGGTGAGCTGGCGTCCAACTGGTCGCACAGCGCCATGTAGCGGTTCATGCAGACGCGGATGGCCTGCTGGTGTTCGAAGCAGAGCAGCCGGGCCTGCAGTTCAAGGATATCGGTCATGGCTACGCTGGCCTCAGTGCTCGTTACCGGCATACAGGTTCAGCAGCAAGCGCTCGGCCACCGCCAACAGTTTTTCGTCGGCGCCCTTCGCCGCCACCAGTTGCAGGCCGACCGGCAAGCCGGCCTCGCTGCCCAGCGGGATGCTCAACGCCGGGTGCCCCGACAGGTTGAACGGCCGCACCAGCGAGGTCATGCCCAGCACCGCCCGGGTGTCGGCAGCATCCTCCAGGCGCAGCGGGAAGTCCGGCAGGGTCGGCAGGGCCAGGACGTCGAAGCTGGCCAGGGCCTGGTCGACTTCATCGGTAAACCTTCGACGCACCTCTTCAGCCTCGGCCAGCGCCGAGTCCGTGGTCTGCCCCGCTGCCGCCAGGCGCCCGGCAATATCGCTGCCGACCTTGCCGGTTTGCAGAAGGTGGCCACAGCCTTCGAATGTTTCGCGGTTGATCACCACCATGCCGGCGTCGTAGGCAGCGCCAAAATGCTTGAGCTCGACGTTGCCCAAAGGCAAGCCACTGGCCGTCAGCGCCCCGTGTACCACCTTGTGGATGGCAGCCTCGGCGGTCACCCGCAACACACCGATGCGCACCTTGGTCGGCACCTGGGCGGGGACGAAGGTGGGGTCGATCATGCTCATGGCACGCACCAGCATCGGCAGGCTCGCGGCGAACGGGCCAACGCAGTCGAGGCTGGTGCGCGCTGGCATCACGCCTTTGCGGCTTACCCGGCCGAACGTCGGCTTGAGGCCGAACACCCCACAGCAACAGGCCGGGACGCGCACCGAACCGCCGGTGTCGGTACCCAGGCTGAAGTCTGCCAGGCCCGCCGCCACCGCAGCGGCAGAACCGCTGGACGAGCCACCGGGAATGCGCCCTGGAAAACGCGGGTTGGCTGCCGTGCCGGTATAGCGGTTGATCCCGGTGGTGCCAAACGCCAGCTCGTGCAGGCTGACCTTGCCGGTCAGGCGGGCACCGGCGGCCAGCAACTGGCTGACCACCTCGGCATGGCGCTCGGCCAGCGGCGCGTCCTCTAACGCCTGGCTGCTGGCGCGGCTGGCGGTACCGGCGACATCGATGGTGTCCTTGACCACGACCCGGGGGCCGGTGCCGCCCAGATCAAGGGTTTCTACTATGATTGTCATTGTTGTGCAGCCCTCTTCAAGAATGGATGCCGGGCCTTGGCCCAGCCGCTAAAATGCGGGCCGATTACTTGAAATGTCAACTGAATATTCCAGTAATTCCCGACCGTTTCGCGGTAGCCAAATACGCGGAAACGGCTATGATGTCGCGACTATTTCCGCACAAGTAGTGAACCGATGAGCAACTCGAAAAACAAAGGCCACAGCCATCACGACCCGGCCAGCGATGAATTTCGCAAGGAGGATTTCCCCTTCTACTGGCTGGCCCGTGTGCATGGCCGTTACACCCAGAACATGGAGCGTCTGCTCAAGAAGATCGACCTCGACGTGCCGCGCTGGCGCGTGCTGTGGATCCTCAACGAGAACGGTGAATCGAGTATTTCCGAGATCTCCACCCATGCCATTGCCAAACTCTCGACCATCACCAAGATCGTCTACCGCATGAAAGACGATGGGCTGGTCGATACTGCGCCGAGCCCTGAGGATGGGCGCGTGACCCAGGTGCGCATCACCGAAGTCGGCCTGCAGAACATCGAGCGCATGCAGGACGTGACCCGGGAGCTGTTCCAGCGCAGCTTCAAGGGGCTGACCGAGGCGCAGGTGCAGCGGCTGAACCGGATGCTGGAAGTGGTGTTTCACAACCTCGAGACACCGTGAAAGCTGGGGCCGCGTGGCGGCCCCCAAATTCAGCAGGCTTTAGAGTCCTCGCACACCCGGTGATAGGCCCGGTTGAAATACACCAGCCCATCGTCCGCCCCGCCATGGCGGATATCCTGGATCTCGCAATAGAAAATGCTGTGCGACCCCACTTCATGCACCTGGGCAATACGGCAGTCGAAGTTCACCAACGCCTCCTGCATCACCGGCGCGCCGCTTTCCAGCACGGTCCAGTGGGTGGTCGCAAAGCGTTCTTCCGTGCTCAGGTTACGGTTGGCAAACGCCCCCGACAGTTCCTGATGGGTGCCGGCCAGCACGTTCACGCACAACGCGCCGTTGGCCTTGAATTGCTCGTTGGAGTAAGACGCGCGGTTCATGCACACCAGCAAGGTAGGCGGTGCGTCGGTCACGCTGCACACTGCCGATGCGGTGAAGCCGAAACGCCCTGCTGGGCCATCGGTTGTGATGACCGATACGGCGCCGCCGAGCAGCGCCATTGCATTGCGAAACTGGTTTACGTCTACCATGGTCATGCTCCTCAGATACCCAGCACCAGCTTGTTGGACTTGGCCCGCGAGCAGCACACCAGGATCTGGTCGTTCGCGGCTTTTTCGTCATCGGTCAGGTACACATCGCGGTGGTCCGGCTCGCCTTCGAGCACCTCGCACATGCACGTCCCGCAGACGCCCTGCTCGCAGGAAATATCAATCTTGATGCCGACCTGCGCCAACGCTTCGAGAATCGTCTGCCCCTCGGCGACCTGCACGGTCTTGTTGCTGCGCGCGGCCACCACTTCAAAGCCTTCGCCACTGGCATCGACCTCGACCTGGAAGTACTCCTTGTGGATATGGTCTTCGGTATAACCCTGCCGGCGAGCCCCTTCGATCACCCAGTCCATGAAGCCGGACGGGCCGCAGGTGTACAGGTGGGTACCTGGGTTGGCAGCGCCTAGCACCGCCACCAGGTCAAGGCGCTGTGCCGGGTCTTCGTCGTCGAAGTGGGTCACTACCCGTGCGGCAAACGGCGCCGCCGCCAGTGCCTCGAGAAACGCACTGCGGCTGCGCGAGCGCCCGCAATAATGCAGTTCGAAGTCCGCGCCCTGCTGGTGCAGGGCATGGGCCATGGCGATCATCGGCGTGATGCCGATACCGCCACCCAGCAGGATCGAGCGGCGCGCCTGCGCCGCCAGCGGGAACAGGTTGCGCGGCGCGCTGATCTGCAACGCGCGCCCTTCCAGCAAGGTCTCGTGCACCCCCACCGAGCCGCCGCGTGAAGCGGGGTCTTTGAGCACGCCCAGGCGATACACCGTGGCATCGGCCGGGTCGCTGCACAGCGAGTACTGGCGCACCAGGCCAGGCGCGACGTGGATATCGACATGCGCCCCCGCCTCGAAGGCCGGCAACGCCGTGCCATCGGCACGCCCCAGGTCGAGGACGACCACGTCGGCCCCTTGGATCTCGCGCTTGCGCACGACTACGTTCAACAATTGTTCATTCATGGCCGGTGTCCCGTGTAACGACAGGAGGCGCGCTGCGCCCCCGAAAATTTCAACGCATGAACAGGCCGCCGTTCACGTCCCAGGTTGCCCCGGTGGTGAAATAGGCCTCGGGCCGCGCCAGTTGCACGATCAGGTCGCCAAGGAAGCCGGCGTCACCCAGGCGCTGCACCGGGATGTTCGCCAGCAAGCCCGGCAGGCGCTCGGCTGGTACCGCGGCATGCACCGCCGGCGAATCGATCGGGCCGGGGGCAATGGCGTTGACCGTGACACCGCGGGCGGCGAATTCCTTGGCGAAGATCTTGGTCAGGGTGATGATCGCGCCCTTGCTCGCGGCGTAGTGGGCACCCGTGGCGGTGCCACCGTTCTGCCCGGCCAGCGAGGCCATGTTGATGATCCGCCCGTAACCGGCCTCGGCCAGGTGCGCGCCAAACACCTGGCAGCCGAGGAAGACGCTGCGCAGGTTGAGCCCGACCACTGCGTCGAGCTCCTCCGGGGTGATTTGCATCAGCGGCGTGGTCTTGGTCACGGCGGCGTTGTTGACCACCACGTGCAAGGCGCCAAAATGCGCCAGTACCTGGGCCAGGGCCTGCTCGAAATCGGCCTTGCTGGCGACGTCGAGCTTGACCGCCAGGGTGCGGCCGCCCTGCCCTTGCTGCGCTTGCTGCAGGTGTGCGGCGCTGGCCTGGGCCAGTGCCAGGTCGCGGTCCGAGACCACCACGTCAAAGCCCGCGGCAAGCAGTTGGGCGCAGAAGCGCTGGCCCAAGCCCTGGCCGGCGCCGGTTACCAATGCAACTTGGTTCATGGCCAGTTCCTCAAAGGATGTAGCCGATACCGGCAAGGGTATCGTCGCTGTTGATCAGGCTGATCACCTTGCGGTGGATCTTGAAACCGCCCGCCGCCCGCACCAGGGTGTAGGTCAGGTCGGCGCTGTAGTGCTTGAGGCTTTCCTTGCGGAACTCCCGCACGTTCTGCGCGCAG